>CAVFWY010000001.1:0-45909 GCA_963626175.1 Gemmiger sp.
ACTGGGGCAAGGATCTCTCTGGCACGGTGCAGGGCGCGGGCGGCGTCGGCGGACTTCTCTACCTGACGGTTGATGGAGCGACCTACATCCCATGCTACGACAACAACGGCAACGTCACGCGCTATCTCGACGCGAACGGCTACACCGTGGCTCAATACACCTACGATGCCTTCGGAAACGCCATCTCAAAGTCTGGACCTCTCGCCGACTTCTTCCGCCACAGGTTCTCATCGAAATATTTTGACGGCGAAACAAGTTTCTACTACTACGGCTATCGCTTCTACCATCCGCTCCTGATGCGCTGGCTCAACCGCGATCCAATAGAGGAGAAAGGTGGGGTGAACCTGTATGGCTTTTGCGGTAATAATGCAGTTTTTAACCTTGACACATTAGGCGAGAAGATTGCAATCATGGAAGACCGCTACAATGTCAGAGATAATATTGGCAGGAAGAGCAGGGCTTATTTCTCGCGAAAATGCTCTATAAAAATTTACTGTACAATGTTTGGTATTTTGCGAATAGACGGCACAGCGCATAGAGAACTGTCCATCCTGACTCCTGGACATGATAGATGGAATGAACGGTATAAGAGATACAATGCGAAATGGGGCGTCGAGCGTAACTCAACTCAAGAATGGCAAGCGGCGTATGCTCATGAAATGGATCACTGGAACTCGTTCAATGCGCTATTTTCTTTCCTAAAGATGTTGAATGAATTTGATGGAACTCGTCTATGTTCAAAATGCAACGAGATGAAAGAGGCGTTAGAGAAACAATATCGCGTACTGTATACGAAAGCAGTAATGCGGTCTTCAAAATATGACAGTTCGGGTTTTAATTATGGAGGTGCTTATCCGAAATGAAAAAAGCGATTATGGCATCGGCAGCATTAATTGCAATATGCGCGGTCTCTATCGTGTTCATTAGATCCCACATTAGTAGACGAGAGCGGAATCGCTACGATGAGACTGTTGCGATATTGAATGGTCTTACGATGGTTTCGGAGGAGCGTTTGACAAATGTATGCCACGACGCTTGGGGACATGAGATGCGCGTAGAGCGAGAGGGTGCTTGCTGGACCATTGTTTCCTTAGGGCACGATCAAGTAGATCCTTCTGATGACGTTGTCATGAAATGGAATCCCAGGCTTGGCCAATTAAACATTGACTTTAATTATGACGGGCAGATGAATTCATATTCAATGTGTGAGGAGCGCGAGACTTTGTCCGAGGAGGCAACTGGGGGAAAAGCGGAGAAACCATGAGCCGATACAAGGAGCGATCTGACACAACGAATGCGGCGGATTCCGTCTCGGTCGCCCGCGAATGGCTCTACAACCGCCACTCGGAACTCGCCGCCGCGAGCGTCGGCACGAACCGCTACGGCTACGCCTACGACACCATCGGCAACCGCCTCTGGTCGGCTGCGAACGCCGTGACGAACGGCTACGCGGCGAACAGCCTCAACCAATACGTCTCCATTCTCCGTTCCCCCGACTCTCCGTGTGAGCCGACTTACGACGCCGACGGCAACATGACGGGCGACGGCAAGTTCGCCTACGCCTACGATGCCGAGAACAGGCTCGTCTCCGCTTGTCCGATAACGGCATCCGATGGCGCGGCGGCCGTCGGAAACCACTACGACCACAAGAGCCGCCGTGTCAGAAAGATCGTCAAGAAATACGAGGACGGCGAATGGCGGACATCCGAAACGCACACGTTCGTCTGGGACGGCAACAACATCGTCCTTGAAAAGGTCGAGTTCACCAACGGCACGACCCGCACGTTCGAGTATTTCTGGGGCGCGGACAAGTCCGGCACGGAGCAGGGCGCGGGCGGCGTCGGCGGGCTGCTGGCCGTGTCGGTGGACGGCGTATTCTACATTCCCTGCTACGACCACAACGGCAACATCGTCCTCTACGTCTCCGAGACGGGGAGCATCGCCGCGCAATACACTTACGACCCGTATGGCAACATCATCGAATCATCAGGCCTCCTCGCCAATGTGTTCACCTTCGGATTTAGCACGAAATACCACGACTGCGAGATCGGGCTTGTCGCCTACCAGCGCCGATGCTATTCGCCCGCCCTTGGCCGTTGGCTCAACCGAGATCCCATAGAGGAGGAAGGAGGCGAGAATCTATACGGATTTTGCGGAAACAATCCGATTCTGTACGTTGATATTCTCGGAGAGGACTTCTGGGGCTATTTTGTAGACGCTGCGAAGACAATATCAGGGGCGTTCACGATAGCAGCCGGATTTACTCTTGGCGCAACCACCGGATGGACTGGCATTGGTGCGGCAGGAGCTGTCGGGCTGATTGCAATCGGTGCGGATCAATTTGCGAGTGGCGTACGAAATCTCGCAAACAGGGCGCGAGGGCGAAGTGCGTCAAATAACACCTATGTGCAGATTGCCTACAAAAATGCGGCACGAAAACTCACGGGGCGTACAGAGTCTGGACTCGAAAAGACATTAGACACTATGTATTTTTCTGCCGAGGTTGTGTCGGCTTGTGCAACAGGGACAATGTCAATACGCGGCTCTATCGCGGCAGTTCGCTGTATCGGCCCGGCAAGAACCGCCGGACATTGGGTCGCCGTCAATGGTTACGCCAGATATGAGTTTTACATGACGGCAAGTGTTTCAACCGTGGAGGCGGGAGGTGTTGTGGCAACAGAGACATTCAGTACAATAATGAGCGGAATAAGTTTCTTCTCATCACCGACAAATGATGTCGACTCTGTAGATATTGAAAGGCCTAGCAATGATTAACCATAACATACTGATTTGCATTATCACTTTTGCCATATTCATTCTTGGCTTTACGACCAGAAGATTTGGTTTGTCTGCCATTTTGATCATGTTGTCACTCGTGATTGCCATCTTTCTTTCTGACGATGAAGTTCCATTTCCTTACGGGTGTGTGGTCTCGATCTTTTTGTTCGTTGCTGCAATAGTGCTTCACGGAAAGAGCTCCGGGAAAAACTCTTTACTTTATCAATACAGCCCATACAACCCAAACGGGAGACTTCCGATAAAAATGCGTCTCGTTCTCCTGATACTTGGTGCAATTGTGGCACTGACAACTCTCTTGGCAGCGATATGGACCTGGTTGACCAAATAAGGATGTGCATTCCGTTGGTCGCCACAATTGCAGGAACTTTTCGCAGTCCGAATTCGAGGCTGCGCCAGGAGAAAGAATAAAATGAAAAACATACTGATTGTCGTTGTCGTCATCGTGGCATTTTGTATTGGCTTCGTGTATTCAAATGCGATGTGCGTTTGTCCGAAGGATTTGCTGACCGCAAATCGTCTATCAGTCATTGAAAGAGCCACAAGACAGTTCCTGAAGGACAAACATAGGATGCCGTCCGGCATAGACGAGTTGATAGCGGCAGAATACACGGAAGATGGCACGGACGGTTGGGGCAACAAAATCGAATACATGATTGTCGACGGCCACACGGTCAAACTGTCTTCTTCGGGCGACCCAAGAATGACATCCCATTTCAACATCGAATATCGTATCACGAAAACTTTTTCTGTGCGGAGCAAATGGGGCGCGGATTCGGATGATTCTGCAAGTCATAGCCGTCGTCACGAAGGCTTTTGACAAATGACCGCCATTAAAGATGTTTGAAAAGATGGGGCAAGATGATGAATGAGAAATCACTCCTGGTTCTATGTTATTTGATTACAACGATTTGCATGTTGCCGTTTGCAAAGCGGTTGCCAAAGCGTTGGCTCGCTGTTTCAATTCTGTTTATCCCAATCGCGATATATGGTCTTCTGCTACTCCTGTTTGTGGTTTTGGCGCTGATTTTTGGAGATAAGTGAAACGAGGATTGACCTTGAAATGGCGGAGGAATGAGCGGAGGTGGCAAATGAAGCAAAGAATCATAGATGCTATTAAGGAAGATTGGCGTATTCAGGCATGCCAATTTGAATATCTGCCTCATCTCAGATTAGGCTTTGTCATGTGGCATGTGGTCGTGTTCGCAGGGCTGTTGCTGCTGTGTTGTTTTCTGACTCCCCTCGGCTTGCTAAGTGTCCCGTGCGTAGTTTCTTGGGACTATTTCGTTTTGTTTGACAAGAAACGTCGCGCATTCAAAGACGATTACAAATTACAAAGATATGAATTCATCGGCACTACTTGGGCGAGCATTGTGATTAGTGCCGTGGTCATAGGTCTTATAGCCTCGTGGTCGAAATGAGGTCGTGATAAGTGCTGAATGCTACATAAAGTCGAATGGGCTGACAATGATTAACCATAATCTCCTAATTTGCATCATCACGTTTGCCATATTCCTTCTTGGACTTGCGACCAGAAGATTTGGTTTGTCTGCCATATTGATAATGTCGTCACTTGTGATTGCCATCTTTCTTTCTGACGATGAAGTTCCATTTCCTTACGGATGTGTAGTCTCGATCTTTTTGTTCGTTGCTGCCATGGTGCTTCACGGAAAGAGCTCCGGGAAAAACTCTTTACTTTATCAATACAGCCCATACAACCCAAACGGGAAACTTCCGATAAAAATGCGTCTCGCTCTCCTGATACTTGGTGCAATTTCGGCACTGGCAACTCTCTTGGTAGCGATATTGATCTGGTTGACCAAATGACGACACAAACACTGCTTCTAATCGTATACCTTGCAATTATGACGGTATTTTCTCATTTGATGCGGAAGTGGAGTGTCGGCATTCTTCTAATACTGCCCGTGCCGTTCTTCATTCACTTAACCGCAAGGCTTGGATGCCTCTGGATTCTCGTGGTTGTATGTCTAACCATTCTTGATATACGGAAAATGCGAGAGACGTCTGTGTTTGTTAAATACAACCCAATGGTGGAGGCCTGCAAATTACCCAAAGGGTGCATTCTGACCTTTTGCATCCTTGCGGTGATCGTGGTGCTCATAAAGTTTCTGATGATTTCTTCTGGAAAGTAGGGGACGGTTGTCAACGATGTCAATCATTAATCTCGCCATATTGGGCATTGTGACTTCTGGAGGCCACGGCCTAAAATGTGGCTGGCAAACCTTCTATCATAAGGGGATTTATTATGGCAAGTAGGAGATTGTTGAAATACGTGCGGCTCGTTCTGATGGTGATGCCTTTTGTTGTTCCCTGGCTTATTGGTCTTGTTGAAGGGCGGTGCGGCAGAATTGTGGCATGGAATTACGCAATGATGGTTCTTCTTGTCGTTTCGTTGATCGCATTATACGCATGGGGGTTGATTGAGGCGTTTTCTTGCAAGCACAAAGCGGATAGATTGTATAAGTTGTTCGTGTTCCATTTTGTAAAGGTGCCATTGTTCGTATTGGTCTGGTTCGTCCATGCGATGATTTTCATGTTTTATTGTTTGCGCGTCAATGGGTTCGACGGCGTCCAATGATTCGAGAAGGGAAAGGCAAAATGAAACACAAGACAAGATTTCTTCTGCCCTTGTTGGCGGCGTCGATGGCAATCGCTCTCTGCGGCGTTGCCATTGCCCAGTGGGATAGGGTATTTATAGGTCTCCGCCGAATCCCCGTCGTTGGGTTGATTGTTGAGTATAATTTCACGCCATCAGACTATCGAACTCCGCGACTCGATGTTCCGTTGCGCGGGAAAGCGACGGGCATTCCGTTCTCATGCAAATATCGCGGAAGATACGAGGTCAACGTCCTTGGTTGCGATGTCGCAGATTGGGAAGAGAGCAATTTTGGGATGTCCATGTCCGTTCGGGACGAGACCGGCAGGCTGGTATGGGCAGCCGCGCAAAGCAACGAAGTCGCCCTGCTGAGTTACCGCGAAAACGGAACCCGATACATGCGGTATTGCTATGCTGCCTTTTCTGTGCCGGATGATTTGCCGGTCGGTGTGCCGCTTCGCTTCTCGTGTTCATGTTTCGGTGACATCACATCGTTTCTAAAGAGCAACCCGAATGCCCGGATTGCGATAGTGAAATACCATGACAAGTAGGTCGCCAAATCATCAGGACAATTGCCCAGACTATGCCGACGATTTGCGGGCTGAATATTACAGGCTGTTGCTTGACATCAAAACAAGGTGTAAGTGTGGCTTAAGATGAGGAAATCAGTATGAAAGACTTGTTGGAAAACCTTTCGCTCTTTGGGACTCTTATTGGTTTGGGTGCGATATGGTTCGTTATTCCTACGCTTGTCGTTTTCCCATTGATGTATCGACTCAAAAAAGGGGAGTGGCGTTTCCCTTGCAATTTTATGGATGTTATAACCATCTGCTCCGTCTGCATCCTATGGGCGAAGTTCGCTCATGATGACGCTCTCGGTAGAGGTTTGGGGTTATTGTGTGATCTCATTGCCATAGGCCTTGCATATGGATTTTTATTCCTGATTCGGGCGCTGTTTCTTTGGCGGAACATTAGAAATCGCATGATGGCATCCATCTTGACATTGGTTTTGTCCGATGTGGTTATGTTGCTTCTTGGGATGACCGGTATAATGGGAAAAGAGTGAAACTGCTTACACATCATTACGACACGAAATCCCGCCGCCCAGATCAACAACCTTCATTAGGAGGAGCAAGATGAGATTCTTAGTTTATGCGTTGCTTTCGGCACTCTTGCCGTTGTTCATCTCGGTGTTCCTTTATCGAAACAAGAAGTGCAGCCTATGGACTGTTGTTCTGTCTCCTCTGGCGGGTTGTTTCATTTTTATGCTATCAATCCTCATCCTGTTTCTTATAAGCGGGGATATGTGATTGCTGGCGGGGTTGGAAAGAGCACCACAAAGGGAGGATGGTCGATGAAATCGGTTCTGGCAACATTTCTCATTGTCATCGCGTTCATAGGGGGATTTCTCTTCAATGGGCTAATGACAAGAGTCCCCAAAGACGCATCCACTCGTGGCCGGCTGATGAGGTTAAAGAGCGACATTGCCGCCTACTATGACCGGAACAAAATCTTGCCAGAGTCGTTGGATGAGCTGAAGATGTCTGGTTCGGCATCCGATGAATCCGTTCCGATGGAGAATGCCTGGGGCGGTCCAATCTTGTATTCGGTGACAAACGGAACGACAGTCATCTTGACGACCTATGGCCCTGGCGGAGCAGAATCCGAGGTGAAGCAAGAATTCACATTGACATTTGATGTGAATGAGAGATAGCAAATGTTGTCCGGCCATGGAGTGTGTTGGATGATCGTTTTGAAAAGGCATTGCGAGACGCAGGGTAGAGGCTATGAAAGTTGAATCAGAAAAAATGGAAATATCATCTCCGCGAAAAAGTTGGCGGAGAAGTTTCATGGTTCAGCATGATTCGCCATTCAACCGCTCGTCACACTTCGGAATATGCGAAAACACTGGGGTTTTCGATGATCGGCATCTCCGCCCGCCACGAGTGTGACGGGGTTCGGTGTCGTTCAACCACCACCATTAGCCGCGCAGAATGGGAGACATCCTCAGACCTCCTTCAGACATCCCGCACCTCAAGATTGCCGTTGCTCGGTTGCGCGGCATTTATGGTATAATATGCGCCAATTCATTTCAGTCTGTGACGGGCGGCGCGGTTGCCGTGCGTGTGACAAACTGAGTCAACAGGGAATGATTATGCAAAATGAACTAAAAAGCCACGTTTTCACGTCGGAGTCCGTTTCGGAGGGGCATCCCGACAAGGTGGCGGACCAAATCTCCGACGCAATCCTCGATGCCTGCCTGAAGGCCGACCGAAACGCCCACGTCGCGTGCGAAACGATGGTCGGACCGGACGTCGTCATCAACATGGGCGAAATCACCTGCCGAAACTTCGGCAAGATTGACCCGCAGGCCATCGCCCGGCGCGTCATCCGCAAGATCGGCTACGACAGACCCGACGAACACTTCAGCTGGGATACCTTCGAATATACCTCCCACCTGCACGGTCAGTCCCCCGACATCGCACGGGGCGTGAACCGCCGCACGGCGAAAAAGCAGGGCGCGGGCGACCAGGGCATGATGTTCGGCTACGCGACGAACGAGACTCCCGAATACATGCCCGCCCCGCTCGTCTACTCCCACAAGATGCTCAAGGCGTTCGCCGACTTGCGCCATTCCGGCGAACTCCCGTGGCTTCGTCCCGACTCGAAGGGCCAGATTTCGGTCATCTACGAGAACGGAAAACCCGTGCGGATCGACACGGTCGTCCTCTCCCACCAGACCACCGAAGAGGGCGCGACGAAGGCGAACTACGCGACGCTGGAGAAAATCGCCCGCGAACATCTCGCGGCAACGGGGCTTCTGACGGAAAAGACGCGCTTCCTCATCAATCCGACGGGCAAGTTCGTCGTGGGCGGGCCCTGCGGCGATTCGGGCCTCACCGGACGCAAGATCATCGTCGACACCTACGGCGGACTCGCCGCGCACGGCGGCGGTGCGTTCTCCGGCAAGGATCCCTCGAAGGTAGACCGTTCCGCCGCCTACTACGCCCGCTACGCGGCGAAGAACATCGTCGCCGCCGGTCTCGCCGACCGCTGCCAGATTCAGGTCGCCTACGCCATCGGCGTGGATCGTCCCGTCAGTTTCTGCGTGGACACCTTCGGCACGGCGAAGAACGGTGCGACGGACGCGAAACTCGAGAAGATGCTCGCGTCGGAAAAGGTCTTCGACTTCCGTCCCTACGCGCTCATCGACGACCTCAAGCTTCTCGCCCCGAAGGGCTGGAAATACGAGGACACCGCAACCTACGGTCACTTCGGACGCGCCAGCTTCCCGTGGGAGAAACTGAACAGGGTCGCGAAACTCAGGCAGTGGTTCAAGTAGAGAATCTCTACGTCCACTTTCCCTTCTGCCGCCGGAAGTGCGCGTATTGTGCGCTGCACTCCCGTGCGGGGAAGTCGCAAGCCGACCGCGACGCCTACGTCGAACGCCTCGCGGCGTTTTGGCGGGCAGGGTGTCCGGGGGCGGGTGCGGAGGCGAAAAACCTTCGCACCGTCTATTTCGGCGGCGGTTCGCCCGCACTCTGCGACCTCACTCCCCTTTTCGCCGCGCTCGCGCCGTGCCTCGCGGCGGACTGCGAATTCACCGTCGAACTCCACCCCCTCGACGCAACGCCCGACACGCTCCGCCGACTGAAGGACGGCGGAGTGAACCGCATCTCGATGGGTGTTCAGTCCCTCGACGACGCCATCCTCGCCCGCATGGGACGGGGCTACACCTTCGCCGAGGCCGAACGCGCCTTCTACCGAGTTCGCGAACACTTCGACAACGCGGGCATCGACCTCATCGTCGGCTATCCGGGCGAGGAACGCGCCCTTTCGCCGCGTCACGCGCGGCTCGCAAAGTGGGGGCTCGCCCACTGCTCCGTCTACTCCCTCATCCTTGAGGAGAACTCGATTCTCGCCCATCAACTGAAACGCGGCAAATCCGCCCCGCCGCCAGACGACGACACGACCCTGAACCGTCTCGCGGTAATCGCCGCGTTTCTGCGCGACCTTGGGCTTGAACGCTACGAAATCTCGAATTATGCCGCGACAGGAAAGGAATGTCGGCACAACTTCGCCGTCTGGCGCGGTGAAGACTATCTCGGACTCGGCGAAGGTGCGCACGGGCGCATCGGCCGCCGCCGCACACAGAATCTCGGCACGCCAAGCGCCGCGACCGAGACCGTCAGCCCCGATTCCGACATGAAGGAGAGGACGCTCTTCCGCCTGCGCACCTGCGAAGGACTCGACGCCGCCGCGCATCCTGAATGGGTTGGGACGCTTGACGCCGCCGTCGCCGAAGGGCTTCTCACGCGGAACGGCACGCTTTATCGCCTGACTTCACGCGGCACGGAAGTCTGCGACGCCATCCTCACCGACCTCGTCTGAGGGTGACGAACGTCTCGAAGCGAGCCGTGCGCGGGAACATATCCACCCACTTCACCGACTCGACCTCGTAATTCTGCCGCGCAATCACCCGCAAGTCGCGCATCAGCGTCGCGGGGTCGCAACTCACGTAGAAGATGCGCGGCGCATTCGACTGGGCGAGCCATTCGGGAACGTGCGGCTCAAGTCCGCCACGCGGCGGATCGACGATGACGGTCGTATCCGCGCCAATGCGAATGCGCCGCAGGTTCCGCCCCACCTGTTCCGCGAAGAATCGCGCCCGCGCACCCTGATTCGCCGCGTTTTGCCGCGCAAAGTCAATGGCGCGGCGACCGCTCTCGATGCCGGTCAGCCGTTCGGGACGACAGCACAGCCCGAACACGCCCACGCCGCAGTAAAGGTCGAGAATCGCTTCCGTGGGACGAGACTGAAAGGCTTCGACCACCGCCTTGACGAGCCGTTCGCCCGCCGCCGGGTTCACCTGATAAAAGCCGTCCGCAGGCACTTCGAATGTCCGCCCGCAGGTCGTTTCCTTCAGCACGACTTCCGCCGGGGCCTTGCCGATCCACCATTTCACGCCCGACTTCGCCGTCCAGCGAATCGTGACGTCGCCCTTCTCCTCAATCGACTTTCGCACGGCGGGCGCACCCTGCGTCAGCAGCGCCATCACGTTCCGGCGAATCTCGGGCAATTTCGCGTTGATTTCGGGCGCGGCAAGGGGGTCTTGCGTCACCTCGACGATTTCATGGCTCGGCTCGTTGCGGTAGCCGAGCGCCCACGCGCCGTTCTGCCGCGCAAAATGATAGACGACCTTGTTGCGGTAGTTCGAGCAGTTCGCCGCGTCCGTCAGGTTCACGGGAGCGGGCGCGGCAATTCGCGCCCGCCCGAAAAAGTCCTTCAGCTGCTCCTCCTTCGTGCGCATTTCCGCCGCATAATTCAGCGCGGCATACGCCATGCCCGGCACGACCGAACCCGTCGGTGCAATGCGGTCAGCACTCGGCTCGACGACTTCGACGAGACGTGCGCGGACGAAACTCTTCCGTTCTTCAACGATCTCGGCACGGACGCTCTCCCCGGCAAACGCACCGGGGACGAACACGACGCGTCCATCGCCGAGACGGCCGAGACCGTCCCCGCCATAGACCGTCTTCGCAATGTGGACGGTCGAGACCATCGATTACGCCCAGAGCCGTTCGAGCGCGTAGTAGGCCCGCGCCTCGGGAGAGAACACGTGCACCACGACGTCGATGTAATCGACGACAATCCACCCGCTTTCCGGGTCGCCCGACGTCCGGTAACTCGCAATCTTCTCGCTCTTCATCGCCGCCTGCGATTCGGCAACCAACGCCTTCAGATGAGGCGCAGCCGCGCCCGTCGCCACAACGATGAAGTCGGTGAACGAGGATTTCCCCCGCACGTCGTAGACCTTCACGTCCAATGCCTTGCGTTCCTCGAGTGCTTTCGCAATCGCCTTCGCCTGTTCTTCTGCTGTCATGCCCATATTATACCAAAAAGTGCCCGCCATCGCCCAAGGGACACCATAAGGAAATCCCATCGTGGTCTAAAAAGATTTTGATACTGGTCTAAAATAAATCCGATGCTGGTCTAAAAAGATTTTGATGCTGGTCTAAAATAAATCTGATACTGGTCTAAAAAGATTTTGATGCTGGTCTAGAATAAATCTGATGGTGGTCTAAAATGATTAAGCCCGTAGTCTAAAAAGAATTCGTCCGTGGTCTTGCATCCGTTTCATCGTGTCGGATGTCATTGGAATGCGATGCAATGTGGCGGTCTTTCTGACAAAATCCGTGAAATCCGTGGTGATAACAAATCGACTCTCTTTAGGCTTACTTGTCCATCAAGTCCTCGCGCTGCCAGACGCGGAACCAGTCGATGGCGAACTCGTCGGGGAGTTCATCGTCCTCCAGCGGTTCGTTCGCCCAGCCGCCCGAAACCATATAGAAGAAGATGTGCGCGGACACGTTCGCGACGCGCTCCGACTCCCAGCGAGCGACCTCCACGCCGTTGCCATAGACGGCGAACAGCCCCGGAAGCCAGAGCATGCCGACGGTGATGAAGCCGTCCTTGTCCGCCGGGACGTAGATGCCGCTCGTGCCGAGGGCGCGGTGGTTCTTGCCGTAGCCGTCCCAGTGACAGGCGACGTTGAAGCGGTAGGGACCCCACGCGGTGAGATGCTCCATGATGTCGAACTCCATGCCGCCCTTCTCCGTCATCGTACGCATCCAGCGTTCCTTGCCGCCCGCGTCACCCCGGTCGGGCATCGTCCAGAACGCCGGCCACAGACCGGGCTTCGTCGGCAGTTTCATCCGTGCCTCGAAGTAGCCGTAGCGCTGCGTCCATTTGCCGTAGGAGTCGAGAATGCCGCAGGCGTAGTCCGTCTCCTTCCGCTTGGGGTCGTCGTTCTCGTGACCGCGCTTGCGCTCGTATTTCAGCACGGCACAGCCGTCGCGGAAGACGATGTTCTCGCGTGAAAAGTGCGTGCGGTTGTCCCAGTAGTTCGAGCTGTAGGGACTCCACACCTTCTCGTTCAGCGTCCCGTCGTTGAACTCCTCGGCGAGCGTCTGCACCCACTTGCCGGACACGGGCGGCTTTCTGCCCACCCATTTCGGCGGCTTCGCGACGATCTTCTCGGCCTTCAGCGAGACAATCTCGAACGCTGCGCCCGGTTCGACGGACGAGAAGGCGACGCCCTTCGTGCGGTGGCTCTCGAACGCCGTGCCGCCCGTCCCCTTCACGCCCTTCTCATCGCCCTTCGCGACCCACGGTTCCGCCGCGAGGAACGGGACTTCAATCGTCGCCGTCTTGCCGCGCTTGACTGCGACGGACGAGCGCGTCTCGACCGCGCCGCCGTTGCCGACGACCTTCACGACCGGATGGAAATCGACCTTGCCCGTGTTGCGCACCGTCGCCACGACCTTCAGCCACTGCCCGAGATTCCAGAACCCCCGCGCCGGTTTCACGCGAAGCGCCGCGCCCGGCTTCGCCCCGAGATCGACCGCGAGCGCACCCGCCGCGTCGAACGTGCCCGCCGCCCCCGCGTGTGCCGCGAGGTTCGCGGCGTTCCCGCCTTTCATCGGCACGAGAACGCCGTCCTTCGGCACGACCACCGCGTGGTCGGGGTTCGTGGCGGGCTTCTCGCCCGCGACACCCGTCGCGATGACGTCGCCAATCTGGAGTTCCCTCACCTCCGCGCTCTTCCCGCTGAGGAAGACCTTGATGGCGGAAACTTTCGTCGGGTCGAGCTTGTAGCCCTTCTTGAATCCGTACTGGTAGCCGAAGATCACCTTCACGACCTTTGACTCGCCGGGCTTGAGGTATGCCCCCTCGGTATTCCACGGGGAGAAGCGCCAGTCGCCGGGATTATCCACGCGCACGGAGACGCTGACGGCCTTCGCGCTCACATTCTTGATCGGCACTTCCACGCGCCCCCACGGCGAGAGATCCCACGGCGTCTCGGGACGCAGCGTGAAACTCGGCCACTGCGCATCGGGGTTCGCGAACCGCGCCCGCATCGCCGCGCCGTCGCGCTCGACCGACACGCCCCCATCGCACGCGACAGTCCCCCCGAACGGTTGGGAGGCCGTCCAGATGAACTTCGGTGCAATCGCCGCGCCACCCTCGGCACGGACGAAAAGCCCCCATGTCGCCGCGCAAAACGCCAGCGCAATCCTTACAAAATTAGTATGTTTCATGTTTCTCACTTCCTTTGGTTTTTTAACGGTTTGTCAGAAATAGACGGCGCGGGACATCTCGGGACGGAGTTCGACGCGGTCGCCGTGCCGAAACGCGGCGAAACCGGGAACGCGCACAATGGCAGGGAAGGCGGACGGCGCAACCAGCACATGGACGAGCGTCTCCGAACCGAGCGGCTCGACGAAGTCCACGCTTCCGCCAAGCGCGGCGGATTCCCCTTCTCCGAGCTTGCTCAACGCCAGGTGTTCGGGACGAAGCCCGACCGTCCGCACCGCGTCCAGCGTCCCCGGCGGAAAGAGGTTCATGGGCGGTGTGCCGATGAACCCCGCGACGAACGCATTCGCGGGGCGTTCATAGACTTCGAGCGGCGGCGCGACCTGCTGGATGCACCCGCGGTTCATCACGACAATCCGCTCGCCCATCGTCATTGCCTCGGTCTGGTCGTGCGTGACGTAAATCATCGTCGCCCCCAGCCGCTGGTGAAGACGAATGATTTCCGCCCGCATTTCGACGCGCATCTTCGCGTCGAGATTGGAAAGCGGCTCGTCGAAAAGAAAGACGGCGGGCTCGCGCACGATGGCACGGCCGAGGGCGACGCGCTGGCGCTGTCCGCCCGAAAGAGCCTTCGGCAGCCGCTTCAGGTAGTCCGTCAGCCCCAGCGTCTCCGCGACGGACGACACCCGGCGCTCGATTTCCGCCTTCGGAATCTTTCGCAACTTGAGCGCGAAGGAAAGGTTCTCCCGCACCGTCATATGCGGATAAAGCGCGTAATTCTGGAAGACCATCGCAATGTCACGGTCTTTCGGCGGCAGGTTCGTGACGTCCTTCCCGCCGATGCGGATGCTCCCGGAAGTCGGCAATTCCAGTCCGGCGACCATGCGAAGCGTGGTTGACTTGCCGCACCCCGACGGCCCGACGAGCACGAGAAACTCGCCGTCGCGCACGTCAAGCGTGAAGTCGGCGACGGCGGGCGCATCGCCGCGTGAATAAACCTTTCCGACGCACTCGAAACTGACCTCAGCCATTCGTCCCGTCCCCGTGAGTCCTGTCGTAGATCGTCTTCGCCTGTCGGACAATCTGAAGGAGAAACGTCTGATCGCCGCGCTGCTTGGCGTGGCGCAAGCCCTGAATCGCCCAGTAGACCGCCGAAAACTGCGGATCGCCGCGGTCGGTCATGCCGAGGCGGCGGGTGACTTCATCCATTTCTTCGGGCTTCATCCCGAGTTCGTGCCACGCGCCGCGCTTCTCCACGTCGGCGACAGTCTCGCGCCACTTGCGCCGATAGGTCGGCGCGGCGGAATCGAGGTCCGCGCCGATCTTCAACTCGAACATCCACGCGATTTCGCGGTGAAGTTCGACGGATTCGGGATTGTAGCGAAGCCCCTGATCGCGCAACAGCCGCAGCGCGGCGGAAACCCACCGCCAGCGATCCTCGTCCGTCGCCATCATCACGGAGACGTTGTAGGCGAGATTCCACGCGGCATAACTCCACACTTCGGGGACGTGCGGCTCGGCGAGCGTGAGCGTATGGGCGAGTTGGGCGAGCTCAACGTAGCGCCCCTCCTCCTGAAGGCGGTCGGCGCGAAACCACGTCACTTCCGCCGCGATGGAACGAAGCCCGCCAAGCGCGGCGAAGGCGCTTTCCGCCATCGCCGGAACCTTGACGGGCCGCTTGCGGTGAAGCCCGATTTGCGCACACGCGGCAACCGCCATCAGAAGGACGACGCCGATGCCGAACAGGATGCGCTTCACGGGACTTCTCCGTCTGACGGGCGCCTCAGCGTCCGACCGCCTTGCGGTAGCGGGCGATCAGCGCGTTCGTCGAGGCGTCGTGCCTGCCGCTCGCCTGCGGAGCGGTGAGGTCGGCGAGCACGCCCTTGGCGAGAACCTTGCCGAGCTGAACGCCCCACTGATCGAAGCTGAACACGTTCAGGATCACGCCCTGCGTGAAGACCTTGTGCTCGTAGAGCGCGACGAGCGCACCGAGCGTCTCGGGCGTAAGTTCGTCACAGAGAAGCGTGTTCGTCGGCTTGTTGCCCTCGAACGTCTTGAACGGCACGAGGTTCTCCGGCACGCCCTCCTTGCGGCAGTCATCCGCCGACTTGCCGAACGCGAGCGCCTCGGTCTGGGCGAAGAGGTTCGCCATCAGCTTGTCGTGCAGGTCGCCAATCGGGTTGTGCGTCTTGCAGCAGCCGATGAAGTCGCACGGGATGAGGTGCGTGCCCTGGTGGATGAGCTGGTAGAAGCTGTGCTGGCCGTTCGTGCCGGGCTCGCCCCACTCGATCGGACCCGTCACGTGCTCGACGGGCTTGCCTTCCTTGTCCACGCACTTGCCGTTCGACTCCATGTCCATCTGCTGCAGATAGGCCGGGAAGCGCGAGAGATACTGGTCGTAGGGAAGGACGCAATAGCTTTCCGCGCCGTAGCCATTCGAGTAGAGGATGCCGAGCAGGGCGAGGATAACGGGCATGTTCCTGTCGAGTTTCGCCGTGCGGAAGTGGCGATCCATCTTGTAGTAGCCCTTCAGGAGTTTCGCGAAGTTCCGACGACCGATCGAAATCATCAGCGAAAGGCCGATGGCGGACGGCAGCGAGTAGCGGCCGCCGACCCAGTCCCAGAAGCCGAACATGTTCTTCACGTCGATGCCGAACGCGGCGACTTCCTTCTCCGCCGTCGAGACGGCGACGAAATGCTTGGCGACCGCCGCCTCGGAGCCGAGTTCCTTCACGAGCCACTCACGCGCCGCCGTCGCGTTGGACATCGTCTCCTGCGTCGTGAAGGTCTTCGACGCGATGATGAAGAGCGTTTCCGCCGCACGGACGCTGCGGAGCGTCTCGGCGAGATGGGTCGAATCGACGTTCGACACGAAGAAGCACTTGATCGTGCGCTTCGAGTAGGGCGTGAGCGCGATGTTAGCCATCACGGGACCGAGGTCGCTGCCGCCGATGCCGATGTTCACGACATACTTGATGCGCTTGCCGGTATAGCCCTTCCAGTCGCCCTTGCGCACCGCGTCGGAGAATTCGCCCATCCGGTTCAGCACGGCGCGAACCTCGGGCATCACGTCCTTCCCGTCCACGAAAACCTGCGCGTTCGGGTCGCAATTGCGGAGCGCGGTGTGCAGAACGGCGCGGTTTTCCGTGACGTTGATCTTCTCGCCCGTGAACATCCGCTCGATTTCAGCCTTGAGGTTCGAGGCTTCCGCGAGCTTGACGAGCGCCTTCATCGCCGCCTTGTCCACGCGGTTCTTCGAGTAGTCGAGATACCACCCCGCCGCCTCGACGGAGAAGGTTTCCGCCCGCTTGGGATCTTCCGCGAAAAGTTCCTTGATCGTCTTCTTGCTCGACGCGACCATCGCATCGTCAAGATTCGCCCACTTGTCGTTATTCATTTCTGCATCTTTCATATCAAATATTATATCATATCCTTGGAGCGCAGATAGGCGCTGTAGGCGCAGTAGGTCTGCCAGGCGTCGAACTTCGACGCGAGTTCCCACGGCGCGTGCATGTTGAGCAGCGGCGTGCCCATATCCAGCACCTTCATGCCGAAGCGGGCCATATACTGCGAAATCGTGCCGCCGCCGCCCTTCTCCATCTTGCCGAGTTCGGCCATCTGCCACGTCACGCCGCCCTCGTCCATCACCTTGCGGATGAACGCGACGAATTCGGGCGAGCAGTCGCTCGCGCCGCCCTTCGACGTGCCGCCCGTGTATTTCGACGCGGTCGGGCCGTGGTGGAACTTCGCCGCGTTGCCCGTCGAATTGACGTCCTCGAAATGCGGGTCGGCCGTCGCCGTCACGTCGGCGGAAAGCATCGAACTCCGCTCCAGGGCGCGGCGAACGAGGATGTCGCGCGCATCCTTCTCCTGCCGCTCGATCATTTCCGCCACGGTATTCTCGAAGAACGAACTCTGCATACCCGTCGAACCCATCGAGCCGATTTCCTCCTTGTCGCACATCAGAATGCTCGCCGTCTGCACGGGAACCTCGTCCGAAGCGTCGATCAGTGCCTTCAGTCCGGCGAACGAGCACACGCGGTCGTCGTGGCCGTATCCGGCGATGAGCGCACGGTCGAACCCGACCTCGCGCGGCATTCCCGCCGGCACGATTTCCAGCTCCGCCGAGAGGAGGTCGTCCTCGGTCACGTCATACGTCTTCTTGAGATACTCGACGAACGCCGGGCGGTCGGGCTTTTCCTCGCCGTCCTTCCCCTTGGCGGAAGTCGTCCACGCGATGACGTCGAGATCCTCCGCCGGAAAGAACTCCGACACCGTCTTCTTCTCCTGATCCTTGCCGAGGTGCGGCAGGATATCCGAAATCATGAAGACGGGGTCGCCGGGATTGTCGCCCACCGCAACCTGAACCTTCGAGCCATCCTTGCGGACGATTGTCCCGTAGAGCGCGAGCGGCAGCACGAGCCACTGGTACTTCTTGATACCGCCGTAGATGTGGCAGTCGAAGTAGATGTAGCCGCCCTTCTCGTAAATCGGCTTCGGCTTGAGGTCGAGGCGCGGCGCATCCGTATGACCGCCCACAACCTTGATGCCGACTTCGGAGATCTTCTTCTTGCCGATGACCGCCGCCATCACCGTGCGGTCTTCGTAGCCGCGATAGACGCGGTCGCCGGGCTTCAGCGTCTTGAAACTCCCGATCGGACGGAATCCCTTTTCCTCCAGTAGCCGGACGCTCTCCGCATAACTGCGGCGTTCGGTCTTCGCGATGCCCAGGTAGCGCATGTATTCAGCGCAGTATTTCTCTTGTGAAACGTATGTCTTCTTCATGGCGCGTATTATATCACACTTCCAACGCACCCGTCAGGTCGCGAACGGACGCGAAACCGTGCCGACGGCAGTAATCGACGATGCCGTCCAGCACCCGTCCCGCCGTGCCGGGGTCGGAGAACGTCGCCGTGCCGACGGCGACCGCCGTCGCCCCCGCGAGCAGGAACTCGAGCGCGTCCTTCGCCTCGTAAACGCCGCCCATGGCGAGAATCGGCAGGTTCGTCGCCCGGTGCGCGTCGTAGACGACCTTCACCGCCGCCGGATGGATGCCCCGCCCGGAAAGCCCGCCCGTCACGTTCGCAAGCACGGGACGCCGCCGCTCAACGTCAATCACCATCGCCGGAATCGTGTTGATCATCGACAGCGCGTCCGCACCGCCGTCCTCGCACGCCTTCACGTAGGGGCGGATGTCGGGCACGTTCGGTGCGAGTTTCACGATGAGCGGCAAGTCCGTCTTCGCCCGAACCGCCGAGACGAGGCGGTTCAGCACGACGGGATCCTGTCCGAAGGTGTGCCCGCCCTCCTTCACGTTCGGACACGAGACATTGCACTCGATCGCCCTTACAGCCGCCGCGCCCTCCCTGTCCGACCGGGCGAACGCCGTCAGCCGCCGGGCGACTTCGGCGTATTCGTCCACCGAACCGCCCCAGATGTTGACAATCATCGGGACGTCGCCCGCCTGCTCGCGATACCAAGGGGCGGTGACGCTCTCGAAATGGTCGATGCCCGAACCCTGCAGACCGATGGCGTTCACAAGCCCGCCGAAGACTTCGGCGTGACGCGGCATCGCGTTCCCCGACCACGGATCAAGGCGAATGCCCTTGATCGTGATTGCGCCGAGTTTCGCGTAGTCGAGCGCACCGACGTATTCCGTGCCGTAGCCGAACGTCCCGCTCGCCGTCGCCACGGGGGTCGGCATCGCAAGCCCGCCCAGGTTCACGCCGAGATCAACGCCTTCTCGCACCATTCTTCCCCCCTCAGCGCGAAAGCGCGTCCACGATGCCGCGCCAGTAGCCGACGCTCTCGGCGACGGGCTCGAGGTTGTCCTCGAAGTCCTTCTCGTATTCGAGCGAGCACACGTTCGAGTAGCCGACCTCCATCAGGGCGCGAATCACGCGCACGTAGTCGATCTTGCCGCGCGGAAGCGGAATCGCCGCGCCATCGGGCTTGCCGACCTCGAAGTTCTTGATGTGCATGTCGTAGATGCGGTCCGCGTGCTGGCGAATCGTCTCCACGGGATCGACCCCGCACCCGTATTCCCAGCCGACGTCCATGCAGAAGCCGATGCGCGGGTCGAGGTCGTGGATGAGTTCCCACCCGGACGCGACCGACGGGAACATGTCCGGCGAGGCCGGCCCGTGGTTGTGAATCGCATAGCGGATGTCAAACTCCTTCACCAGCTTGTCGATGGCGAGGAGCAGCTTGCGCGACCCCTTCCGCTTGTTCCAGGAGTCCTTCTCGTCCGTCGGCTCGTAGGGAACGCCGACGACGGTCTTCACGCCGAGCCGCTTCGCATACTCGAACGCCTGCCGCGCAAGGGCTTCGTCCTTCATGTAGATCGGGCCGACCGCATACGGCTCGACGCCCGCCTTTGCGCACGTCTCGCGGAACGCCGCGATTTCCGCATCCATCGCCGTCAGCGGCAGATGGAAGTCCTTCACGCAGAGGTAGTGGATGTCCGTCTTCTTGAGGATGTCGAGCAGTTCAGGGAGCGACTTGCGGCACATCGTGAACCCCGCCATGCCGAACTTGAAGCCGGGCTGCGACTTGTCCGCCGCCGCTCCGCCCGTCGTGCGGCATCCGCCGACCAGCGACACCGCCCCGGCCGCAACAGCCGCACCAAAGAACCCTCTGCGCGTCATTTCCATCTTTTTGTCCTTTCTTATCCTTCCTTGTGCGAGGTCATTCTCGCATTTGGTTGGTAGTATATCAGATTTCAGATGGGGCTGTAAAGCGAGACATTGAGCATCTCGACGGTGGCGGCGGACTGATTGTCGCTACTTGCGCATGCCAAAGGCCGCCAACAGGATCGCCGCGAAGCCAAGGATGGCGAAGTGGTCGGGGACTTGCGCAAAAAAGATGAAGCCAAGAGCGGAAGTGAAGAGGATGTTCGAGTAGTCGAAGACGGCGATCGAACGCGGCTCCGCCCAGCGGTAAGCCGCCGTCACGCCGAACTGTCCGATCGCCGCGCCCGCGCCCGCACCCAGCAGGATGAGAAGCTGCGCTCCCGTCATCGGCGTGTAGTCGAACGCGACGAACGGCAGAGCCGCCAGACACGAGAACGCACTGAAAAAGAGGACGATTGCCGCGCCCGGCGTCTTCAACTGTCCGAGCTTGTGGACGCAGGCATAGGCGAAACCCGCCCCGATTCCACCGACGAGCGCCCAGACGGACGGCGCATGGAGTTCCGTAGGCTTCATCACCAGGATTGCGCCGAAAAAGGCGAGAATCAGCCAGAGTCCCTGCCGCCACGACACGCGCTCGCCCAGCAGAAGCCAGGCGAAGAGGACGGTGAAGAACGGCGCGGTCTTGTTGAGCGTCATCGCTTCGCCAAGAGGAATGCGCGAGAGGGCGTAGAAGTTCGCGAAGATGCCAACCGTGCCGGTGAGACTGCGCAGGAAGAGGTAAAGCCACTGCTGCGCCGTGAAGTGCCGCGCACCTTCCGCCTCTGCGCCGCTTGCACGGCGGGTGCGCAGGAAGACCGCCGCGGCAATCAGCAGGGCGATTGCATTGCGGAAGAAACTCTTCTGAAAACTCGACAGCGCAAGACCGTAATCGTCGCACAGGCGCACGAAGAACGCCATCAGCGCGAAACCGAAGGAACTCACCAGTATGCAGGCGATTCCACGCAAGCGGCTGCCGGACTCGTTCATTCCTCGAAATCAAGCGACGGCGCGACATCCAGATCGAAAGCCGCCGCACCCGTCTTATTCCGGCGGTAATACGCGAGTCCCGCAATCATCGCGCCGTTGTCGCCGCAATACTTCGGCTTCGCCATCAGCAGACGCACGCCCGCGCGCTTCGTCGTCTCGGCGAGCACCGTGCGAAGCCGCGAATTGAGCGACACGCCGCCCCCGACAATCAGCGCACGGTAGTTCCGCCGCCGAAGCGCGTGTGCCGTGCGGTCGGCGACAACCTGCACGATCGCCTCCTGATAGGAGGCGACAATGCGCGGAATTTCACCCTCTTCCGTGAGTTTTGCCGCGCCGCCGTGCTGCTGAACGTAGCGAAGCAGAGCCGTCTTCAGTCCCGAAAACGAAACACAGAGATCCGCGTCAAGCCCGGCGAGCGCGGTCACGCCCTCACGCGGACGACCCTTCGGGAACGGCAGAAGGTCGGCAAGCCCGTATTCCTTCGAAATCCTGTCGACCTTCGGTCCGCCCGGATAGCCGAGGCCGAGCAACTTCGCCGCCTTGTCGAACGCCTCGCCCGCCGCGTCGTCGAGCGTCTGACCGACAATCGCATACTTCCCGTATTCGGGCAGGTCGAGCCACGTGGTGTGTCCGCCCGAAATGGCGAGGCCGAGCGCGGGCATGACGTCGTGCGGGTCGAGCGCGGCGGTTTCCGCCGCCTCCGCCGCGTCCACGAGAAACGGCGTATGAAGGTGGGCCTCGATGTGATTGATGCCAATCAGGGGAACGCCCATCGAAAGGGCCAGTCCCTTCGCCGCGTTCAGCCCGACCGTCAGCGCGGGGGACAGGCCAGGGCCATAGGTGACGGCGACCGCGTCGATTTTCTCTTCCGAAACCTCGCGGAACTTGTCGAGCGCCGTGCGGATGACCTCGCTAATCTTCTCGACGTGTGCGCGCGAAGCGATTTCCGGCACGACCCCACCGTAGGGAACGTGCAGGGGAATCTGCGTGTAAACCACGTTGGAAAGGACGGTTCGCCCGTCCTTCACCACGGCGGCGGCCGTCTCGTCACAACTCGTCTCAATGCCCAGAATGTTCATCTCTTATTCCCAGAACTTCCACCACGGGTGTTCCTTCGGCTTCACGCCGCCCGATCCGCGGTAAAGTTCGCGAATCCGATTCGTCCCCGCCGTCTCGGGATCCTGCACGAGTTCGCGGCGGTGGAACTCGATGCCGTCCGGCACCGACCAGAACTCGCTTCGGATGAAATTGTCGGGATCGACGCGGTGCAAAACGACGACCTCGCCCGTCGGCATGATGGAAATCGTCGGCTTCGTAATCTTCATCAGTTCGCCGAGGTCGATTGTCATCCACTTCCGGTCGCTCGTGCCGGAATCCTTCGCGGCGAGGAAGAGGTGCTCGCGACCGCCGCGACTCCACGTGAGCAGGTCAAACTCGCGGCGAAGCCCCTGATGGTTGGAGAACATCTGCAACGCCCCGCCGATGCGCATCCCGGGAACGACGTCAAACGCCCGAATCTGCCCCTCGAACCGCACGCCGCCATGCACGAGGACGGGCTTCGCGAGATAGCGCCCCGGCGAACGCAAGCCATAATGGTCGGCAAGAAAGGTCTCGAGCTTCTGTCCCTCGTTCGACTTCAGGAAGAACGGAGAAACCTGCGGCGAGTCGGAAATCTTCTGCAACTGGCTGCGATCCGCGCGGAACACCTCGATGAAGAGCCGGTCACGCGAATCCGCCCGACCGACGCTCACAGTCTCGGGGGAGACATTCACCACGTCCACAACGCCGCGAATGCGCTCGCCGACGACATTGTCGCCGAAATCGAGACGCAGACTGACGGTGATTTCGCTCGTCTCGGCCGAAAACGCCGCGAACGAAACGAAGCCCCCCACCAGCAGGGCGAGCGCACGAAAACGAGACTTCCGCATCTTCAATCCTCCACTTTCAGTTCAAGGCCGTCATAGGCCGGTTCGACCCCTCGCGGCAGTTTCTTCAGCCACGCCTCGTGGCTCAAGTCATGGCACATGTGCGTGAGATACGCCCTTTTCGGACGAATGCGCGAAATGTAGCCAAGCGCCGCCTCGAGATTCAGGTGGGTCGGGTGAGGCCGTTCGCGCAGACAGTTGAGGACGAGTGTCTCCACGCCCTTCATCTTCTCCAGCGTCGCCTCGGGAATCGCGTGGCAGTCGCTGATGTAGGCGAGTTTGCCGCCAAGCAAGTAGCCGCAGCAGGGAAAGCCATGCTCCACGACAAGCCGTTCGACCGACAGCCCGCCCACGCTGAACGGCTCGGCGTTGTCCACGAAATGGATCATCGGGCGGAACAACCCGATTTCATTCGCCGTTTCGCCGATGTAGGGGAAGATGCGGTGCATTTGCACAATCGTCTCGTTCATCGCGAAGCAGCGCATCGTCGCGCCGACGATGCGGAAGGTGCGACCGTTCGCCCCGGGTTCGTCAGGCGCACAGGGGACGGTTTTCCCGTTGATCGTGTTGAAGCGACGCACGTCGTCGAAGCCCGCCACGTGATCCATGTGGGAGTGGGTGAGAAGGACGGCATCCACCTTGTCGATACCGTATTCAATCGCCGCGATTCGCATTTCGGGAGGCGTGTCGATCAGGAATCCGACGCGATCCGTGCGCACGTAGGCGCCGCAGCGACGACGCCTGTCGCGCGGATCGAACGACGTGCAGACCGGGCACTTGCACCCGATCTGCGGCACGCCGACGGACGTCCCCGTCCCCAGGAATCGAAAGGTGAAACTCACGCCTTCTTTTCCGGCATCTTGCCCGTCGTGAAATACTGCTCGACTTCCTCAAGCGTCCGTCCCTTCGTCTCCGGCAGGAAGAACGCCGCCGTGATGAAGTAGATGACCGTGAAGCCCGCGAGCACGAAGAAGACGGTGCCGTTGTCGTTCGTCGCCGCGCACCACTTCGGGAACACCGTCGCGATTCCGGCGGAGACGCCCTGGTTGATGATCATCGCAATCGACATGCCCGTCGCCCGGATGCGCGTGGGCATGAGCTCGGTCAGCGCGAGCCACACGCACACGCCGGGACCCACGGCGTAGAAGCCGATGAACATGAAGAAGAACACCGTCGCGAGAACGCCCGTCGTCATTGACGCGGCGACCCAGCCCTTCGAGATGGCGAGGAAGATCGACCCGACGCCGCAAAGACCGACGATGATGCCGCTCGTGCCGAGTTTCAGCAGGAACTTGCGCCCTTTCCTATCCACGAGCGCACAGGCGACGACCGTCATCACGCAGTTCATGATCTTAATCGCCGCGTCCGCCCAGTTGGCGGTATCGCCGTGCATGCCCGTCTTCTGGAAGATCGTGACCGTGTAGTTGAGGACGGAGTTGATGCCGGTCGTCTGGTTACAGGCGAGGATGACGACGGCGAGGATGAACGGGATGACGTATTTCTTCTGGAGAAGCGAATCCGTCGCGGCGGCATTCTTCGCCTTCTCTGCGGCGGCGGCCTCATCCGCCGCAATCATCTCCGCGAGAATCTCCTTCGCCTTCGCCTCGCCGTTGTTCGCGGCGAGCGAGGCGAGAGCCTCCTCCTTGCGCCCCTTGCGGTAGAGCCAACGCGAGGACTCCTTCAGCTTGAACGCGCCGAGGAAGAGGATGAAGCCGGGGATGCACGAGAAGAGGAAGATCATTTGCCAGGCGCGCACCCACTCGGTGACCTGCTCGGCGGAGAACCACGCCTTGACCTGCGCGAAGGTGACGGATGCCGCCTCGACGCCGTTCTTGAGCGCCGCCGCGTCCACAAGATCCTTCGCACTGCCGACGAAACGGGTTACGCCGACCCCGATGACCGCGACGAAGACGAGACCGATCGTCAAGAGCAACTGGAACATCCCCGTGCCCTTTCCGCGCGAATCCGCGTCAAGGCACTCCGCGAGATACATCGGCACAATCACGCCGAAGAGCCCCGCCGCCGCGCCCTGCAGGGCGCGGCCACCGACCATCATCCAGAAGTTCCCGCCCTCGAAGAAGCCCGATGCGCAGATGATCGGAATCGAGACGAGGAAGAGAAGTGCCGAGGCGATGATCATCTTCTTGCGCCCGAACCACTCGGCGAGAATGCCCGCGACGAGCGACGAAGGCAGCGAACCCCAGAGCGCCATGCCGACAATCCACCCGATTTCATCGCTCGTGAAGGTCGACGTCCGCTCGATATACGGGAGCGCGGCGGCAATCACGCCGACATCGACTCCGTAGAGCAGTCCGCCCAACCCCGCCATAATCAGCAGGAACTTCGCATAACCCTTGACCGTCATCAGTTTGACCTCCTCATTACCTGTTTCAAATCACCGCTTGCGCCCGACACGGGCGCGGAAAGATCCGCATCGATTACCTCGACCTGTTCGGAATCAATCCAAAACTTGATCTTGCTCCCCTTCACGACCTGCGGTTCGCCCTTGGATTCGTCGCGCACTTCCGCCGGACGCTCCGTGTTTCCGTAGAGAACGACCATTCCCTCCTTCTTATAGTAGGAGATCTTCGTTCCGTAGGCGCGGCGCATTTCGTTCGTCAGCGCGACGTTCCCCAGTGCCACGATCCGCCGCAGTTCGTTCGCCTCCGTGGTGAAGACATACGCGCGGTCGGCGTGGAGCTGATACTGCTCGTCGTCCACGTAGACGTTTTTGTCGAAGAAGATAATCCCGTTCTTGCGGTCATAGTAGGTTGTTGCGGAAGTGATGTGCGCCGGACGTCCCGTCCGCGCCACCGTCTTCGCCGCGTCAGTCTCATTTGTGGAAACGACCCGCTCGACCACGACTTCCGTCGGGGATTCCGCCAACGCCGAGCACGCCACGCCCAGCGTGAAGAGGATTGTGAGAACTTTCAAGACCATGGTTCAATGTCCTTCAGAAGTGGATGACGCAAGTCCTTCTCGCTCAACAGGAACGGCCGCCCCGGGTTCGGATAGTCGATGCCAAGGGCGGGATCGTCGAACTTAAGTCCGCGTTCTGCCGCCGGACAGTAGAAATTGTCGCACTTATAGGAGAAAAGCGTATCATCCTCCAACACCACGAAACCGTGGGCGAATCCACGGGGAATGAAGAACTGCCGCCCGTTTTCCGCCGTAAGTTCGCAGGCGACGTGTCTGCCGAAGGTCGCACTCCCCTTACGGATGTCGACCGCGACATCCCACACCGCGCCGCGAATCACCCGCACGAGCTTCGCCTGGGCGAATTCGCCCGCCTGCCAGTGAAGACCGCGCAAAACGCCGCGCGAACTCTTCGACTCGTTGTCCTGCACGAAGTCGGCGGCAATCCCCGCCTCGCGATAACGCTGCTGGTTGTATGTTTCCTGAAAATACCCGCGCGCGTCCCGAAAGATGTTCGGTTCGACGATCTTGACGCCCGGTATTTCCGTATCTCTGACTTGCATGGCGCAGATTATACCAAATATTAGCGGCTCACGCCGAAGCGATATTCCGTCCGACTGGTGAACTTCTCGCCCGGACGCAGCACCGTCGAGGGGAACTCCGGGTGGTTCGGAGAGTCGGGATAGTGCTGGGTTTCGAGCGCGACACCCGCAAACGGACACAGCCGCTTGCCAGCCGCCTTCGCCGCGAAGTCCGTCGTCATGTTCTGCGCCCCATACATCTGCATGCACGGCTCGGTCGTCCAGATTTCGAGCGTCCGCCCCGACACGGGGTCGCGCATGCGGGCGGCGGGCTTGAACTCCCCGACCTTGCCGCGCAGGACGAAGTTGTGGTCATACCAGTTGTCCATCGGGGCGAACGCCTTCTCCGCCGCCATCAGCTGAGCCTTCGCGTTGATCTTGCGCATCGTCGTGAAGTCAAGCCCCGTGCCTTTCACGGGCGCATTCTTCGTCGGAATCAGCCCGGCATCCGTCTGGGTGTATTCGTCGGCGAAAATCTGCAGTTCCTGTTCGAGCACGTTTCCGCTCGACTCGCCCGCGAGATTCCAGTAGGAGTGGTTGGTCAGGTTGATGACCGTCGGCTTGTCCGTGGTCGCCTCGTAGTCGATCGTCCAGCGGTTGTCCGTCGTGACGCGATAGGTGACGGTCGCCGTCACCGTGCCGGGCAAGCCCATCTCGCCGTCTTTCGAGACGTAGGTGAACGCCACGCCCGACGACTTCTCGTCGGAGAACGGCGCGGCCTTCCAGACCATCGTGTCCCAGCCGTTCGGACCGCTGTGCAGGTTGCAGTGCCGCGCCGCCTTTTCCTCGTTGATCGGCATCTGGTAGGTCACGCCGTCCAGCGTGAACTTGCCGTGCGCGATGCGGTTGCCGTAGCGTCCGATGATCGTGCCCATCGAAAAGCCGTTCGCCTCGTATTCCGCCGCCGTGTTCCAGCCGAGCGTCACGTCCGCGAGATTGCCGAACCTGTCCGGCGCATACGCCCGCACGAGCCGCCCGCCATAGTCCGAGACGTCAAGAATCAGCCCGTTGCCGCTGCAAATCCGCCAGACGTGCGTCTCGCGTCCGTCGGCAAGCGTCCCGAACGGACGCGCACCCGAGACGGACGTCGCCGCCTGGACAAACATCGTCGCCGCACACGCCGCGACAGCAAAACCCAAAGACAATTTTTTCATGTGTCTATTGTATCATTTCCCTTCCCAATCTGCAACTGCGCCGACACTGCGCGATCGGAGTTTGTGATTCATAGGAAGCAGAGTCTCTCTATTTAATCGCCGAAGCAATAGACCACGGGCAGAATCATATTAGACCACCATCAAAATCTTTTTAGACCAGCATCAGATTTATTTTAGACCAGCATCAGATTTATTTTAGACCAGTATCAAAATCTTTTTAGACCAGTATCAAAGTCTTTTTAGACCAGCATCAAAGTCTTTTTAGACCAGCATCAAAGTCTTTTTAGACCACGATGGGAAATTTTTCAGGATTACAGGGACGCTTCAAAGTCCTGCCGTACGGAACTCGACGCGGCGGAGGAAGCGGATCTGAAGATAGGTAAAGCCGATGAGCGCCACGCCCAGAAACCACGCCATCGTCGTTGCCGTCGAAAAGCGGAGGTTATTGTAGGCTTCCTTCCAAATCTGAAGCGAAAGAACCTGCGTCGCGTCGCCGGGTCCGCCGAAGGTGAGCAGGAAGATCGAGCCCATCCCCTGAAACGCCGCGATGAACGCCCCGACGAAGTTGATGACCATCAGCGGCGCGAGCTGGGGGAAGGTGACGTGGCGGAAGCGGCCGAAGATGCCCGCGCCGTCAATCGCCGCCGCCTCGTAGTAGTCCTGCGGCAACGAGCCAAGCGCGGCAATGTAGATGAGCGAACTGATGCCCGCCCCCGCCCAGACACCCGGCAGAATGCAGCAGACCATCGCCCACGCGGGATCGAGAAGCCACGAATGCCGCGCAATCCCGAACGCGGAGAGAATCTGGTTGAGGATTCCGTTTTCCGTCGGGTCGAACATGAGTTTCCAAAGAAGCGTGACGACGAGCGCACTCGTCAGGTGAGGAAGGAAGTAAAGGAAGCGAAAGAACACCTTGCCACGCGGGATTTCACACAGCATCACCGCCAAAAGGATCGGCGAGATGAACCCGAGGAGAAGCGTGATTACAACATATTCAAGCGTCCGCAGCCACGCCAGCCAGAAGCCTGAATCCGTCGCCACGCGGATGAAGTTGTCAAGCCCGACCCAATCCGCCGCGCCGACGATGCGGTAATCCTGAAACGCCATCACCGCGCCGCGAACGAGGGGATAATAACTCCACAGGAGAATGGAGAGAATCGCCGGGGCAAGAAAGAGCCACGGGGCGACGCGGCGCTTGCGCCCTTCCGCCGATGCGGCGGAACGCGGCGGACGATTCCGCCGAACGGCGCGGCGGACGAGCGCCGCGCAAATCAGAAGACAGGTCAGGAATGCGCCAAGGATAATCCGCGCATAGGGTCGCGCCCGCTCGATGCGCGAAGTATCGCTATCGAACATCAGACCCCGATTCGCATCCCGCGTAATGGAGGCGAGAGCCGCCGCGCAGTCGAAGTCCTTGCCCGAATCCGAAAGGAGAATGCCCAGGAAACGCCGCTGCATCAAGTCGCTCGCCGCCTGCCAGAAGCCGACCCACGGTTCGGTTACAGCCTTGATCCGCCCCGCTTCGAGATCGACGTGCATCTCGCGGATTCCCGACGGGATGGCGTTCAGTTCGTCCTTAAAGCCCAGTCGCGCAAGGTCTTTCGGATTGCACCACATCGTGCGGCCTTCCGCCACGTTCCGCCGCGTCTCCTCGTCCGCCAGCGCGGGATCGGCAAGAGCCTGAAGACACCGGAAGATCAGGTCGCGGTCGGCCTTCGGTCGTCTTCCGGCGGAATCGCTCATCGCATAGAAGTGGCGGTGCGCCTGAAGGACGCGGATGCCGCCGTCATCCGCCGCCGGAAACGGCATGAGTCCGATCAGGTCGGGCGGAAAGGCAAGCGTCTCGGTGAGGCGTCGCACGAGGTCGTCGCCACCGAAAACCGCCGCGATTTCGCCCGAGACGAAAAGCCGCCCGACGTCATCGGCGACGGAAAGCGTCGGCAAGCCGCGCACGACCTCTCGGCGCACGAGTTCCTGAAGGAATCCCGCCGCCCGCAACGCCGCCGGGCTGTCGAAACACGCCTCATACGAACCGTTCGTTCCGGCCGCACGGATGACGTCGCCCCCGGCGGACTGCACCCACGGCAGGAATCCCCACGGACGGTTCTCGATTGCAAAGGCGCGGCAGCCCGGCCGCGTCAGTTTCACGCACCAGTCCCTGAACGCGCTCCACGTGCGCGGCGGCGATTCGGGGTCGAGTCCCGCCGCACGCACGAGATCCTTGCGGTAGACGATGCCGTAATAGGCGGCGGCGGGCGTCGGAAGCGCCCACACGTGACCGTCCGACGTGCGCACCCGATCCCACAGATCCTTCGGCGGCGCAGGCGAAATCCATTCGTCCAACGGATACACGAAACCCTGCGAAACGTCGTGCCGGAGAATGTGAAACCACACCTTGTAGACGTCGGGGGCAGTTCCGCCGGCGAGGGCCAGCATCAGCGCGGCGCGTCCGCCCGCCCCCGGCAGGACAAGCCCGCCCCACTTCACGGGCTCGAGTTCCCGCTCGCTCTTCGCGAGGTCGAGAATGCGCCGCGTCGAAGGGTCTTCGGGGTGGTCGGGGTCGTATGAAAAAAGGAAACTGACCTCCGTCTTCGCGAAGGTCAGCAGTGGCGCAAGCGCGAGAATCGCCGCGCAGAGCCTCATTCGAGAACGTCCGTCACGAGTCCCCGCGCGACCTTGCTCGCAACCGAGGCCCCCATCAGCGTCTGAAGGACGACCAGTGAGAACAGCATCGCCGATCCGGGGGCCTGCCCCGTAATCACGTCGCCATCCGCGACGACCGGCACGTTCGAACTCACGCGGTCAAGCCCCATCATGCACGTCGGATAGCACGTGACGTGCCGCCCGGCGTCGACGACCCCCGCATCCGTCAGGACGGTCGGCGCAGCACAGATCGCGCACAACAACTGCCCCTCGGCCTTCTGCCGACGAAGCCGCCCGATGACGGCTTCGGACTTGCGGAGGTTCTCCGTCCCCTCGCCGCCGCCGGGAAGGAGAATCGCGTCATACGCCTCCTTCTCGGCTTCGGCGAAAAGCGCATCGGCCCGCATCGTGATTCCGTGCGCGCTCACGACGTCCGGACGGTCGTGAATCGAAGCCGTGACGACGGTCACGCCGCCGCGGCGGAGAATGTCGATGGCCGTGACGGCCTCGACGTCTTCAAATCCATCGGCAAGGGGAATCAGGACATTGGCCATCACACTCACTCCTTGTTCAGGCCAACGCTTAGCCGACGTTCTTCGCCTCGTTGCACTTCAACTTGCGGCCGAGAATCTCCTTCTCGTCCAAAGCCTTGATCGCCGCCTCGGCCTCCGCGCGGTTGGGCATCTGAACGAAGCCAAAGCCCTTGGAGCGGTTGTTGTAGCGGTTCGTGACGACGCGAACGGCGTTCACGCGACCATACTTCTCGAACTCCTTGCGGAGCTGGTCTTCGGTCATGTCGTAGCTCAGGTTGCCGACGTAGAGTTCGACGCTGCCGTCCGCCGGGGCGGGATGACGCTTCTCGAACTTCGGTTCGTTCCGACGCGGCGGACGAGCCTTGCCGTGGCAACCGCATCCGCCGCTCTTCTTTCCGCACGGGCAGAACAGTTTGCACAGGATTACGGCGACAATCGCGCCGACGACGGCCGCGCCGACCGCAAGGGTAATCGCGGCGCACTGGGTTTGCCCTTCAAACAGGGCGAGGACTTCATTCATGCATTGCATTGTTGTTCTCTTCTCTCTTTCTTCTTGTTTTTGTTAGTTGTTCCGATAGTCTCCGAGCGATTTCATCCGACTCGGATGACGGAGTTTCCGAAGCGCCTTCGCCTCAATCTGGCGAATCCGCTCGCGGGTGACATTGAACAGCCGCCCGACCTCTTCGAGGGTACGGCTGTACCCGTCGGTAAGACCGAAGCGGAAATCGACGACCTGCCGTTCGCGGTCGGTCAGCGTCCCGAGGATCTCGCGCAGACGCTCCTTCAGAAGATGGCCTTCCGTGACCTCGAACGGGTTCTCGCTCGACAGGTCGGGGATGAAGTCGCCGTAGTGCGCGTCATCGTTGTCGCCGACCTTGGACTGCAGCGAGATCGGCTGCTGAGCCATGCGGCGGACGCTGCGCACCTGATCGACGGGCATTCCCATTTCGGCGGCGAGTTCCATCTCGGCCGGCTCGCGCCCGAGTTTCTGGATGAGTTTCTTCTGCGTGCGGACGAGTTTGTTGATCGTCTCGATCATGTGGACGGGAATGCGAATCGTGCGGGCCTGGTCGGCGATCGCACGGGTCGCCGCCTGGCGAATCCACCACGTCGCATACGTCGAGAACTTGTAGCCGCGCTTGTATTCGAACTTCTCCACGGCCTTCATGAGACCGGTGTTGCCCTCCTGAATCAGGTCGAGGAAGGAAAGCCCGCGGTTCATGTATTTCTTGACGATCGAAATCACGAGCCGGAGGTTCGCCTCGACCATCTTCGTGCGGGCAATCTGCCCTTCCTTCAGGATGCGGCGCAAATCGGAGAAGGAATCCATGAACTCCTGCGGCGGCATGCCGAACAGGGCCTCGAGCTTCTCCATCTTCTCGCGGAGAACCTTCAGGTCGCGGTCGCGCTTCTTCGAGGCCTTCATCGTCAGCAGCTGAGCCTGCTTGGCGACATACTGGCGGTAGGGCAGGTAAATGCGCTCGTCCGCCTCGGCGCAGAGCGTTTCAAGGACTTTCTGCTTGAAACTCATCTCGTCGAAGCACTTGCGCACCGCCTTGCGGGCATTCTGAAGCGCCTTCTCCGCCCCGCGCACCGCCGCCGGCTGGGGACGCTTCTTCGAGATCATCTCGAGATACTTCCCGCTCGCCTCGCGAAGCCGCGCCTCGACTTCGCGCAGTTCCTTGCGGAATCCCGGAATCAGCGACATGTAGGCGTCGCGGTTCTCGTCGAACTTGTCAGTCACGATGCGGTCGAAGCGCTCGCTCTGCCCTTCCAGCTTGTTCAGCAGCCCCGCATACATCGGCGGCGCGAAGAGAAAGCGGTTGAACATGTCCCGCGTCTTCACCTCGGCCTCTTCAATCGTCTTGCAGATCGACGTCTCCTGGTCGCGCGAGAGAAGATCGACCTGCCCCATCTGGTGGAGATACATGCGGATCGGGTCTTCGATCATCTCGGCCGCACGGGCCTTCGGGTCCGCCGTCTTCGAATTCTTCGCCTCCACATACTTCTTCACGTCCTCCTCGCGGATGACGTGAACGCCGAGGGCCTCAAGGATCTTCAGATAGCGGTCGGACTGAATCGCATCGACGATGTTCTGCGGCAGAATCTGGTTCAGTTCCTCGTAGGTGACGTAGCCGCCGTTCACCTCGCTGCGGCGCTTCACGTCGTTGATGACGTCATTCAGTTCGGTTTCGCGGAGAATGGACATGCCCTCCATCGAGGGGAGCACCGAATCCACGTCCCCCGCCGCCTCGTCCTCATCGGCAATCGTCGGCAGCGGCGGAGCCGGGGGAAGCCCCGCATCCGTCTCGTCCTCGCCTTCGGGAGCGTGCTCTTCCTGCCGCTCGACTTCCGCCGCGAGCGAGTCGGCGTCGAGCAAACCGACGGCCGCCTCGTCGATGTCTTCGCTGTCGGGGGGCAAATCGTCGTCATCTTCCTCCTCGGAGGAAGCCTTGCGTTTGCGGGACTTTTTCACCAATGCATCGGACTCGGCGATTTCTTTCGCCGAGTTCCGCGCCCGCGTCGCCTTGCGGCCGGGCTTTTTCTCCGTCTTCGTCAACGGTTTCTTAGGTCTTGCCATCGCAACTCCAGTATACAATTCACCCACTCGCACTTTGTCAAGTGTCCGCATATTATATCATAATCTGGCCCACCATGGGGGATTTAGGCGAGGCGGACGCGGCGACCCTCGATGCGGTAGCGACCCGCCGCGATGATGTTCAACGCTTCCGGAAAGGCGACGTGCTCCTGAACCTGAATGCGGGCGTGAAGCGTCTCGGGCGTATCATCCTCCAATACGGGCACGGCCTTCTGCACGAGAATCGGACCGGAATCCGTCCCCGCATCGACGAAGTGAACCGTCACGCCCGCAACCTTGCATCCGTAGTCAAGCGCCTGAGTCCAGCTGTGGACGCCGGGGAAAGCGGGCAGCAGGGCAGGGTGGATGTTCAGCACGCGATTCGGAAACGCCGCGAGGAGTTTCGGCTTCACGATGCGCATGAACCCCGCAAGGACAACGGTGTCAACCCCCGCCGACTTGAGGATCTCGATGCACCGGTCTTCCGCCACGCCTTCGAGTTTCGTCTTCCACGGCGCACAGTCGAGGAACTGACAGGGGATTCCGTGTCGCCGAGCGCGGTCGAGTATCTTCGCATCCGCGACGTCCGCCAGCACAACCTTGATTTCCGCATCAAGCGTCCCCGCCGCAATCGCATCGACGATGGACTGCATGTTCGATCCCGCGCCGGAACCGAGAACGCCAAGGTGAAGTCTGCTCATCTTTCGCCTCCCCTTCTCCCTATTTGAGAAATTCCTTCAGACCGCCACGCGGCACGGCCGCCATCGCCTTCTTCAACAGGCTGAACACGATCCCGCGCTCCGCTGCGCTCATTTCCGCAAGCGCATCCATCCGCCCCGCGAGTTCGACGGCAAGGTTGTCGAAGCGGATGCGTTCCGCCGAATCGACCGACGGGTCGAACGGATAACTGCCCTCACGCGCCCAGTTGCCCACCATTCCCCGCGCGCGTTCTTCGCCAAGCACGGCGAAGTGAGCCTTCAGCACCTTCTTCGTCGCGTCGAGATAGGCACGGACTTCCGGGTTCAGCTCGTCCATCACCAGCGCATTCTCGGCGTTAAGGGCGGGGAAGCGCGGCGAAATAAGATACGCCGTGAAACTCACGCCGTTCGAGCGGACGCCCGCCGGTTGTTCGTGAAGCTGAAAGCCGTCCGGGCCCATGAAGACGAGCCGCCCCGAACCGACGAACTTCCGCCGCCATTCGATGACCTCGAGTTTCGCCTCCGCACCGCTCTCCAGCGTCACATTGTAATCCGTCGCCCGCTTCTGCACGATGACGGGCGTGACGGGGAGTCCGTTGAAGTAGATGCGGACGTTCGGATAACTCTTCAGGTAGAGCGCGAACTTCGCCGCGAGGGACTGCACCGTCTCGCCCGCATCGAGGAGGGAGTCGCAGGCCGCCCGCACGTTGTCGATGTAGACTTCCGTCCCCGTGCCGGGACCGGGCTGTGGCGTGGAGTCGAGTTCGAAGACGCCCGGGTTTTCGCCGTCGCCCCAGATTCGGTAGGAGAGCAGTTCGCCGCCGACGCGGACGGTCGTGCGCCATTCGACGTGTCCGCCGAGGGCGAAGGCCTTGAAGCGTCCGCACCCATGGCGGCCGTGAAGACGACGGTGCGTCGCGGCGGTTTCGGTCGACTGCCGCTTCCAGCTGCCGCCAAGCGAACCGAAAGTCGAGTCGGCGCGGAGCACGTCAATGCCCGTGCCGTCGTCGGAGACCCTCACGGCAACGATTCCGCCCAGTTCGTTGCTGATGGCGTCGACGCGAACTTCCCGTGCATCCGCGTCAAGGGCGTTCCAGATGAGTTCCTCAAGTGCGGAAAGCGGAGTCGCCTTCGCAAGTGACGCGATGTAGTCGGCCTGAGCCTGAACGAGTATGCGCTTGCTCACGGTTTCATCTCCTCCACCTCGCCCGACTTCGTCACCTTTTCAATCCGCTGGCGGATTGAGTCCAAATCCTTCGTGCAGGCCTCGACGAGCGTGCGCCCCTCCTCGAACGCCGCAATCATCTCGTCGAGTTTGAGAGTGCCCGACTCCATCTTGTTCACCAATTCCTCAAGTCGCTTGAGATTGTCTTCGAATTTCATAAATGCCGACCTTTCATTTCGTCAGTCCGAGTCGCGTGTAGGCGAGTGCCGTCGCGACGCGTCCCTTCGGCGTTCGTTCAAGATACCCTTCCATGATAAGGAAGGGTTCATACGCCTCCTCAATCGTATCCGGCTCTTCACCGACCGATACGGCGATTGTCGAAAGTCCGACTGGCCCGCCGCCGAACTTGACGCAAATCGTCTCCAGAACCTTGCGATCCATCTCGTCCAGTCCGTGAGGGTCGATTTCAAGCAGGCTCAGCGACTCACGCGCCACGTCGCCCGTGATGAAGTTCCCCGCCTTCACCTGCGCATAGTCGCGCACGCGGCGCAGCAGATTGTTGGCGATTCGCGGCGTTCCGCGCGCCCGGCGGGCGATTTCCGCCGCACCGCCCCCGTCGATGTCCACGCCCAGTTTCGCCGCGCTCCGCGTCACGATCTCGGCGAGTTCCTCCGGCATGTAGTAGTTGAGGCGGTTCACGAGACCGAACCGCGCCCGCAGCGGCGCGGCAATCAGCCCGATGCGCGTCGTCGCCCCCACAAGCGTGAAGCGCGGCAGTTCGAGGCGGACGCTCCGTGCGTTCGGGCCCTGGTCAATCATGATGTCGATGGCGTAGTCCTCCATCGCACTGTAGAGGTATTCCTCGACCGTCTTCGCCATGCGGTGAATTTCGTCGATGAAGACGATGTCGCCCGGCTCAAGCGACGTGAGAAGTCCCGCAAGGTCGCCCGGCTTGGTGATGACGGGCCCCGACGTCGTCTTCACATGAACGCCCATCGCCTCGCCGAGAATGTAGGAGAGGGTTGTCTTGCCGAGACCCGGCGGACCCGAGAACAGCACGTGATCGAGCGATTCGCCGCGATCCTTCGCCGCCTGCACCGCAAGCATCAGGCGGTCGCGAATCTTCGCCTGACCGACGAACCCGTCGAAGTCAACGGGGCGCAACCGGTTGTCGAACGCATTGTTCGCCCGGTTCAGTTCCTCGCTCGCCCGCCGTTCGGCCATCACGAATTGACGATGAGGGCGATGAAGACGAGGTCTTCCCTGCCCGCCTCGTTGCTGATGCCGTGACCCGAGCCGTCGGGCGTCCACGTCACGTCGCCCGGCTTCACCGTGCGCACCGCGCCGTTGTCCTCATACGCGCCCGAACCCGAAAGGATGAAATAGCTTTCGCCGTTGCCGTGATGCTCGTGATGTCCGAGTGAGGCTCCCGGAGGAAGCGTGACGCGGGCGTAGAGTCCGTTCTTGTCCTTCAGGATGTCCTCGCCGAGAATCTTCTCGATTTTCATCTTGCCCTTGCCGCCGCAGGGGTTTTCCCAGTATTCAGCCTTCATTTCAACCCTCCGTAATCAGTCCCGTGCGTTCATCCGCACCGATGACGATGTTCATGTTCTGTATCGCCGCGCCCGACGCACCCTTGCCGAGGTTGTCGAAACGCGCCACGAGAAGAAGCCGCTCGTCGTTCCCATAGACGGAAACTTCCATGTCATCACGCCCCGAAAGCGCCGCCGAAGAGAGGATGCCCCCTTCCGACGGATCTGCCGCGAAGCGGACGAGCCCCGTCCGGTAGGCCTCCGCATACACGCGCTTCACGTCCTCTACCGTGCCCTTCAAGTCCTTTGCAAAGAGCGGAATCGTGGTTTCCATTCCGCTGTAGCTCGGCACGACGATCGGCGAGAAGACGGGCGCGACGGAAAGCCCGCAGACCTTGACCATTTCAGGGAGATGCTTGTGGGACTGACCGAGGGCATACTGCCGCCCGCCTTGGTGAAGCGGCGTCGCGGCGGTTTCATAGTCGGCAATCATCTTCTTGCCGCCGCCCGAATAACCCGTGAGCGAGAAGGCCGAAAGCGCGGCATCCGCCGCGATCAACCCCGCGCGCACGAGCGGCTCGACAAGCGCGACGAACCCGCTCGCATGGCAACCGGGATTCGCAATCCGCGTGGACGCGGCAATCCGCTCGCGCCGTCCCGCAAGTTCGGGGAAGCCATATTCCCAGCCGTCCGTCGTGCGGTACGCCGTCGATGTGTCGATGACGACCGTCTTCGGGTTCTCGACCATCTGAACGGACTCGACCGCCGCCGCATCGGGAAGGCAGAGGAAGGCGACGTCCGCCGCGTTCAGCGCGTCGCGCCGGGCGGACGCATCCTTGCGCAATTCCTCAGGGAGGATCAAGAGTTCGAGGTCGCGCCGCACCGCCAGACGTTCGCGGATGCGCAACCCCGTCGTCCCGGCCGAACCATCGATGAAAACCTTCGTCATGTATCCCCTTCACTTCGCCTGACCGAGACGCTCGCCCGCGTACCGCTTCTCGTGAATCGGCTGCCACCACCATGCGTTATCGAGATACCATCGAACCGTCTTGCGGATGCCGCTCTCGAAGTTCTCAAGCGGCTTCCAGCCGAGTTCCGTCATCAGCTTGGTCGGGTCAATCGCATAGCGCAGGTCATGTCCCGGACGATCCGCGACAAACGTGATGAGATCCGCATGCTTCCCGTTCGGGCGCGGGCGCAACTCGTCAAGAACCGAGCAGACGGTCTGGACGACCTCAAGGTTCGTCCGCTCGTTGTGTCCGCCGACGTTATATGTCTCGCCGCTCCGCCCCTTCTCATTCACGAGACACAGCGCGCGCACGTGGTCTTCCACATACAGCCAGTCCCTGACGTTCGCCCCCTTGCCGTAGACGGGCAGCGGTTTGCCGTCAAGGCAGTTGAGGATGACGAGCGGAATCAGCTTCTCGGGAAAATGGTAAGGTCCGTAGTTGTTCGAGCAGTTCGTGATCAGCGTCGGCAGTCCGTAGGTATCGTGCCACGCACGGACGAGATGATCGCTCGACGCCTTCGACGCGGAATACGGGGAATGCGGCGCATAGGGCGTCCTCTCGGTGAAATATCCCTCCGCACCCAGCGAACCGTAGACCTCGTCCGTCGAGATGTGCTGAAAGACGAAATTCGGGTGCTTCCGCCACCAGGCGAGCGCGGACTGCAACAGCGTCGCCGTGCCGACGACATTCGTGCGGACGAACTCGCCCGGCCCGTCAATCGAGCGATCGACATGCGATTCCGCCGCGAGATGGAAGATGGTGTCGGGACGGAAGGTCTCGAACGCGCGATCCATCGTCGCCTGGTCGCAGATGTCCGCCTTAAGAAACTCGTAACGCCCCTCTACCTCCTTCAGCGACTCGGGAACGCCCGCATACGTCAGCTTGTCGACGACGAGAACCGCCGCACCTTCGTCCCGCACGAGATGCCGGACGAGGGCAGACCCGATGAATCCGCATCCTCCCGTGACAATGCAACGCCTATTCCTCATCGGCAAATTCCTCCCGCTGCCTCATCGAGACGTGCGGCTTGTCTTCTTTTCCACCCTTCGGGCTGTCGCCTTTCGAATCGGCATCCTTCTTTTCCGAACGATGCTCGCCATAGCCATACCCGCCGCCGTAGCCGTAGTAGCCGCCGTAGCCGTAGCGGCGGTGCGAAGACGGACTGAACGAGGCCGCGCTCGAGAGATCAACATCGTTCACAATCACGCCGAGGATGTTCGCGCCCGCCTCGGTCAGGCACCGCGAGCAATACTGAATCGGCTTGAAGTGCGTCCGATCGGGGCAGCACATGATAATCGCGGAATCGACGAGCATCGCGAGGGAAACGACGTCGCCCACCAGTCCGAACGGCGGCGAATCGACGATAATCCGCTCGTAGTTCGCCCGCGCCCAGTCGAAGAAGTCGGTGACGACCTTCGAGCCGAAAATCGTCGATGGCGACACGCCGTCCGGCGGCAGGGACGAAATCATGTCCAGCCCGTTGACGGACGTGTGGTTCACGAGCGCGGCGAAATCGGGTTTCACCCCGCCGTTCGTCGCCTGGAGGGCGTGCGAGAAACTGTGTTCGCGGTCAAGCGAGACGTTCCACACCGTCGCCACACGCGGACGGCGCAGGTCGAAGTCGACGATGAGCGTCTTCTTGCCCGTCTGCGCATAGGTGATTGCAATCGAGTTCGAAGTGACGGTCTTGCCCTCGCCCGGCTGGGTCGAGATGATGAGCATGCAGTGCGAAAGCGACTCGTAGCGCGGCGAATCGAGCAGATTGCGAAGCCCCGCCACCGATTCGGAGAACTGCGAATACTTGTCGTCCACCGTGAAGCGGGCGACCTGCTCGCGTTTCTTGCGGCGGACGTGCGGCAGAACGGCCAGCACCTTGAGCGAGAGACGCCCCTCGATGTCGGCGAGGTTGACAACCGTATCCTCGAGATTGTCCATCACCAGCACGAAGAGAAGCCCGAACGCAAGCGAGAGAACGACGCCCGCACCGAAGATGATATACGGATTCGGCAGAACCGGCTTCTGCGGAATCACCGCCGGGGGACCGACACGGACGATTTCGTTCTTCGTCTCGGCATCGAGGCGCAACTTGTTCTCGTTGAGAATCAGGTCTTTCAGCACTTCGTTCGCAACCTCGAACTCGGCTTCCAACTGCGCAAGTCCCGATTCCGCGAGAACGATGCGCTGCTCGACGGACGCGAGTTCGGCGCGGAGGTCGTCCTGCTTCGCGCGAAGGCCGGCGAGCTGGCTGCGGGCGACCTTCAGCATCGAACGCCCCGTCAGGAGGGCGCGCGAGGCCGCGTCGAGAAACCGCTGCCGCGCAATGTCGAGAATCTTCTTGCGGGCAATCACCTCGGGATGATTCTCGGTGTAGGCGATGAGAAGCGTCTGATAGTCGCTCGAGGCATCCTGAAACGCACGGTATTCCGTCGCGATTTCCTGCGCACGGGGAACGCCCGTCGAGAGGTTGCCGTAGGTCTCGGGATTCTTCTGCACCGCGTCAAGCATCTTCTCCCACTCGACCAACTGCGATTCCTCCGTCTCGAGGACAAGGATGTCGCCCGTCGTCTTGGAAAGTCCCTGCTGGATCGTGTCGCGGGTGGACCGGAGATTGTCCACCTTGTTCGCCGTGCGGAAATCGAGCAGCTGCTTCGCAATCTTGTCCACTTCGCGACGGCGCTTCTCGACGTTCTGGTGCGTGTCGGCGACGGCCTTGTCGCAGCGAACCTTGTTTTCGTCGTCCGTGAAGGTCTCGATCGCCTCCGCATAGGCGTTCGCCAGATTCGCCGCGAGGCGCGGATCGCCCGAACGGATGGCAATCGTGATGATGCGCGAATTGCGCTTGAGGTCGAGCTTCGACTCGGCCAGCGTATTCAGGATTTCCTCTTCCGAAGTCGTCGAGGACGGATGGTTCACGCGATACTGCTGGACGATTTTCGTGACGATCTTGTCGCTCCGCCAGTCCGAGACGCGCGTATTGAAGATTTCCGTGTAGTTGTTGCCGTAGTCGGGCGTAATCTCGGCGAGCGCACCGCCCCCGCCCGTCGACCGGCGCATGTCAATCGTGAACTCGCTTATCGCCTCGTAAAGCGTCGGCGAAATGCGATAGACCGCCACCGACACGACGAGCCCGACCAGCAGAAAGACGAAGATCGAGAGCCACCGCTGGGAGACGACGCGGAGGACTCGTGCGAAGGTAATCGTGCCGACGACCGACCCGTCCTCGTTCTGTCCGCCGTCGGAAGACGACCCGTAAACGCCGCCATACCGCATCCCCCCGTAGTAGGCGGGCGACTTGCCGTAATAGGTCGGCCCCTTGCCGTAGTAGACCGGTCCCTTGCTGGCGCCATACGCCATGGGTTGGGAACTCCCGTAGTAAATCGGCTTATCGGCCATTGCCGCCCTCCGTCATCTCTTTCTCCATCACTTGCTCTCTCCTCTCGCTTTTTTCCGTTCGGGAATATCGCTCGCCGAAAGCGACAGAAAGCCGCAGACGACGAGCAACACGTCGGCTCGCATCAGCGAGCAATCGACCAAAGTCAAAGCCACAAGAACGAGAAACGCGATCGGACCGAGCGTCTGAAGCGGCCGCCAGGCGAAGCCACCGAACGAGCGGACGATACGGTGGAAATACGTCCACAGCAACATCCCGAAGGCTATCGCGAACGAAAGCGCACCGACGACGCCGCGCTCGACCAGGAGTTGCCACCAGCCGTTGGGCACGGCGACCTGCCCCGGACGAATCACCGCCCAGTCCGCCGGAGTCGCAAAGAACCGAATGTCGAGCGGGAACGCCCCCAGCCCCGAACCCGTCCACGGCATCTCCTTCCACGCCTTGAACGCAATGCCGGAAAGCGTGGCGCGAAGAGACTCGAAGTCCTTCGGGAAAACCGTCAGGTTCAGCACGTCGCTCGCCTTCCCCGCCACCGAGAACTCCTTCGGCGCGAACACGGTGACAAGCCCCGCCACGACAATGGTCAGCGAAATCGCGAGCGCACACCTCAGGGAACCCGTGCCGATCAGGATCTTGCGCGTCAGGAGGAAGGAAGTCACCATCAGGACGAGGAATGCCGCGCAAAAGACCAGAATCGTCACGACGGGCGAAAAGACGAGCAGGGCGACCGCATCCGCCGCGAGGGAGAGAACAACGAGCAACTCGACCTTCATCCAGCGCAGTTCGACGCACCCGAAGAGCGCGACAACGCCGCCCAGAAGGCAAAGGCCGTATGCCGTTCCCAGGTTCTCGGGCCGCGCATAGTCATAGACCGACAGAGCCTTCACCACTTCGTTGCCGAACGAAATCGGAAGAACCGACGCAAACGCCGAGATGCCCGAAACGACCGTCAGCACGACCATGAACGCCATCCGCGCCTGCCGCCCCAACGCATGGCGCAACCCCGCCAGCAACACGAAAAGCGCAACGGTCGCCGCGAAAGACAGCCGACCGAACCCCGCGACGCTCCCCGGCATCATCGGGAAACAGCACGACGCCATCATCCACGTTTCGTTCTCGGCGTCGTAGGCGATATCCACGCCCGAATTCAGCCACCGGAATCCCGTCAGAACGACAAGGAAAAGCGCGAACCAGAAGAGAGGATCGCGCAGACACGACGAGACGACGCGCAGACGCGCCTCGTGCGTCGTTTCGTCCAACCGCCGCGACGGATTCATCAGCACCCAAAGGACAGCCGGGGCGGAAAGCCAAAGCAGGATGTTTGCAATGGCGTCGGGCGAGAAAAACGGGAATAGGAAAAGCGGCGCGACCGTCAGAAAAGCCAGATGCGCCGCAGTTCCGTATTTGGCAATCAGCTTCTGCACGTCAGTATGTCAGGCTCACACCAATCGTCGCGCGCCAACGGTCGTAGTCATACTCGTTGAGCGAAGTCGTCTCGCCGCGGTTCACGAACATCGTCTGGTATTCAAGCCGACCGAAAACCGTGAAGTAGCGGTTGAGAATGTAGTTCAGGCCGAGACGCGCCGTCAGGATGTCCTCGTCGTAGTCATCGCGGTCAGAGATGGAGTAGGAATGCGCCTCGTGGCGATAGTTGACGTCAAGCGTTGCGTTCAACTTGCCGCGCACCATCGAATGGGCGAGACCCCAGCTCACGGCATCCGCGAGAACCGAAGCGGAGTATTCGCGTTCGGAAGGCTGATAGTAGCGGTTCGCAAGAGCCATCATGTTCCACGTGTCGGACATCTTCCAGTTCGCCGAAAACGAATAGGTGAAGGCGTTTTCGCTGCTCAAGCCCTCGCCATACTCGAACGCGCTCCAGCCGACGAGTGCGCGGTAACTGATGCGCTCGGTCGCATAGGAGGAAACGCCGCTCTGAACCGTCCAGCCCTTTGACGTGAATCCCGGCCGCTCGCCGGTCGAAAGACCGGTCGCCGTCCTGTCGAGGTTCTTGTCGTTCTGCTGGGTGTAGCCCTGATAGTTCGCGGAGAGGATGATGTCCGTCCACTTGGATGCCGTGTAGCCGCCCTCAAGACCGACCGTCCAGCGCGTCCAGCCGTAGAGCGCCGCGTATTTCTCCCGGTCGTTCTTGTAGTCGAGGTAGTAGTAGCTCGCGTTGAAGTTGGCGTGCCAGTTCTCGGTAAACCGACGGTCAAGGACGCCTGCGGCCGTGAATTCCTTGCGGTCACGCCCGATGCCGCGCCCGCCGGAGGCCGTCATGTCGTCATCCTGCGAAATCTGCTGGAAGTTCTCGGAAAGGAGGAGCGACCAGCCGGGCCCGCCCTTTTCCACGTTCGACCAGTTGAACTGAAGGCTTTCGCCGTAGCTGTGGTCGTTGAGCCGCCGGGAATGCCGCGCATAAGAGTGATACTGGTAGAACGCGCTGCCCTTCAAACTCCAGTTGTCGCCGAAATACGTCAGCGAGAGACCGGGCGAAACGACCCACGACGAACCGCCCTCCGCCTCCTTCGACGAATCGACGTTCGAGTCATAGGTATAGGAAAGCGACACATACGGCTTGAGGGTCATTCGCTGACCGATCTTAAAGCCCGACGGACGATCCATCATCTCGGCACCTGCAACGCCGGATAGAACCGCCACGGCAAACGACAGAAGAATCTTGTTCATTTTCATTCGCTCCAAGTTCCGAATGGTTTAGGGTTCCTGCCACTGATAGCCGTGCGATTCGTCGCGCCCGTTGCTCGGATTCCACGGCAGCGTCCTGTCGAGCGTACGCGGAATTCGGCTCAAGTGAACGTCGCGCCCGATGTGGACGGAGTCGTTGATCTGAAGCGCGGCTTCCGAGAACGGGAAGACGGGGTTGCCCTCCTTGTCCGAAAGACACGCCGCGAGGTCGAAGAGCATTGCGTTAAGAACCTGAGGACCCGCAATCGTAAAGACAACCTCCTCCTTCGGCTCGATGCCGACATCGGCGTAGCCGAGCATCGGCTCGTAGGTCTTCGGACCGTCAATGCCGAGCGCGGCGGGAATCCACTCGTTGCGGGCCTTGGCGACCGGCGAGCCGGCGGGAAGCCCCGCGAGCAGCTTCTCGGTGAGGTCGGCGGGCGTTCCGTTCGACGCGCGCACGAACATCAGGATGGCGAACACGTTGCGCACCGCCGCATTGTCGGCGCTCGCCGTGCGCTCCTGAATCTTCGCCATCGTCCCTTCCGCAATCCGCGTGAACTGCTCGTCCGTGTAGGTGCGCTTCTCGTTCGAGCGGTTGAAGACATCCTTGGCGAAACGCTCGTTGATGACCGTCAGGGCCTCGGGAGTCGCCGTCGCGAACACCTCGCCGAGCAGGGCGGGCAGATTGCCCTTCGCGCACCCGCGCAACGCGGCACGGTTCGCATTCAGCGCGGCGGCGACGCGACCCTCCGCGCTGTCGGGCGACTTCTCGATCGCCACGTTCACGTCTCCGAGAAAAGCCGTTTGGTCTTCCGCGGCAAGCCCCTTCATGATTTTCGTCAGAGTGGCGGGACTCTTGATCGCCGCGCCAATCTGCGCACGCGCCTCGGCCAGCGGAATCGTCTTCCCGGCCTCCTGCGCAAAAACCGCCGAAGAGACCATCGCCCCCGCGACGGTCAGCATGCCAACGATTGCCAGTCTATTCATTTTTTGTTCTCTCCCTTTGTTAGTACCAAGTTTCGGGAACGTTGACGACATCCCCGGCCCTCAGCGTGATATCCTTTTCGGATCGGCCACCTTCGCCGATCTCCTTCAAATTGATCTTTATCCGCGACAGATGCCCATCCTTGTCGCGGCGCGAAACGACGACGCTCGTCTTGTCAGCGAACGGCTTCAGCCCGCCCGCGACCTGCAGAACCTTCGTCACCGTCAAATCCATCGTCGGCGGCATGTTCACAGGCCCCGGATTCAGGACTTCGCCCATCACCGTCACCGTCCCGTAGGGGCTTACCCCCGTGCGGACATCGTACTGACCGAACATCACCGCGATCTGAGGCTGGCGTATGTATTCGGAATACGCCCGAACGAGCTTCTTCGTCAGACCGTCGAGCGTCAACCCGTCGCACGGCACGGACGACTGAAGGAGATACGGCAAGGTGATGCTCCCGTTCTGGTCGACCAGAACCGGCATTTCCTTCGCTTCCGCCGTCGCAGAACCGACTTGAATGATCAGCGCCATACCCGGCCCGATTCGCGGCCCATCCCAGTATTTCGCCGCCACGTCCACCATTTCATCACTCCCCGAATTCGGGTGCAGGATATGGCAGCCGCAGACAAAAAGCCCCGCGAACAAGCCCATTACGAGCCGCCCGGCGGAACTCCGAACCAAATCTGTATAATTCTCTACCATCTTTTGTCGCGTATTGTACCATACTGTCGCCTCAACTGTCAAGTCAGCGCGGTGAACGCCGCTGCGGCGATTCGGTCGGGTGTCGCCCGACCCGTCGCTGCGCGACCTCGCACCGCCTTTCGCGCGTAGACAAGGAACTTCGTTCAGTCAGCCCTGCCTCGGCAGGGTCTGTGGTTGCGGACATCGCCTCTCCTACGGCGGCGAGCCGCTGCGCTCCTCTCGTGCAACCCCCGCCCTCAC
>CAVFWY010000002.1:0-41069 GCA_963626175.1 Gemmiger sp.
GTGGCAGCCCCAAGGAGAGTCGAACTCCTCTACCAAGCATGAAAAGCTCGTGTCCTAGCCGATAGACGATGGGGCCGTTTCAACGGGCGGAAATTATATCATAACTCTGGCGCGAAAATCAAGGGGGCATTTGAATGACGGAAAAGGAAGCGTATGTGGCGTTCAATCTCACGGATCAGGTCGGTTCGGTGACGGTTGAGAAACTCGTTCGCCGATTCGGGTCGGTGCTTGCCGCGTGGGAGAACTATCCGAAGAAGACCTCGCGCACGGGCGGGGAAATCGACTGGAAGCGCGAGTTCGAACTGGCGAAGAAGTTCCGCGTCGCGATTCTCACTCCCGCTGATGCCGACTACCCGAAGATGCTGTTGAAAACGTCGGGGCATCCGCTCGTCCTCTACGTTCGCGGGGATGTCGCGGCGCTCTCGAAGCCGGGCATCGCAATCGTGGGGACGCGGCGGGCGACGGCATACGGGCTTGACCAGGCGAACAAGTTCGCCCACGATCTCGCGGCGAACGGGTGGTCGGTCGTTTCGGGGCTGGCGCTTGGGATTGACGCGGAGGCGCATCGGGGGGCACTTGCGGCGGGCGGCACGACGGTCGGCGTGCTCGGTTCGGCACTCGACTGCTTCTATCCAGAGGAAAACCGCGAACTTGCGCGGCAGATCGTGCAGAAGAACGGTGCGGTCGTGAGCGAGTTCCCCTTCGGCCGCGAACCGGACAACCAGACCTTCCCTCAGCGAAACCACGTGGTTGCTGCGCTTGCCAGCGGGGTGGTTGCGGTCGAATCCCCCGCAAAGAGCGGAACGCTCATCACGCTCGGCATCGCGGCGGACATCGGACGCACGGTGATGGCCGTTCCGGGGCGCGTGGACAGTCGGTCGAGCGCGGGGTGTCTCAAACTCATCCGCGACGGGGCGACGCTTGTCCGGAATGCCGCGGATGTCGAAGAGGCGATGTCCGAGCTCATTCCGACGGTGAAGAAACCTGCGGCAACGGCCGCAGAGCCGCCGCCCGCCGTGCGTCCCGAACCGCCGCCGTTTTCCATCGAGGAGTCGATGATCATGCGCGAAGTGGATGTGGAAGGCATCTCGATGGATCGGTTGATTGCCAAGACGGGGCTTCCCGCGGCGAAAGTCGCAACGCTGTGCATGACGCTTCGCCTGAAGGGGCGCGTTCGCTACCTTCCGGGCAACCGCATCGCCCTGCCGCGTGAATCGTAAGAAAGAAGCATGAAATGAAGTCGAAAGCCTACGTATTTGACATGGATGGCACACTTGTGGACAACTGCCGCTATCACATCATCGCCTGGCAAGAGTTTTCGCGGCGATATGGACGCGAACTGACGGAGAAGGAAATCATTGACTGGATGGGCGCCCCGAACGCCTATTACTGCGAACAGATCTTCGGTCGCTCGCTCTCATCCGAAGAACTGACGCGCCTCGGCGAGGAGAAGGAGCGCATCTACCGTGCGCTCTATGCGCCGCATATGCGTCTGCCGGACGGACTGCGGGCTTTTCTCGACCGCGACCACGCCGAGGGCATCCCCTGTGCTGTCGCCACGGGCGGACCGAGGGGAAACGTGGATTTCGTGCTGGACGGGCTCGCCATTCGCGGCGATTTCGCGGCGATTGTGGATGATTCGTGCTATGAACACGGCAAGCCCGCGCCGGACTGCTTTCTCGCCGCCGCCCGCCGCCTGGGCGTGTCGCCGGCTGATTGCGTCGTCTTTGAGGATGCGTGCGCCGGCATTCGGGCGGCAAAGGCGGCGAGAATGAGGGTGATTGCCGTCACCTTCACGAATCCGCGCGAGACGCTCCAGCGCGAGTCCCCGGATCTCATCATCGATTCCTATCTGGCCCTCGGCTGAGGCGCGTGCGGGGTTGTCGCGCAACCCGTCACCGTCGCCTAAAATATGCTACAATACGCACCTGTTCATTATTTGCAGAAAAACGGAAGGTAGAAAAGAAAAATGACGCAACTTGAAGCCGCCCGCAAGGGTTTGATTACGCCGGCGATGGAGACTGTCGCACGGGATGAGGGCGTGTCGCCGGAGGCCGTCCGCGCCGCCGTTGCCGAGGGGACGGCGGTCATCCCCCTCAACATCCACCATACGAACTGCCATCCCGTCGGCGTGGGACGGCTTTTCACGACGAAAATCAACGCCAATCTCGGTCGGAGCGTGACCCATTCGGGCAAAGGGGACGAATTGGAGAAACTGGCAATCGCCCTCAAGGCGGGCGCGGACTTCGTGATGGATCTCTCCGTCGGCGACGACCTCAAGTCCATTCGCCAGGGAATGCTCGACGCTTCCTGCAAGCCGCTGGGGACGGTGCCCGTCTACGAGACGATTTCCCGTCTTTCGGGCGACATTCCGCAGATGGACCCGAATCTTCTCTTTGACGTCATCCGCGAACAGGCCGAGCAGGGCGTCGATTTCATGACTCTCCACGCGGGGCTTCTCCTGAAGGACATCCCGCTTGCGATGAAGCGCAAGATGGGCATCGTGAGCCGCGGCGGTTCGATCATGGCCGAGTGGATGATGGAGCACAAGGCCGAGAATCCGCTTTACGCGAACTGGGACAAGGTGATGGACATACTCGCCGCGCACGACGTCACCGTCTCGCTCGGGGACGGACTTCGGTCGGGCTGTCTCGCCGACGCCTCGGACGCGGCGCAATTCGCCGAACTCGCCGTGCTCGGCGAACTCGTCGACCGTTGCCGCGAACGCGGCGTTCAGGTGATGGTCGAGGGACCAGGGCACATTCCCTTCAATCAGGTGCAGATGAACATGGAACGCGAGCAGGAAGTCTGCAAGGGTGCGCCGTTCTACGTGCTGGGTCCGGTGGTGACGGACATTGCGCCCGGCTACGACCACATCGTCTCGGCAATCGGGGCGACGGCCGCCGCGACATACGGGGCTTCGCTCCTCTGCTACGTCACGCCCGCCGAACACCTGGGGCTTCCCGACGGCGCGGAGGTGCACGAGGGGTGCATCGCCTACAAGATTGCCGCGCACGCGGGTGACGTCGCCCGCGGCCTCCCCCACGCCCGCGAACGCGACGACCGCATGGCGGAGGCGCGGCGAAACTTCTGCTGGGACGAACAGTTCGCCGCCGCGCTCGACCCCGAACGCGCACGGACGCGCTGGCTCAAGACCCGTGCGCTGACGGACGAAGCCCACGGCGACGACCACTGCTCGATGTGCGGCAAGGAGTTCTGCGCCGTGCGCACCTCGCGCCGCATCCGCGACCTGAGCGAGAAACAGGACTGACTTGAAGAGAAGGAGTGCCGATGCGGAAACTGCTGTGCTTTGCCCTTGCCCTCGCGGCGGTCTGGTGCGTCCGTGCCGATGAGGAGATCACCTGCGAGCGATTCCCCGATGCGGACGCCGTCGTGGTGGACGAACGCGAGTCGGTCGCCTACAACCCGGACGGGACGTATGCGAGCGAGAGCGAATCGTGGACGAAGGTGCTCACCGAACGCGGTCGCCGCGAGGAGCGCGTGATTTCCCTCGGCTACAACGCCCGCTACGGAAAGGCGGAGATCCTTTCGCTCGGTGTTGTCGATACGAACGGCGTGGAGCGCACCGTCGATTTCGGCGCGACGACGAAGGAGACGACGGACAATTCGTCGATGAGCGCGAACATCGTCGATCCGCTCGACCGCAAGATTACCTGTACGATTCCTGGGCTGAAGGTCGGCGAGACCGTTCATCTCAAGACGCGGCGACGCACGGTGAAAAGCCGCATCCAGGACCAGTGGAGCGATCTTTCGGTGATGGAGTGGACTTACCCGATTCTGCGGAGCGTCTATGAGGTCAAGGCGCCTGCGGCGCGTCCGATACGCTCGAAGGCGATTCGGCATTCCCTCGGGAACGTTGTCGAGGAGGTGCGCCCGCTTGACGACGGCTCGACGCTCTACGTCTACACGGCGACGAATTCGCCGCGTATGTTCCCCGAACCGGACATGCCGCCGCAATGGACGCAGGTTCAGAACGTGCGGCTTTCGACGGCGGCGGACTGGCGCGAAATCTCCCGGTGGTACTGGAATCTCTGTGCGCCGCGCCTCGCCTGCACGACGGAAGCGATGACGAACAAGGTGAACGAAATCGGCCGCGACATCCGCGCGCTCTTCAAGTTCGTCTCGCAGGAAGTTCGCTACATGGGGCTGACGATGGAGGACGATTCGCCGGGCTATGCGCCGCACGACGTGAACGTCACCTTCGACAACCGCTACGGGGTCTGCCGCGACAAGGCCGGGCTTCTCGTCGCCATGCTCCGCATCGCCGGGTTCAAGGCGTTCCCCGTGCTCATCAACGTCGGCGCGAAGATGGATCCCGACGTGCCGCAGCCCTACTTCAACCACGCCATCGTCGCCGTCGAGGAGGAGCGTCCGGGTGCGGATGGCGAGCGTTCATACATCCTGATGGATCCGACGAACGAGAACACGAAGGATCTCTTCCCCGCCTATCTTTGCGCACGGAGTTACCTCGTGGCGCGTCCCGACGGCGAGGGGTTGCGCACGTCTCCCGTGCCGTTGTCGGAAGGGAACGCGGCGAACGTCGTCTCGGCGGGCAGACTCGCGAAGGATGGTTCGATCGTCCTGGAAAGCACGATTGACTTCTTCGGCATCAGCGACACGGCCTACCGTGGCTCGCTCGTCAGGCGAACCCCGGAACTGCGCAAGGCGTTCTTCGAGCGCATCGTGCAGTCCGCCGCGCCGGGTGCGGAACTCCTGAAGTGCGAAATCGAGCCGGAAGACCTGCGCGACACCGAAAAGCCGCTGAAAGTGCGTCTGCTCGCCCGCTTTCCGGAGATGATTCTTCGCGGGCAGACTGAAGATACGCTGAACCTGCCGATGATTTCCGACTCCATCGATCTCGTCGGACGGCTCTTGTCGGATAACGCCCTCCTGGAAAAGAGGACGTATCCGCTCGTGCTCGACACGACGGCGCAGACGGCCGAGACGCTCGTGCTGAACGTGGGGGATGCGCTCGGCGAAGTGAAGAAACTGCCCGACGACTTTTCCGTCACGGGTGCGTTCAGTTGTCGGCGCACGATGACGCTGACGAACGGCGTCTTGAAGGCGGAGCGCGTGACGGCTTTGAATGCGGTCGAGATTTCCCCGGAGGAATACCTCGACTTGCGCGAACGGATGAAGGCCGCCGAGGCGGCGGCGCGAAAGCAGCCGATCTTCCATTCGGACGTCGTGAAGGGGGCGAATGTCCACGTCCTTTATGATGCGAGTGAAGTTGACGTCGCGTCCGACGCGGCGTGGACGGTGACGAACGAGATGGTGAAGCAAGTGCTGACCTATCAGGGCAAGAAGAGTTCGGCGGAACTCAACTTCGCCTACAACCCGACGTGGAAGAACGTCGAAGTCCTTTCGGCGACCGTGTCGAATGCGAACGGGCGGGTTTACGCGGTGAAGCCGAGCGAGATGAACGTGATGGACTGCGGGTGGGCGAGTGCCGCGCCGCGCTATCCGGCGAGCCGTTTGCTCGTCGTGAATCTTCCGTCCGTCGAGATTGGCAGCGTCATTTCGGTGAAGACGGCGACGACAGTGACGAACGCCCCCGTGTCGTTCTACGCATCCTACGGCTTCGATTCCTACCAGCCGACCGAGCGCAAGGTTGTGCGCGTGAACGACTGGCACAGGGAGGTCGTGCATCCGCCGCGTCTGCCGGACGAGCCGATGCAGCCTGTCGGTTCGCTGTGGCGGGATGTCGTCGTCATTTCGTCCAATGACTTCGCCCGTGCGGCGCGGCAGTTGCGCCCGGCGGTTGAGGTTTCGCCCGTTCGCGGCGGCGAGGGATTGCCGGACTTCGCGAAGATGTCCGCCGTCGAGATCCGCAAGTGGTTGCACAGGGCGGTGCGCATCGCAGGTCCGGGGCTTTACGAAGTCCCGATTGCCGACCAGTTGACGCGTCCCGAAGTCGTCCTGAAGGAGCGGTATGCGACGCGGCTCGACTACGTGCGGACGCTGTGTGCGCTTCTGCGGGGGGCGGGATACGAGGCGGATGTCGTTTTCGCCGCGAACAATGTCAAGTCGCCCGAGGCGATCCGCCGCCGCGACAAGTTCGAGAAGCCGAACGTCCGCGCATTCGCGTCCGCGCTGTGCCGCGTTCGCGAGCGCACGGGCGGATTCCTTTTCTTCGGCGGAGAAACGCGGGAGTTCTTCGTCGGCACGGAAGGGGAGTATTGTCCGCTCGGTGCGACCTCGTTCGCCGGAAGCGACTACTTCGACCCGTCCGATGGATCGTTCGGCACGGTGACGAGTCCTTCCGACTACTTGCCGCGAACGGAAGAGCGGCTCAATCTCGCCGTGCGGGAAAACGGAGCCGTCGATATGGAGGTGAAGACTCTGATCTGGGGTCCCGGCGTCGCGGCGTTCCGCCGTCGGCACACGGAGATTCTCCCCGAAGACCGCGACCGCTATCATCAGTCTTTGCTCGGCGGCATTGCGAAGGCGGCGACCGCGACGAGCGATCTCGCGGCGGACGTGGAGGGCTATCCCGCCAGTCTTGCGTTCTCGTGCTTCGTGCCGGACTATGCAACGGTCGAGGGGGATACGATCAGCCTGACGCTGGAAAGCCTCGCGGACGGGCTGTTCCCGCTCACGGGCTCGACGCGGGAAACGCCGCTCGGCATTTCGGCGGAAGATGCGTCCGTGACGGAAGTCCGCGTCGTCTTCCCGAAGGGCTATACGGAAGTGGAGCATCTCCCGAAGCCGTTCCGCTTCCGGAGCCCGTCCGATTTGTCCGTCTGGTATGAGAGCGAGGTTTCGTCTGCCGTGAACGGGGATGGGCTGCTGGAGGTCGTCATCCGCCGAACGACTCTGCCGCGCCCGCAGTCGATCCTCGACGCGACCTGTTTCCAGTTGCTGAAGGACTGGAATCGGATCGAAAGCGGCCGTCCCAACTGCACGATCAGCGTGCGCCGAGGGCGGTGAAATCGGCGGGTGGGAACCCTGTGCCCAAAAATGGTATAATATCCAATAATGCTTGAGGTTAGGAATATCGCTTTCACCTATCGCCGGAAACCGGTTCTGAAGGATGTCTCGTTCGTCGTTTCGCCGGGTGAGACGGTCTGCATTCTCGGTGCGAATGGCGCGGGGAAGACGACTCTTCTGCGGGTGTTGGCGACGCTTTCGATTCCGGATTCGGGCCGAGTGCTTTCGGATGGGCGCGATGCGTTCGCGGAATCGCTCGACTATCGCCACAAGTTGGGCTATTTGCCCGAGGCGATTGGCCTTTACGACGACATGACCGTGAAGGAATATCTCATTTATCGCGCCAACCTGAAGGGCGAACCGCGAAAGCGGATACGCCGTCGAGTGGACGAGGCGGTGGAGGCCTGTCGGATCGCTGACCTCCTGCGTGCGCCGATTCGCGACCTGTCGATGGGCTACCGCAAGCGCGTGGCATTGGCGGATGCGCTTCTGCTGCGTCCGCGTGTCCTGCTTCTGGACGATTTTCTCGCGGGGCTTGACTACGGCATGCGGAAGGCCGCAGGAGAGATCCTCTCGAATGCGGCGGCGTTTTCGTCCGTCATCGTAACGGGGCATGAGCCGGAGGATCTCGCCCCGTGGACGACGCGGTTTCTCGTTCTCAAGGACGGTGTGATTTCCGCGACGATTGATGCGGCGGGGATTGACGCGGCGACGCTGAAGAGCCGTCTCGACGAGGCGTACGGGAGGGCTTCGGCATGAGTCCGCTGCGCGTAACGCTTCGGCGGACGATCGGCCGCGCCCGCAACCTCTATCTGACGGCATTCTCGATGGGGGGCTTTCTCTTCGCCGCGGCGGTGCTGTTCGCGTTCGCGCTGGATGCGGCGGAGGGAAGTTCGTTCGCAGTCCAGGCGGTATGGGCGTCGTCCGTTTCGCCGCTTCTGCCGTTCCTTGCGGCGTTTCTCGGCATGGACGCATGGAGCGACGAGCGGAAGTCCGGGCGGATAGATTTTCTGCTGACGGCTCCCGTGCGGGAGATGGATCTCGTGCTTGGCAAGTTTCTTGGCGTGTGGCTGCTCTGTTCCCTGGCGACGGTTGCCTTCCTGCTCTTTACGGTAGCCTTTCTCGCGTTCTTCGCGCCGGCGGTTCTGTCGGATGTCTCGGTTTCGCGTTTTGCGCCCGCCCTGCTGATTCTGTTGCTGCAGGGGGCGTTGTGGAGCGGCGTGGTGGTGGCGGCGAGTGCATTCTGCCGGCATCCCGCCGTCGCGGCGGTCTTGTCGCTCTTCGTGCTCGTGGCGATTCCGCGCGGCGGATGGGCGGCGCTTCTCGCGTGGGCCCCGCAGGGGCGCACGGCGTTCGGGGAGATGCCGCTAGACGCGCAGACCGTGGATTTCGCGTCCGGCGTGATTTCGACGGGGGCAATCGCGTCCTATCTCGTGGGGACGTTGGCGGTTCTGTTCGTCGCCTCCCGTCTTGTCGCGGCGTATCGGCTTGTCGGACGCGGCGCGGCGCGGCCGAGGCTTTCCGCCGCGTTCGCATGCGCCCTTGCGCTCGCGGTTGCGGGGCTGGCGGCGACGCTGGCGGTTCGCGCGGGCGTGTCGTTCGACGTTCCCGTATCGGGCGAAGCGCGCTTCTCGGCTCGCACGCGCGGCATTCTGGCGGATGCGCGGGGAACGGTTTCGGTTGACTGTCTTCTGCCGCGGAGCGACCCGAGGTTTCGCGCCGTGGGGCAGTTTCTGCGTGCCTTGCGCCGCGAGGCCGGTCTGACGGGCGGCGTTCGCCTCGACTTGCGCTTCGTGGATCCCCGATGGGACGTCGGCGCGGCCGCGCGATTGGTCCGGTCGGGTGCGGGCGAGGAGGGGCTTGTCTTTTCGCGCGGGCAGAGGTCGATTTCGCTGTCGATTGCCGAAGGGTTGGACGAACGCAACTGCGCGTCGGCGATTCTGCGGCTCACCGTGCCGCCTCAGCGACGGAACGTCTACTGGACGCTCGGCCATGGGGAAATCGCCTTTGACGGCTACGATTCGTGGGGCATGAGCGACATCGTGCGCGAACTCGCCCGAGACGGCTACGCCAACGTCGCCCTTGACCTGATGAAGGTCGATCAGATTCCGATTGACTGCGCCCTCGTCATCGTCGCGGGGGCGAAGGGCGAATTCTCCCGCGTGGAGATCGAGCGTGTGGATGCCTACCTGCGACAGGGCGGACGCCTTCTCGCATTGCTTGGCCTCGGGGAGAACGCTGGCATTGCATCGCTTCTCCCGTCATGGGGGCTTCGGGCTGTGCGCCGTCCGCTGGGCGATGAAGTCCAGACGCTTTCCGGGGAGGACGTGATCGCCTCCGTTCGCGGCGATCACGACATCACCTTGCCGCTTCGCAATCAGCGTCTTGTGCTCGAGTCGCCGCTTGTTCTTCTGCCGTCTTCGGCGGCGAATGGCGCGGTGGGGGCGGATCGCATCGAGTTCTATCCGCTGGCGAACGCCGGTCAGTCCGTCGTGGCGGCGATTGTCGAGAAGGGGGTCGGCACGGGGGCGGATCTCGCGGTTCGGCCGACGCGCATCGTGGCGGTCGGCGATTCGGGGTTTGCGATGAACGGGCAACTCGCGGCACGGGCGAACGCCAACCGCGATTTCTTCCTGAACTGCGTCTCCTATCTCTCTGGCACGGATGCGCTCGTGTCGGGCGGGTCTGACGCCGGGGTGCTGACGACGGGGTTGGATCGCTCGATGCGGCGGCGCTTTGCCATCGCCTTTGCCGCAGGCCCGTCGCTGGCGGTCTTCTGCTGTCTAATCCTGTGGGCGAAGATTCGGCGGAGGAGGCGCAAATGAGCAATCGTCGGTCGATTCTCTGGATGCTGCTGACGCTCGCGCTGTTGGTCGCGGCGCACGTTCTGCTCAATATTCGCGGCACGCGGGCGAACGCACGGCTACTTCGACATTCGGTGCTTGTCCGGGGGGCGGACCGGGCGACGGGCTTCCTCCTTGCGCGGCAGGGCGAACCGACGCTGGAAATCGCGAGGGACGCGAACGGCTGGCGAATCGTCGCGCCGTTCGCATCGTCGGCGAACGCATCCCGCGTGATGCAACTCGCGGACGCCCTCGCCTTTCGCCCGGTTCTCGACTCTCAGTCGGACTTTGAACTCCTCAAACTCGGTCGGACGCGGGCGGACTTCGGATTGAACGTGCCGCGCCTGTCGGTTTCGGCGCTGGGAGAAGGCGTGACGAACGCCGTCGTTTCGTTCGGGTCTCTGACGCCGACGAAAGACGGCGTGTATGTCGCGGTGTCGGACTCCGATCTCGTTTACGTCGTCCCGACGAATGTCTTCGCCTGTGCGGACTTGCCCGCGAGCGGATTCCGCGACCAGCGGCTCTTCCTTTCCGATGCGGCGGTTGCGTCCGTCGACGTGCGTCGGGGGTCGGGACTGTTCCTGCGGCTCGTGCGGACGGGCGAGACCTGGCAGATGGAAGAGCCGCGGAAGGCCGTGGCTTCGGCGCAGCGGGTCTCGCTTTTGCTGTCGGCGTTGCGCACGACGAAAGCCGACGAATTTTTCTGGCCGGTGGGAGCGACGAACGAACCGTCGCGCACGACGTCCGCCCTGCTCGCCGGATACGGGCTCGATCCCGAAAGCGCGGTGACGATCACCTTGCGCGGACGGGATGGCACGGATCGCTCGATTTCGCTCGGCAAGGAGGCCGGGCAGGGTCGCGTCTACGCGCTCGTGCAGAATGGCGGGGCGGTGGTTTCGCTCGACGCAGGGCTGAAGGACTTCGCACGGACGGAGGCGGAGGCCTTTGTCGATTCGCGGCTCTTCCCCTACGAGGCGAAGGCGATAACGACGGTTTCGATGGTGGACGGGGCGACGACCTGTCTGCTCGCCCGCACGCCGAACGGACGGTGGCGCATGGATGCGCCCGTCGCCGCGTTTGCCGATCAGTCGGCGGTGGAGGAGTTCCTGGCGAAGTTGCTGCAGTTGGAGGCGAAGGATGCCGACGAGAATGGCGTGAAGGTGAGCGTCGCGGCAAATGCGGAGCCTGTCTCCGTTTCGCGCGCCCGTCTCTTTGCGGATCTTCGTCTGGAGGATCTGCGTTCGAAGAATGTGCTGCGCGTGGCGGCGGATGACGTCAGGCGCATCGTCTCGACGGCGAACGGCGAAAAGCCGACTGCCATCGTCTGGAATTCCGACAGCCGCGCCTGGAACATCGAAACGTCCCCTCGTACGGGTGGAATTGACGAAAAGGCGGTCGCCGCGCTGCTGGCCGAGTTGAATCCGCTCAGGGCCGCGTCCGTTGCCAAGTTGAAAGTCTCGCCGACCGAACTCGGCGCCTATGGCCTTGAAACGCCGCGGCTGACGGTATCCGTCGATCTGCGCCAGGAGGGCGTGGTGCGGCGGAATGTCCTGATCGGCGACCGTGTTGAGGGTGGGTATTATGCGGCGTCCGGTTCGCTTGACGCCGTCTTCATTCTTCCGGCAAAGACGGTCGAACGGCTCTCGGCTTCTCTCGTGGACGCGGCGGAAACCCCGCCTCTCCCCTAACTGAACGATTTGAAAGGACTGAACGTATGTTGATAGCAAATTCTCTCGTTGACGGATTTCTCGCCTCGAACCTGACCGGGCAGGGAATCGTGTGGGCGCAGTTGGTCGGCTCGGTGCTGATGGTCGCCGTCATCATCGGCAAGTGGAAGGAACTGAATTTCATCAGCATGGCGGTAAGGCGGTTCACGCGAGACTTCTCGTCCTGCCGCGACGTGCTCGAATACTACCTCAACCGCCGTCCGAGCAAGGAGGCGACGGGGCTGGTCGGCATCTACGCGAAGTCGTGCGAACGTCTGCTCAAGCTCCTCACGCCGGATGTCCGCGCCCTGCTCGCCGGACGCGGTGCTTCGGGCGACGGCGCCGCCGCGCTGACGGCGCGGGAGATTGAACTTGTGAAGGGGACGTGCGAACACGCGCTGGATGAGGAGGAGTTGCGCGTCGAGCGCGGCATGGGCGTGATTGCGACGGTCGTCGCGCTTTCCCCGATGCTGGGGCTCCTCGGCACGGTGTGGGGCGTGCTGGACGCCTTCGCCGAGATGGGCACGGCGGGTTCGGCGAACCTCGCGACAATCGCGCCATCCATCTCCGCCGCGCTCGTCACGACGGTTGTCGGCCTTCTGATTGCGATCCCCGGCGTCGTCTGCTTCAACCTCATGAACGGGGCGATCCGCAACATCACCGCCGACATGGAGGGTTTCGCGGACGAATTGATCGGGCGCATCGCCTGTGAGTTCCAGGGAAGGATGGACTGAGATGTCGCGACGGAGGCGGATGCGCGGCGAAAAGCCGAAGGCGGCGGTCGACATGACCTCGCTCATTGACCTGACGTTCCTCTTGCTCGTCACCTTCATCGTCACCCTTCCCGCACTGGAGCAGGGCGTGTCGATCATGCTGCCGCAGGCGAAGACCGACACCCTGCCCTCGAAGGACAACAAGGCCAACACGATTACGGTCGACTCGACGAACCGCATCTTTTTCAACGGCAACCCGACGACGCTGGCGGATCTCGAGGAGACGCTGAAGGCGAAGGTCGCGGAAGACCCTGACGTCCCCGTGCTCGTGCGCGGCGACGAACGGCTCGACTACGGGAGTGTGATGAACGTCGTCAAGGTCGTCTACCGGTGCAAGGTGCGCCGCATGGCGCTCGTTACGGTTGACAGGTAAAGGGGAGGCGCGAGACTTGTTTGCCGACGAAGAGAGAAAAGCCCCGACCGTGCTGGGTGTTCGCAGTCTGACGATTGCGCTCGCCCTTCACGCCGCGCTTTTCCTCGTCGCCTACTTTGGTGCAGTCGTCGTCCGCAAGCCGAAGGAGACGGCGATTCCAATCGACATGACGGTCGTCGTGCGCGAGAACCTCGACGGGAACGAGAACGAGCCGCCGCCGCTGAAGCCGTCGGAACCCGAGCCGCCCCCGCCGAAGCCCGAACCGAAACCTGAACCAAAACCCGAGCCGAAGCCCGAACCGCCGCCCGTCGTCGAGCCGAAGGTCGATGCGGTCGTGAAAGTCCCCGAAAAGTCGAAGCCGAAGAAGCCCGAGAAGCCGAAGAAAACGGCGGAACAGCTTCGCAAGGAAAAGGAGGAGCGCCAGAAGAAGCGGCTGGAGGAAATCCGCAATCGTGGCAAGGTCGTGAACAGGCCCGCCCAGAAGCCGGTCGAACGCCAGCCGAACGGACGCACGGGAAAGCAGACGCTGAGCAAGGCCGAGATCGAACGGATGCTGGCACTTGGGGCGCGGCCGGGCGCGGTCGAGCAGTTGCCGTCGAGCGAATACCAGCGGTGCGTGTCGCTGATACAGTCCGCGTATTACGCGAAGTGGGATCGCCCGCCGTGGACGGACACGCTTCGCGAGATGCATCTCTCCATCCAGTTGGGCGCGGGCGGGCGCATCCTCGGTTACAGGCTCGTGCAGAGTTCGGGCGATCCGAAGGCGGATGCGACCGTGCGGATGGCGGCTTCGCTCGTAAAGTCAATCGCCGGGCTTTCGCCCGAATTCATCCGTCAGAACAAGACGGTGCTCATCCGCTTCAAGGTGACTCCCCAGTAAGAGGAGAGAGGGACGATGCTCGGTTTGATTGTGGCAAAGGTCTTGTTCGCGGCGATTCCCCTGACGGGCGTCGTCGGGGACGGCTTGCGTGCGCGGGCGTTCTTCGACGCGAACAATGTGAAGGTGGGCGATCCGCTCGTGCTGACGCTGGACTTCCTTGGCGCGGCAGATTTCGCCGCGCTTCATCCGCCCGCCCTCGCGAAGGTCGTGGACAGGGCGGACTGGAAACTGGATGATGCGAGCGCGAAGACCGAGACCTATCGCGACGCGCGGCGGCTCACCTACCGGGTGCGTCCGATGCGGGAAGGGGTGATCTGGTTTCCCGAACTCGAGTTCGCGTATGTCGGTCCGGACGGCAAGTCGCATCGCGTCCGCTCGAACGCCATTCCCGTCCACGCGAAGCCCGGCGCGGCGGTTGAGGTGGCGGAACTCCGCAAGGACGAAGTGACGATGCCCCAGCCCGACGCGCTCATCACCGACTTCAGAACGGACGACGCGGATCTCGACTTCGCGTGGCGCAAGGCCTGTGCGCAGCCGACCGCGAATGCGTTCGCGGCGTTCGACTTCCCGGCGGCGAAACTCAACGAAGCGCGGTGCGCCACGCTCGCCGGGGACTGGAAGCGGGCGCTCGCCATCTACTCGCGCCTCGAATGGCGCATCGGTCAGACCCCCGCCGTCGAACGCGGCATTCTGGCCGCGCTGGCGGTGAAGTCCGCGAATCCGCTCGTCGAACTGCCCGTCTGGCGGCAGGTCGGCCGTCCCGTGCTGAAATACGGATGGATGGGGCGCGTTTTGATTGTCGCGGGCGGCGGGCTTGCGCTCGTGCTTCTCTTCTGGCTCGCCGGTCGGTGCGTGCGCCGTCTCGCCTGCATCGCCCTCGCTTTCGCCGCGTTCAGTTGTTCGGCGCAGAACGCGCCGAACGACCCGTTTCAGGAAATCCGCCGCGCACAGCAGCAAATGGACGAGATGGTGTCCCGCGCATTCGGCGAGGACGGCTTTTCCTGCGCACGGGTGGCGGCGCAGCCGCGTCCGGACATGCGGGCGGCGGTTTCGCTGAGCAGGGACGATTTGCAGGTCGGCGACGAGTTCGACTACGTTCTTTCGCTGGAAGTCCCGAAGGGGCTTTCGGTCGGTCAGGTGAACATTGCCCCGGTGAACGCGGGCGAGTTCACGGTCGTTGGCAGGGTGGCGAACCTGATTGACGGGAAGTCCGCGAACCCGTCCAATGTCGTGCGGCGGTTTTCCCTGCCCGTGCGATACGACCGCCCCTATCGAGGAAAGGTGAGTTTTCAGTTGACCGTGCCCTATCAGGTGGCGAATTCGCGTCAGGGCGGCTTTTTCAGCTTCTTTGCGTCCACCCTCCTGAATGCGCGAGTCCGGACGCCGCCGCTTGAGGTGAACGTGAAGCCCCTGCCGAAGGAGGGGCAGCCCGCCGATTTCAGCGGCATCGTCGCCACGCGCCTCACCCTGACGGAAACGCCCGACTTGCGGCGTGTCGAGACGAATGATGTGATTTGCATCACCTATCGCATGGATTACGACGGTTATCTGCCGACGGACTGGATGCTGCCGGGGGCGGCATTCGAATTGGGACGCGAGGGTGGAGCGGTCGAATGGCGGCGGTTTTTCGTGGCGGACGGCGCGGCGGCGACACCGAAGGGCGAAGTCGTCTGGTATGACGCAAAAACTCGTTCCTACCGCCGCGAATCGTTCGGTGGCACGGCGATTGCCTACATACCGACTTCCTTGTAGCGAAAGCCGCGTATAAATCATGATGTCAAAAATGGGGGCGGTCAGCGGGTTGTGCGGAATGTTGTGGGGGATTTTCCAAAGACGCTGGTGAAGATATTGCAGAAATACTGCGGCGTATGGAATCCCGTGCGTTTGGCAACATCCGCAATGGAGAGATCGGTCTTGTTGAGCAGCCGTTTGGCCTCATCGAGTGCAACGCGGCGGATTTCCGCTTGGACGGATGTTCCCAGGTTTGCGCGGAACGCGGAATTGACGTTTGTGTGGGAGCGACCAAGTGCCGCGTAGACATCCTGTGCGGAAAGATGGTGGTTGATGTTTCGCCGAATGTAGATGAGCGCATCGGCGAGCCACGGCGGGTCGAGCGGAAAGATATTGGTTGAGGATCGCTCAATCAGGTCGTTCGGTTTGACAATCTTCGGTTCGAACGGAATTGAATCCCCTTCGAGCGCGTGCGAGAGCGATTCCGCCGCGACGAATCCGAGCGTGGTCGCGTCCGGATCGATGGAGGAAAGCGTCGGGGTGACGAAGTTGCAGATGAGCGTGTCGTTATCTACGCCCAGTACGGCGACTTCCTGTGGCACGGCAATACCGGCAACCTCACAGGCCATGATGACTTGCAGTCCCCGCAAATCGTTCGCACAGAAGAGTGCGATGGGCTTCGGCAGGGATTTCAGCCAGCGGATAAGTTGTTTGGAGTCGGGGGCGGAATCGAGCTGTTCGCCGCGCACGGCATTGGAGGCGAAGGTGTGCGCCACGGATGCCGCGCTTGTGTAGACTTCAACGGCGTGTCGGTGATGTTCAAGGTAGCGGATGAAGGAATCTCTGCGGAAGTCCGAGAAGGGTTGACCATCATAACCGCAGAATGCGAAGCGCGTGAAATGATGCTCGATAAAGTGCCGCGCCGCGAGTTTGCCGATCGCGGCATTATCCTGCCAAATCCCACGCACGGCTCGTGCATCATAGCGAGTACGGCAGGCGAGATCCACAACGACCCCTTGCGCACTCGCGAGAAGACTTTCGAGCAGGGGGTCGGGTATGTGGGTGATGAAGCCATCAAAGTCCGTCGGCGTGGCGGACTTCTTGAAATCGGCGGGTTTGAGCAGGGTGAGCGACCAGTCGGGCTGGGTTTGGGCGAAGGTGCAGATGCCCTCGCAGATATTGCGCCCCCACGAGCGATCCCATTCAATGCAGATTCCGATTCGTTTCATGATGGATGTAGCATAACATAATCCGTCGGCGATTGCAAGGATCGTAAGTCGATATGCAGAGAATCATATTTTTGCCACATCTGCCTCGTTGTTGAAAAGGACTCATCAGCAAGGGAAAATCAGTCAATCAAGGCGCACGCCTTGTTGCTTGATTTTCAGAAATCAACCAAGGAACTGAATCCGTTTACTTGATTGATTTGCCTGAGCCGTCCAAGATGAGGCAAAATGTGCCATTACGCTTGCACTTTTGCAAGAGAAGTGCAAATGAAATGTCAGAACTTATGCGTTATTCGCCACGCTACGCCGCGATTGGGCGGCTGACTGGGCGGCAGACGGCTTGGATGGGCAAAAATTGTAAGCGAATATGCAAAAAGTGTAAGTGACAGGAGGAGGCATTTTATGTTAAAATTGTGGCGTAATATTCCTTGGAAGTGAGGGGTAGTCAAACGAAAGGAAAAAGTTATGCGGATAAGTCTGGTCAAAACCGTAATGATGGCAGGAATTGCCGCGCTTGTTCAAGGCGCGATGGCGGGGACGATTACTGTCAGCCCGGGCGAGGATCTCGCCTCGGCGATTGGAAGTGCCGCAGATGGGGATGTGGTTTCGCTTGCGTCCGGACGGTATGAACTTGCATCTACGATTGGACTTGCGAACCGCAAGAATCTGACTATCCTGGGGGGGGGGGGGTATATCCTCAACCGTCATCACGCTGGCGGAAGGCGTGCAGGCGCGGCACTTCAAGGTCACGAACTGTGAGGGCATCACCTTCCGAAACCTAACTTTCACAGGCGGTACGACAACAGCAACGGCAGACGACACGACTTCGGCGTTCGGCGGCGCGGTGTTCGCATCGAAGGTGTCCGGACTGACGTTCGATTCGTGCGCCTTTACGAAGAATGCGGCGAACAACGGAACGGCGGCGGTCGATGCGAAGGGCGGTGCGCTTGTGCTTGTCGATTCGACGACCGTTCTCAAAGATTGCACCTTCACCTTCAACTCGGCTGTTGCGGGTCAAAGCAAGGCGGCGCAGGGCGGTGCGATTTATGTCAGCAATGCCGAGGGTGCGAATGCTGCGACTTGGCGCGTCACGCTCGCGATGACGAATGTGACCATCCGCGCCAATTGGGTGCAGGGTACGACGCAGGCCGGCGCGGCAATCGCGGGAACGAGTGCGGGGCTGGATGCCTACAACTGCCTCATTTCGGCGAACGGATACGCGGGTGGTGTGGCATGTTGCGGCGCGGTCGAGTGCGAAGGAGTGGGTTCGTTCACCGTCTTCACGCAGAGTACGCTCACGGACAACATGGTTGCGCGCGCGGTGTGGAACTCGGACAACAAGTTTAATCCCGTCTTTATCCGCTCGGCAATTGCCGGACAGCCAGGTATCGGCGAACGCTGGAACTGGAGCGGCGATCGCGGGGCCGTGCTGATCGATTCGGTCTATCAGCAGAATGACGACGGGCCTCTCGCGCCGCTTGTGGAGGGCAAGTCCGTCACGGTGTGCGGCAAGTCGTTCACAGCATCCAATTCCGTGCGCGGCAATCCGCAGTTCGTCGGGGAGGGCGAAGCCACGGCGACGGCGGCGAAGGAACGCAATGCCGGCTGGCGGCCCGTCGATGGGCGAACCTACGCGGCAATTTACGTCGCCCCGAACGGCAGCGATGCGGCGGGAAACGGCTCATCCGCCGCGCCGTTCCGTTCGCTGACGAAGGCGGTGAGCGCGGCGGAATGCGGGACGACCATCCACCTCGCCGAGGGGACATATGCGCCGAGTGCGGGTGAAACGCTCCCGATTGATCTCTCCTTCAAGGAATGCCTGACCATCTGCGGTGTCGGCGCAGGGAAGACGGTTTTCAACGGCGAGCAGGGTGAGAAGGGTGCGGACGCGGTGCGGCTTTTCACGATTGCGGATGCGCCGCAGATTCGTTTCAAGGATTTGACCATCACCGGCGGCTATGTCGAGACGGCGGTGAAGGGAAATCCCTCCGTGGCACTCATCGCACAGGCAAATGGACTCATCTTCGAGAATGTGGCGTTCGCGGGCAATTCGGTGCGGTCTACGAAGTCTGCGACAATCAACGGTCTGCTTGTCGCAGACTGCTCAAACATCAGATTCTACGGCTGTTCGTTTGCAGATAATGCCTATCGGGCTTTCCGTAGTTGGGGGTATCTTTCTTATTTGGCGGGCGGACTTCTCGCGGCGACGGCCAGTTCCGTCACCATCGACCGCTGTGCGTTCCGCGACTTTACGATTGACCTGAGCGTCGGTTCGACTTACGGCAGTGCGAATACTTACATGGCGGAAGGGCTTCTCTTCTATCTCGACGGGCGAACCGGGTCGGGGACTTACCGCATTCGCAATTCGCTGTTCGTAGGAAACGGTAAGATCGTGAACAACACCAACGAGTCAACGCTTCGCGAATCTTCAACCTATCTCTACCTGCCGTCGATGAGTCCGATCAACAATGGGTGCAAGGAGTTTGCGGTCTTCGAGAACAACACGGTTCTGCACGAGAGTACGGGTTATTTCTTTGACATTGGGCAGTTGGGCTTGCGCGTTCGGAATTGCATCATCGCCGGGAAGGGCGGCAAGATCCTGACGCTCAGCCAGTATGGGAGCGACCTGCCTGAAATCGCCTACGTCAGCAACACGCTGTTCGAGCGGATTGCGGAGGAGGATAATTCACTCCTGAAGTTCTGCAACTATTTGACCGAGGAAACGGTCTGGACAGGCGTGGCGAACTTCAAGAATGCCGACGCGGGCGATTACCGCCTGACGGACGATTCGGCGAACGCCCTCGACAAGGGGTGCGTCCAGCCGTGGATGGCCGACGCGACAGACCTTGAGGGAAATCCGCGCCTTGCCGGATTCTACTCGCAGAAGAATGCACTCCCCGACCTCGGGTGCTACGAGCGGCAGAAGATTTGGGGTCTCGTCATACGCATCCGCTAAGCAAGGAACAGAGACAACCGATGATGAAGGTATCGAGATTGATTTGCGCGGCACTTCTGATGAGTGCCGCGTGGACGGCGCAGGCCGAGCGGGGCCCGTTCGCGCGTGAACCGTTGCTGGGGCATATCCTTGAGAGGCGGACGGTTGAAGTGCTGGACGGGCCGTGGGAAATCGCGTCCGTCCAAACGGCGGTCGTCGCGACAAACGGCTTCGACCTGATGGGGAATCCGCCGGGGACGGTGAAGATCGTGCGAGATGATCTGGTCAACATCGCGGGCGTGACGAACTGGATGAAGGCGACGCTCCCGTGCAACCTGCGCAGTCTCTTCAACTGGAAACTGACGGATCTCGACACCTACCTTCACAAGTATACCTTCGTCACGCCGAAGGACTGGCGGACGGGTGATGGCGTGATTCTGAGTTTGGAGCGCATCGGCGAGAGTTTCGACATCTACATGAATGGAATGTTGACGCGCACGGAGAATGCGATGGTCAATCTCTGCCGTCGGCTGGATGTGTCGGAAAATGTCAAGGAGGGTACGAACACGCTGGTCGTCGCCTTGCGGCAAGACGGGCGGCGGCATTTCTGGCAGGATCGCATCGACTGGTACCTGACGGATCATACGGTTGGCATTACGGCTCCCGTACACCTTGAGTTCACGGGGAAGTGCTATATTCGCCGCGCCCATGTGATGACCTATCTGGAGCCGAAGCCGCGTCTCGTCTACGAGGCGAAGGTCGTCAACTTGTCCGATTCGCCGCGAAAACTGACGCTTTCGTGCAGGATTGCGGGTGCGCCGAAGATTACGGACAAGGTTGTTGAAGCGTCCCCGGGGGAGACGACGGTGTGCGCGACCTTCGACTGGCCTGCGCCGCACCTGTGGAGTCCGGCGGATCCCTATCTCTACAACGCCGACTTCACGCTATCGGAAGGCGGGGCGCGAATGGACGCACTCCGTACGCGGTTCGGTTTCCGCGAGGTGAAGGCGAAAGGCCACCGTATGTACTTGAACGGCAAACCCATCATCTTCCGCCGTACCACGGCGCATCCGGGTGGCGACTTCTCGACGGAGGAGGAGATGAAGGAAGGGTTCGCGCGTCTGCGGAAGGATGGCATTGTCGCGTTGCGCGTTCGCTGGTCCGAGCAGGAGCGGATTGCGAAAGCGGCGGACGAATGGGGCATGATGCTCGAACCGTGCGCCTATTCGACGATGGCGGCAGGCGGGCGGCCCGATGCCTATTGGCGCAAGTATGAGGCCTATCTGCTTGAAATGGTCGATCAGTTGCGAGACCATCCGTCCATCGTGGACTGGGCGATTTCCAATGAATTCGGCACATTCTACCATGGCGAGGGTACGACGATGGAAAAGGAAACGACTCCGAAGCAGGTGCGGGCGGGGCAACTTGTGGGCGCGGCGGATCCGACGCGCGTGTGGACGGCGTGCGGCGAATCGGATCTCTCCTATCCGGCGCGAAGCGACAAGGGCGGACCCGCGCCTGTAAGGTCGGTGCACTATCCGTTTCAGGTGACGGCCAACGGACACGAACTCCCGAACGCGGCGTATTGGTATGCGAACGGCGAGATCCCCTGGCAGGGGAATGGCAAGAAGGATAAGCCGCTTTTCATTTCAGAGGATATTTATCACGGCGCACAGGATTCCTTCCGCGGACTTTCCAAGTATGCGGGTGATCACCACTATGAAATGGAAGGAAAGTACGGCTATTTCAACACCTTGGCGTGGATTGTGCGGACTTATGCAGAAGGCTACTACTTCACGGGCATTGGCCAGTGGGAGCCGTGGTGTCTCTTCCCCGGCTTTGAGCCGCGTTGCCGCTTCTACGACAACGGGCCGGTGATGCCCGACTACCTATTCACTTTGCGTGAGTTTCCGCGCAATCTGTTCGCAGGGGAGACCGTGCCGCGAACGCTGATGTTCTACAACGAGTGGGTGACGGACATCACGGGTTCGGTCGTGCGCACGGATCGGGTGCGGACGGCGGATGGTGCTTGGCGGGAAATCGGGCAGACGATTCTCGGAACGAATATCACGGTTGGCGCGGGCGAAAGTTGGACGCGGCAGATCGAGGTCGCCGCCCCGGCGGAAATGCCGTCCGGGAGCGATTGTGCGATGCGACTCGTCTTTCAGACGAAGGATGGAATCGAGTTGGGGGTGCGAACCTTCCCGTTCAAAGTGTTCCCTCGTCGAGAGCGTCCCGATTTTCGTGGAATCAAGGTCTTTCGTTCCGTCGCCGACCTTTCGGAAACGCGACATCTTGTGGTGACGAACGTACTGACGACGCGCGAGGGCATCGAGATTGAGAAATGGGTGCGGCGCGGCGGTTCGGCCCTCTTCATCGATGTCGCGGAAAAGTCGTGGAGTCCCGTCGAGATTGACTACGGCAAGCGTGCGACGCGCGTCTGGCGGCGGATGCCAGGTTCGCTCCCGAACATCGCCGAGGAGACAATGCAGAGTTGGGAGCCGGATGGCTATCCGTCACTCGCGGCCATTCGCAAGGACGAGGAGGATGCGGACGTGCTGTGGGATGTCGGCGGCAAGGACGGCCTGACGGGTGCGGCACTTGTGCGAGTCTATCGGGGCAAAGGCTCGTGGACAATCTGCCAGTTGCCGCTGATCTCGCGGTTTGGGATTGAACCGGCGGCCTCGGCTGTTCTTGATGCCGTGCTGGACGAGTTCGTGCACGAACATCGGCGACCGAGCGGAAGCGTGGCGGTCGTGGATGGAGCGGTGACGAACAATCCACTTTCGGAACTGGTTGCCGCGATGGGGATTGCCACGCAGTCCGTCGAACGGGCGAAGTGCATTCTTGCAGACGGCGCGGCAGGCTTCGCTGGATTCGCTCAACTTGAAAAGTTGGCAAATGAGGGAAAGACGGTCATTGTGCTCAACCTGCCCGCGAATGCCGATACGAACATCCTCACGAAGTATGGTGTTCGGTTGACGATCCCTGCGGAGGCATTGGACAAGGCGAATCGGCGCGGCAACGGCGTGAAGTTCGTCACCCACACGGAGGAGACGGGACTCCTCACGGGCGTTTCAAACGACGACCTCTTCTGGTGGGATACGGCGAAGATGTCAGCCTGGACGCAGGCGAAGACGCTCGGCTGGCTTGTGCCGGCTGACGACTGGCGCGGAACGAAGACGATGTATGCCGCGAGTTCGGTGATCGAACCGCTTGCCGGGAGCGCGGCGAAAATCTGCACGAGGCCGGGTGCCTGGGCGGAGTTCGACTGCGCAAAGGGCGGAAAACTCGTGCTTTCCACGTTGAAAATGACGACGTCTGCGAAGAACGCGGGTGCACAGGTTCAGCGCACCCTGCGGCGGATTCTGATGAATGCGGGCGTTTCGACCTCGGTGGACCGTCCGCCGTGTGAGACATTCCCCATCGACATCCGCGATGCCGCGAACCGAAACTTTTGGCAGGATCCGCGCTTTCAGAAGGCGGACGGAACATTTGCGCCGGACGGCTGGTTCGGCGGCGGAAATGACTTGCGGTATTTCCCCGTGAACCTGTGCGGCTGGTCGCTCGCATCCGCCGCGTATTGTCCGAAGGAGCCGATGCCCGAAGATCCGCTGAAACTTGGCGGCGTACCGTTCAAGATGACGGATCCGCTGACGAACGGCGGGCGCGGCATTCTTGTGGTCAATCCGGGCGAGGTGCGCGAGATTGCCCTTGAAAAACCGCTCGCCGCCGACCGCATCCACTTCCTCGGCGCATTCGAGGCGTGGGAGCATCCCGAAGGATTGTGGGGCGGGCCGCCGACTCATTTTGCGGTTGAGATTACGGTTAACGACGAATCGAAGCCCGTGCAGATCGTCCGTCAGGGTGTGCACGTCGGCTGGTTTCGGATGTGCAATTCGCTCACGGAGGGCCGTGCGGCATGGACGGGGCGTACGCCATCCGATCCGACGGCGACGCTTTACCGCTGGACGGCTCATCTGCCGCGCACGACGAAGGTGGAGAAAATCACCTTCCGTCATACGGGCAACATTTCCGGCCTCGGCATCGTTGCCGTGACGGCGGAAAAGGATGTGGACATTGTCGAATGAACAATGAAAGGAAAAATAGATGAACGTAAAGGTTGAAAGCATGGCACAAGGGCAAGGTTTCACTACGCGCAGAGGTTTCATCGGCGGCATCGCGGCATTTGCGGCGGTCACGGGCGTGGAGGATGTCTTCGCGAACGATTCTGCCGCGTTGGCGGCGACAAAGCGGTGGTTTAAGGATGCGCAGTTCGGACTCATGGCGCACTGGGGACTCTATACACTTTTGGGCGGAGAGTGGAATGGGCGACCGGGCGCACATCCTTACGGTGAATGGATTATGCATGCCAACAAAATCCCAATTCGTGAGTATGCCGCGCTTGCAAATGCCTTCAATCCAATTCTCTTCAACCCAAAAGAGTGGATGAAGCGGGCGCGGGATGCTGGCATGAAGTATTTCGTTATCACCGCGAAACACCATGACGGCTTTGCGCTCTATCATTCGCGTGTCTCGACTTACAATGTCGTTGATGCGACACCGTTCCGTCGGGATGTTGTTGGAGAACTCGCCGAGGCCTGTCGAGAGGCGGGCATTCGATTCGGACTCTACTATTCGCAGGATGTCGATTGGCACGAGCCAAACGGAGGTGGTCGTCATCTCGACTACGGCCACTACAAGGATATCCTAAAGGTTTCCGACGAGAAGCGCGTTTGGGGGAACGACTGGGACTTCCCAGATGATTCTGCTTACGACTTTCAGCGTTATTTGGATGAAAAGGCGATGCCACAGGTTGACGAACTGCTCACGCAGTACGGCGACCTTTGCCTTCTCTGGTTCGATGTGCCGACGACGCTGACGCGCGAACAGTCCGAGGCATTTGTCCGACTTGTTCGCAGGCGGCAGCCCGGCTGTCTCGTGTCGGGGCGTATCGGCAACGGACTTGGGGACTACGAAACGCCCCATGACAATCAGATTGCGAGTAAGACGGAGACGGACAAACTCTATGAGACCGTTGGGACGATGAACGAGTCTTGGGGCTATCGTCCGACGGATACGAACTACAAGAGCGTCAGTGAGATTCTCGCGATCAAGGAAAAGTGCGCGGCGATAGGATCAAATTACATGCTCAATGTCAGTCCGGATCCACTCGGTCGTATTCCCGTTGCGGGAATCAATATTCTTGAAGGCCTTGCGAAGGCTCGTCAGGCATAATCAGAGGTCAATATGATGGTGAAAAAACAAATGATGGCAAAAAAGCGGATTGTCTTGTTTTCAGGGATTTCCTTCGTATTGCTGGCGCAGGCTTCGCCAATTGCGATAAAATGCTATCAGAGTTCAAAAGCGCGCCCGTTCCGCGAGGTCAAGTCGTTTGTTCCGTTCAGTCCGCATGCCTATGCGGAGGGGACGGATCTCATTGACCTTGATGCGGCGAAGCCATCCCACAAGTTCTTGGGGTTGGGCGTTTCGTTTGCCGAGGCGAGTTGCAAGATTCTGATGGATCTGCCGCAGGAGACGCGAGAGAAGGTTCTGCGGATGCTGTGGACAAAGGATGGCATCAACCTTTCCGTGGGCCGTTTGCATGTCGGATGTTCGGACTATTCGGTTCAGATGACATCTTACGACGATGTGAAGGATGACTTTGAACTCAAGCACTTCTCCATCGACCGCGATAGGCGGTATGTCCTTCCCGTGGTGAAGGAGTCCGTTGCGCTCAATCCGAACCTCTATTTGTTCTCGTCCGTTTGGACGGCACCGGGATGGATGAAGATTAACGGCGAGTTGTGCGGTGGTTGGATTAATCCGAAGTGTTTGCCCGTCTTCTGTAATTATTATGTGAAATATCTGAAGGCGTACCGTGACGAGGGGCTGACTATTCGCGCCCTGACCTTGCAGAACGAACCGTATTCGGATCAGGATGCCCAGAGTGCGGACTGCAAGTGGGGTCCGGCGGATGAAATGGAGGCTGCGGGCAGACTGATGCCACTGCGTTTGAAGGCGGCGGGGCTTGAGACGAAGATTTGGCTTTTCGACTCCGAACCGAACGACTGGCGGCGTATTTTGTGGGAATTGCGTGATCGCGATGTCGCGGCAAATGCCGGTGGAATAGCTTGGCATTCCTACGGAAGCGATCCTGAGCACATACGGAAAGTGCGGGCGAAGCATCCGAATTTGCCGATGTACCACACGGAGATGGGACCTCTTGCCGATCGGGATGCGCGGCCTCTCGTCTGGTGGGGGCAGCTTGTGACGCGCTACCTGAACGCGGGATGCAGCACGTTCACGGGGTGGTGTCCGGTGCTGGATGAAGACGGGCTTCCGAATACATCGCGAGGCTTCTGCTGTGGAGGATTGATAGAAGTCCATTCCGAGACTCGGGAAATCCGCACATCGGGGCAGTACGACTTCTTCCGTCATATCGGGCCGTTTGTCGAACGCGGGGCGGATATTCTGGAGGCTCCGGCGGGGCGTACGGTGACGGCTTTTCGCAATCCTGACGGATCGTATGTGATTGTCGCGGCGAATGCGAGCGACAACAAGGAACGCAAAATGCAGTTGCAGGTGAAGTTCAGGGGAGAATACAATTCTTTTCAACTTCCCAGCGGAACGGTTTCGACGATTGTCTTGAAGTAAGTGCACCAACAGAAACGAAAGGAAGAGTTTGTCTATGCGAACGAAAGGAATAATTGGTAGCCTGTGCGCGGTTCTCGCGTTGACGGGAGTGAGTGGCGAGGTACAGTTGCCGACGATGGGATGGTCGAGTTGGAATACCTATCGTGTCCACATTAACGAAGAATTGATCCGCAAGCAGGCCGATGCCCTGATTGACGGTGGGTTTGCCGCTGTAGGCTACCGCTATGTCAACATTGATGACGGATGGTTTGGCGGGCGTGATGCGAACGGTCGTCACAAAACGAACCCGACACGCTTCCCGAACGGGCTTAAGCCACTTGTTGACTACATCCATGCGAAGGGACTGAAGGCCGGTATCTATTCCGATGCTGGCGAAAATACCTGCGGAAGTATGTTCGACAACGATGTTTTGGGTATCAAGGTTGGTTTTTATGGTCATGATGCGCAGGATGCCGACTTCTTCTTCGATGAAATGGGCTTTGACTTCATCAAGATTGATTTTGGCGGCGGTACGCCCGAGGGAAACGAGGCGCATATCTGGATGGACCCCAAGGAACGCTATACGGCCATCGCTCGGCAGATTGCGCGTGTTGCCAAGAAGACCGGGCGGGAGATTCGGATGAATGTCTGCTGCTGGCGTTATCCCGGCGCGTGGGTGTCGGATGTCGCCGGATCTTGGCGCATCAGCGGAGATGTGGCCGCGACATGGGAGTCGGTCAAGGGCATCATCGACAAGAACTCGTACTTCGCGCGATTCCAGAAACCGGGCCATTATAATGACATGGATATGCTTGAAGTCGGTCGAGGCCTGACGGAGGAAGAGGATAAGACCCATTTCGGCATGTGGTGCATGATGGCTTCGCCCCTGCTGATAGGTTGCGACCTGACGACAATTAAGCCCGAGACGGCGGCATTGCTCAAGAATACCGATTTGATTTCAATCAATCAGGATCCGCTCGGCAGGCAGGCCGAGGTGTTTTCGCGCGATTGGAAATATGATATCCGCGTCTATGTGAAGCCGCTCGCACCCAAAAACTCGCGTAACATGGCAATTGCGCTCTATAACGGTGAGGATACGGAGCGGGAAATCACGGCGGAACTTGATGCAATCGGGTACGGACTTGCGGATGTCTCGGTCTACGACTGCTTTGAGCGCCGTCAACTTGCGCCCGCACGGAAGTCGTTGACGGTCAAGGTTCCACCTCATGGGACGCGCATTTTCAAAACGGCACAAATGCCTGTTCAAATCGCCCTGACATTTGATGACGGGCTTTCGGAACACTTTTCGCTGGTGGCTTCACGTTTGGAGAAATATGGGTGGAAAGGACTTTTCAACATCATTACGGATCAGGTCGGCACCACGAATCACCTGTCATGGAGTGAGATTCGCGCTCTCAAGGCGCAGGGATTCGACATTGGCTCCCATACGCTTTCGCACCCCAATCTTGCGAAGTTGATTTCCGAGGGAAAGACCAATGAAGTTGTTCGGCAGATTGTGGAGTCGCGTGATCGGATTAAGGAGGAAGTCGGAACGGCTCCAGTTTATCTGTGCCATCCGTTCATTGCGATGAATGAGGAAGTCAATCGTCTGTGCCGCGAAAACAAGATGATTCCCATGTCGAAGGATCGCGTCTGTTTTGGCGAATCGGCGAAGCGCGGCAGTTGGAATAGTATTGGGGCCTCAATTCGTCGATGGTATCATGACGGCGTTCGGGCGAAAGATGTGCTTGTGCACGGCATCACACCCAGTGGCGGCGGATGGATGCCGTTTGAGAGCATTGAGGAATTTGACGATTTTCTCGCGCAAATCAAAGAATGTGTAGATGCGGGATTGGTCGAGGTTGTCTCGTATTCGGACTTTCTGAAGGCTAATGGGTAGAAGATATGCGGTTATTTTGGCTGATATTGGCTGTTCTAATGAGTGGCTGTGGCGTTGTTGCCGCCACAGCCGACGATGACGATGCTTTGTGGAATCTTTATCCGCGTACGCCTTGGGTTGGGGAATGTCGTGAAATCATACCGCTGACGGGGCCGAATGGTCCGGACTGGAAGGCGACCTTCACCAAGCAGACGCAGGGTGAATTCACGCGGATGGCGAGTACGGCAAAGTGCTATCGTTGGATTGACGGGGCGGTGGACGAGGCGACGTCCAAATGGTATCCGATTCGGCTGCCGCAAGCCAAGTATACGCCTGTCGGCGAACCGGGTACGCCGCGCTGGCGGATGAACGACCTTGTCGTCGGGTATTATGAGACGACATTCAGCCTTTCCGAAAATCAGGCGGAGAGGTGTATCTCGCTGAACTTTGAGTATATCGGCGTTCACTATCGGGTTTGGTTGAACGGTAAACTCGCGGTCTACAATCCGCAGAGTTCGGGACATCTTGAATCGCACGACATCACGCCCTTCGTGCAGAAGGGCGCAAACACGCTTCGCATACAGGTTGCCCCGAAATGCGGGGAGGACGACAGTTGGGTGGAGTGGGTCTGGAATCACGCGCCACCGGGGATTTTGCGTCCCGTCTATCTGGAGGTGCGAAACCCTGTTGCGATTGAGCGTGTTGTCGTCCGTACGACACTTGAGCCGCGCAAGGAGATGACGGTTCTCTTTTCCGTGACGAATGCAAGTAGCCGCGCTTTTTCGGGGCGTGTGGTGGCTGGCGGCAAAGGGGACGCGGCGGAACCGCCGATGTTCGAGGCGGAGGTCAATTTGCGTCCGGGTGAAGGCAAGACTGTTTCCGTCACGCATCCGTGGGGCGCTGCGGACTTGTGGAGTCCCGCCACACCGCGACTTTATCGTTTGGCGTCCACGCTTCAGGACAAGACGGGTACGGTTGACCAGTATCGCGTACGGTTTGGCTTTCGTGAATTGAAGTGGAAGGGGACGAATCATCGGGCGGTCTTGAACGGTCATCCGTTCACCATGCTTCGTTCGACTTTCGGAACTTATTCCTACGATTCGACGAAGAATCGCGCTCATTTTGCCATGCTCCGCAAGCGCGGCTTTGTCGGCGAACGATTCTACACGAGTGCGGAGCATATGGATTTGGCGCGCGTGGCGGATGATGCGGATGAGTTCGGCTTTCTTCTGACGACCTGCATCGGCAGTAGCAGTGGGGCAGGGGCAAAGACGGATGTCTTTTTCAAGCGGAATTGGCCGCGTCTGATCGGAAAGATGATGGATCAGTGCATGAATAATCCGTCCATCATCTGCTGGGGGCTTTCCAATGAGTTTGGTTATGTTTACGGTGGTTTCAACAACATGACGAATGCCGTCAGGCAGGGAGAGGTTGGCGAATGGGTGCAGAAAAAGGATCCGACACGCCCGTGGGTCTGCCATGGTGACGTGGAACTGCGTTGGGACAAGGAAGGCCCGATGCCGATTCGCTCGCTACACTACCCTTATCAACTCTCGTGGCATTCGCTTCCACAGGCCGGGCGGTGGTATGCGGACGGCAAAAATCCGTGGCAAGGGGCATTCACAAATGACAAGCCAGTTTCCGTATCGGAAGACATCTATCACGGATTTCAGGATGTGCATACGCCGATGTCGAAGACTCCGTTCGGCGATCTGATTTACACGAAGGAGGGCTACATCGGAGCCTTGCGCTACTGTTTGCGGAGTCTCTGGGAGGGATATTGCCTCGGCGGAGTCGCGGGGTGGAATCCGTGGTGCGTTGATGAAAACATTGCGAAGAATCCCATCTTTGAGGAGGGCGAGTTCTCGCCGACAACCTCCTACTTGCTGATGCTCAAGGAGTTCCCTCGCAATGTGTGGGGCGGACGGCGGACGGATTACACGCTCGTCGCCTTCAACAAGTGGTTTGCGCCTGTGGAGGGAACGCTTTCGGCTGTTATTCGCATGAAGGGGAAAGTCATATCTGCGGCAGGGCCAATCGACCTTTCCCTTCCGAGTGGAGGCGAACGCACCTTGCCCTTGCCGTTTGATGCACCCAAGGTCTCGCAGCCGACGGCGGCAGAATGGGTTCTGACATGGAAGGAGAAGTCGGGGCGTGTTCTCGCGAGGGAAACGATTGAACTTCAGGTCGTGCCGCGCCTTTCGTCCGCGAGACTCTCCATCCCCGATTCCGTTGCCGCCGTCTTGACGAAGACGAATTCGCCGTTGATGCGAACCAAGTTTCCGCTGGGAGTCCATGCCCGTGTTGCCAGCGCACTTGCACGAAAGCCAGCCGCCGTTGTCGTGCATGGTCCGCTTCTCGCGCAGGATGCCCAGTTGCTTGACGATTTTGCACGAAAAGGCGGACGCATCCTGCAGATTGAACCGGGGCGGATGGACTGGTGTCTCGTTGAATTGCCGCAGGACGATTGGGGACGACCCCATGCCTTTGCATTTCGCCGCGATGAACGCAAGATGACATCTATTCCAGAGGCGACGATGCGCACGTGGTGGCCTGACGGCACCTTGGGTCGCACAACCTTTCGGAAGCCAATCGCCGAGGATTCGCGTGTCCTGTGGGATTCCGCGCAGGGGGATGGCGTTCGGTGGGCGGATGTCGCGTGGTTTTGGCGGGGAAAAGGCGGTTGGCTGATTTCGACCGTTCCCGCACTCGAACGGATCGCCGTCGAACCGATTGCCGCCCACTTCGTGCAGGCGCTTGTGGATGAATTGGTCAATCCGGCGAGCCGCGCCCCTCAACGGAAGGTCGTTTTGATTGAGAACACGGCTTCAACCAATCAAGAGGCTGTCGCAACACTCTTCAGGCAGTTTGAGGCTTCGTTCACGACCATGAAAGTGCCGCAAAAACCCTTGTCGAAGACGGCATATGCAAAGTCGGTTTTTGTACTCGATGCGCACGGGGCGAGCCTTTCCGCCGTGCAGAAAGCGTTTGTGCGTGATGCATACGAACGGCGTGGGAGCGTCTTCCTAATTGACATGGGGAAGGATGAAGATGCCGCGTGGTTGGATTTTCTTGGCATGGCGTGGGAACCATCGAAGGAGAAAGTCATGAAACTACGCAATCCAGACGAACCCGGCAGCCTGACCGAGGTTTCGACGGCGCGGCACTTCTTCGTCCGAAAGGGAAATTCGGGCCTGATGGCGGGCATCAATAATGAAGACCTTTTCCTATTCGACCACGGAAAAATGCAGCAGATTGGCAATGATTGGATGGGCTTGGAGTCCTATCCGTTCATTGTGCCGTGGATGAAATGGACGGTTGGCGAACCCGTGAATGCGTATTTTGTGCCGTCTAAACCAACAACGGTGGTGCTGACCGAGCCGGGGGCAATCGGCATGAAGCACGAAAAGGGACGGGGACTCGTCGTGTTTTCAACTGTGTCGTTGACAAACAAGGACTATGGCGCGGCAAATCTCGACAAGATTTACACGGTCGTTCGTGCGATTCTCAACAATGCTGGGTGTGCGACGCGGCAGATGACGGATCCCGCGCACTTTACTCCGCTCGATCTCACCTCGCTCGTCAATGCCGCGTCGTGGCGGAAGCCCGGCTTCAAGGGCGCGTGTTCGGGGGATGTGGAAGGTGGCGACTACCGCTATTTTCCGGTGAATCAGTGCGGATGGAGTCTTGCCTCCAACAATTATTGCCCGGTGGAGGAGTTTCCCAAAGTGCCGCTGAGTTATGACGGGGTCTCGTTCAAGTTTGTTGATCCGGCGGTAGCGGGCGGGCGAACCATCCTCTTCTCGTCGGAGGGCAACCCATCCTACGAAGTCAAACTGCCGCGCAAGATGAAGGTGAAAAAAGTCCATTTCCTTGGTTTCAGCGTTTGGTTCAAAGGCCCGGCCTTCGTGTCGTTCGGTGCACAGGAAAAGAGAATTCCGATGGAGAAGGGCGTGCATTTTGACAACTATCGGAACTTTGGAGGCTCGTTGGCGAACGGTAAACTCGTCTATTCGGGGGACTGGGATGTCTCGCCGAGCGAGCGAACGGCGAAGACGGCGCGGCAGAAGATGTGCGTGTTCCACTGGTCGATTGAGAATCCGAATCCTAATGAACCGATTGAGTCAATCATGTTGTCGGAAATGAAGAAACTTGGAATCTTCGCAATCACCGTTGAAGATTAAAGGATATAAGGTAGACGAAGGAAATGAAAATGGAGTCAACGAGGCGATCATTCTTGACGGGAACGCTGGGGGCGGGCATCTGTCTGACTGGAATAGGGCGGGCATTTCAGTCCGTGGCAGGGACGCAGTCGGGTGAAATCCCGAATTTGAAGGTCGGTATTTTGAGCGACATTCACATGAATTATCAGCGCCTTGACGAGGAGGGCGAGTTGTTGCGACGGACGCTGATCTACTTCTCGGAACGCGGCGTAGATGCCGTGCTGATGGCGGGGGACTTGGCCGATTCGGGTTATGTTGACGAACTGGAGAGGATCGGCGAGGTGTGGCGTACTGTTTTCCCCGATGACAAGGCTCCTGACGGTCGCGTCGTCACTAAGCTCTTCCTCTACGGCAATCACGATGCGCGTGGATTCGGGCGTGGTTCGTGTCCGTGGACGACCGAACGGAATCCTCGGTATATTGCGATGGATCGGGCGGGATGGTGGAAGCGTTGCTTTGATGAAGACTATGCGCCGATCTATGCCAAGACCGTGAAGGGCTACACCTTCATTTGCGGGCACTGGGATACGATTGCCGGTGTAGCTGCGATGCCGGAATTCATTGAAAAGATGCGTCCACAGTTGACGGGAACGAAGCCGTTCTTCTATGCGCAGCATCCGCATCCGAAGAATACCAACTCAGGTCCGTGGGCGTGGGGACACGATGACGGAACCTCGACGCGCATTCTTTCGTCCTTCCCAAATGCGGTGGCATTTTCAGGCCACTCCCATACATCCCTGACGGATGAACGCGTGGTTTGGCAGGGTGAATTTACCTCGATTGGCACGAGTTCGCTCAGTTATGCGTCCATCGAATACGCCTATCGTGAAAATACATATGTCACCGACACGCGGCACGATACCCGTCCGCCGCGCATGAAGCCGCTCGACACATGGGATGGGAAACAAGGACTGCTGATGTCCGTTTATGACGATCGAATCGTTTTGGAGCGGCACGACTTCCTTCACCGACTACGGCTTGGCGACGACTGGGTGATTCCCATCTCCGCGCCCCCCGTCGGCGAATCTCCGTTTGACTTCAAGCGCCATGCCGCCGCGCGTACGGCCCCGGCATTCGCGGCGGATGCGGCGGTGGCGGTCAGGGCGGATGCGGCGGAAAAGGCTTGGGTCGTCACATTCCCCGGTGCGCACGGACGGAACGGTTGCCGCGTCTTTGAGTATGAGGTGACGGCGGTCGGGGTGCAGGAGGATGTGGAGATGGTTCTTGCCCAACGGCGGGTGCTCGCTGTGGATTTTCATCTTCCGGAAAGCAAGACTCCGCCAGCCGGGTCTTGCATTTTCGCTTGGGAGGACATGACGAATACGATGCCGGTTCGGTTTGAGGTCCGTCCGATGGAATGTTTTGGGCGAAAAGGCGCGGCTATTGTCTCGTCGGTTGTTCTGAGACCCATCACTTGAACTGAATGCCGATAAAATGATAGAATGTGCACACAAAACAGGAGGAAAATGATTAAGAAATTGATTGTGGCGGCTTTACTATCCGCATGGGGCGGCTGGATGGGGGTGTTGCGTGCGTATGGCGGCGACGAGTCCGTGCATCTCGAATGCGAGGCTTTCGAGTCGTGGGGCGGCTGGGTGAACGATACGCAGTTCATGGATCAGATGGGGTCTCCCTATCTGCTTGCGCATGGGCTGGGACGGCCCGTCGAAAATGCGCGGACGACATTTTCGGTTGGTCGAGAGGGGGATTATTTCGTCACCGCCCGCACGAAGAACTGGACGGCCCCATGGTCGAAAATCGCGGCGGGACGCTTCCGCATTCTCGTGGACGGCAATTCGCTGCCGAACGAACTTGGCGTGACGGGAAAGGGCGAATGGACGGTCGAGTCAGCGGGGAAGGTCTCACTCTCGAAGGGGGTGCATACGATTGAATTGCAGGATCTGACCGGATTTGACGGTCGGTGCGATTGGGTTGAAATCAAGAGCAACCCATCGGCAGTTGTCCCTTGCGCTAAGGCAGAAGTTGCCTATTCGACGAATGATCTTGTGGTTGTCGGGGGCGGTATTGCGGGCATCACAGCGGCAATTTCGGCGGCACGGCTTGGACTGAATGTGGCACTTGTGCAGGATCGTCCCGTCCTCGGCGGCAACAACTCAAGTGAAGTTCGCGTCCATTTGGGAGGGTGGCAGAATAAGGCCCCGTATCCGCGTCTCGGCGATATCGTGGCGGAGATTGGTCCGAAGGCGGGCGGAAATGCTCAGCCCGGCGAGGTCTACGAGGATGACCGCAAATTGGCCGTCGTGCAGGCCGAAAAGAACATTTCCCTCTACCTGAACACACGGGCCAATGCGGTTGAAATGTCGGAGGATGGGGGTATTGCGTCCGTTTCGGGCGTGGATACGCGCACGGGAAAGCGGACGGTTTTCTCCGGTCGGTGGTTTGTGGATGCGACGGGAGATGGCACGATTGGCTTTCTCGCCGGGGCAGACTACCGTATGGGGCGCGAGGCGAAGTCCGAGACGGGCGAGGCGTGGGCTCCCGAAAAGGCGGACGGGATGACGATGGGCGCGAGCGTGCAGTGGTACGCCGCCGGAACGAAGGATGGAATCGTTGACCGATTCCCATTCGAGCCGTGGATGATTCGTTTTTCGGACGAGAATGCCTATCTTGGTCTGTGCGGCGACTGGTACTGGGAGACGGGATTCGGTCGCGACCAAGTCGCGGAGGCGGAATTCATTCGCGACTACGGGCTGCTCGTGGCGTTTTCCAACTGGGCGTTTGCCAAGAATTCTTCCCAAAAGCGGGAATATCTTGCGACAAATGAGTTGAAGTGGGTCGCCTACAATGCCGGACGGCGTGAGTCGCGGCGGTTGCTTGGCGATTATGTGCTGAGCGAGAATGATTTCGATGCTCGGACGGTTTTCCCGGACGGGACTTGTGCGACGACATGGACGCTTGACTTGCACTGGCCGATGCCTGCGAAGGAAACGAATTACGACGGTGAGCCGTTTTGCAGCGATTCGCGCAACAAGACCATCTGGCCGATGGCGATTCCCTACCGTTGCTACTACTCGCGCAATGTCCCCAACCTCTTCATGGCGGGGCGGGATATTTCCGTGACGCACATCGCCCTTGGTACGACGCGCGTGATGCGAACGCACGGCATGATGGGTGAGGTCGTGGGTATGGCGGCGGCGTTGTGCAAGAAGCACGACTGCCAACCGCGGCGGATTTATGAACGGTATTTGGACGAATTGAAGGATTTGATGAGGAAAGGCGTAGGGGATGGGCGTGGACACCCTGTCCAGATGTACAACATCCAAACGTCGTTAGATCCTGATTTTGTTCCTTCACAGGCGGCGAATGAGCAGATTTTGACCCGAAACGGCACTGATGACGGCGAAGGATGCGTCATCTCCCTCGCCGGGGAATGGCGGTTTGCGCTCGGCGAGACGAATGCGCTGACGGGTACGATTCTCCTGCCGACGACAACGGATATCGCCCGAAAGGGGGATGGAAAGATTGACGGGCAGAGCGTGGAGCGCATCCACCCCCAGTTGATTGGTGCAGAGATGGCGCAGTCGCTGACGATGCACCCGACGCGCCGTCATCCGTTTGTTGGTGTGGCCCAGTATGAGAGGACAATAGAGATTCCCGAATCGTGGGTGGGGAAGCGTATCACGCTCTTCCTTGAACGCACGAAGATTGTGCGGGCGTTCTTGGACGGTGATTGCCTCGGCCGGTGCGATACGCTTGCCACGCCAGCCGTCTTTGAACTGCCGCGCACGGTAAAACCGGGTCGCCATGTCCTCCGTCTGGAGGTGGATAATCGGCTGGATTCTCTGCCCGTTTCGGGTCACCAGGTCTCGGAGGATACGCAAACGAACTGGAACGGCGTGATGGGACGCATCGAACTCCACGCCGAAAGTTTGCCGCGTTTCGGACGCATCCGCCTTTTCCCCAAGCCGTCGAATCGGACGGTCGATGTGGAGGCGGAGGTCATCACCTCGGATGGCGTTTCGACCAACCGCCAGACGATTGCCCTCGCGAAGGATGCCGCGCTCATGAGCGAATTCACCCCCGTCTTGCATGAGATTGATGTTCGGGTTGGGAATCTGACGCGCAAGATGAAAGTCGGGTTGCGCGAGTTCCGCACGAAAGGGACGCAGTTCACGGTCAATGGCCGTCCGACGTTCCTGCGCGGACGGCACGATGCGTGCGTGTGGCCGCTCACGGGCGCCGCGCCGATGGATGTTGGGTCGTGGCGGGAGTACTTCCGTACGCTGAAGGACTACGGACTCAACCACGTGCGTTTCCACTCGTGGTGTCCGCCCGAAGCGGCGTTCGTCGCGGCGGATGAGTTCGGCTTTTACCTTCAGCCCGAACTGCCGTTCTTTGGCGGTGACTGGACGAAGCCGGAGGTTCGCGACTACGCTCTTGCCGAGGCGCAACGAATACTGGATGCCTACGGAAATCATCCATCGTTCGTGATGTTCTCCCTTGCCAACGAACCAACGACGGGCGGTGCGGAGCGCATGGAAGTCATCCGAAAACTGAAAGCCTACGATCCGCGCCCCCTGTATGCGCAGGGTACGAACGCCGATTATGCGAACCCGCACCAGTACGCAAGCGACGACTTCTGGTGTACATTTAGGAGCACGGCTGGTGCGAAGGGAAATGTACGCGGTTCGTATTCCCACTGCGATCTTCCGCTTGGGGGCGTTCAACAGGAAGGGTGTGGCACGATGCGCGACTTCTCTCCTGCGGTTGCCCACTCGTCCATCCCCTTGATTGGACACGAGGTCGGACAGTATCAGGCCTATCCCGACTATTCCGAGGTCGAGAAGTACACGGGCGTACTTGAACCGCTCAACCTCCGAATCTTCCGTGAACGGCTCAAGAGAGCGGGAATGGAGGAGAGCGCGGCGGATTTTCTTCGGGCTTCGGGTGCGTTGCAGGTTCTCAACTATCGCGAGGACATTGAGATGGCGTTGCGTACGCCGGGCTTTGGAGGCTTTCAACTGCTGGATCTGCAGGACTTCCCCGGACAGGGCACGGCGCTTGTCGGCATCTTGAACGCATTTATGGAATCGAAGGGCTTCATCACACCCGAAAAGTGGCGCGAGTTCTGTGCCCCGACGGTTCTTCTCGCGCGCTATCCGTCCTCAACGCTGACGGAGGGGGAGGCTTTCAAGGCCGATATTCAGGTCGCTCACTACGGTCGGGAGGATGTGTTGACGGCCGTTCTTGCCTGGCGGCTCGTCAATTCGTCGGGGAAAGTGCTGGAGAAGGGGAAACTACCCGTCTCGGTTCGTGTCGGTGAGGTTGCGACGGTTGGGTCAGTCGCGGCGAATCTGCCCTCGTCGGGTAAGGCTGAGAAACTTTCGCTCGAACTTGAGCTCGTCGGACGCGGGGAGCGAAACGCCTACCCGTTGTGGGTCTACCCGAAGCCCGCCTCCCTGCCCAAGGTCAAAATCGTGCACTCGCTTGAAGAGGGTGAACGACTGCTGGATGCGGGCGAAACGGGGCTTTGCATTCTCACGCGAGAGGACGCACCGACGAATGCGATACCCGGCTTTTTCGCGGCGGACTTCTGGAACTGGCCTATGTTCAAGTTTGTTTGTGAAGGCCACAAGAAGCCCCCAGCACCGGGGACGCTGGGTCTTCTGATTGATTCCGAACATCCAGCGTTGGACGGCTTCCCGACCTCTTTCCACGCGGACCAGCAGTGGCGGAACCTGATTCTGCACGGCATGAATGTCGTTTTGAATGAGGCGAAGGATACAGAACTCATCGTGCAGGGAATCGACAATGTCGCCCGAAATCACCGCCTCGGCGTGATTTGGGAAAAGCGACGCGGAAAGGGGCATCTGGTCGTCTCCGCAATCGACCTTGAGGCTTGTGCGGACTTGCCGGAGGCTCGTGCACTGCGTACTGCACTCGTGCGGTATGTTGACAAGATCTGCAAATCGAAATGCATTACTTCGCCAAATGGGCGTGTTGCGTGTGAATTCTTCCTGCGAGACGGCGTACCCGTTGCACGGGTGTCGTATGATGGTCGCCATGCCTTTGAAAGTGAACTTGGCTTCAGGCGCGGCAAATTGGTCGTGCAAAAAACATCCGAACGCACGGTGAAAGTTGCGTGGAAGCCGGTTTGGGGGTTTAAGTCTGAGTACCCGGATCGGTATACGGAACTGATCGTGAATCTTGCGGCTCCCGATTCGCCGCGCACGGATGAGATCCTGACTCTTCGGTGCTACGACGAGGGGTTCGCCGTGCGCGCGAAGACAGACCTGAATGTCTATGAACTGGGCGAAATCCGCGATGAACGAACAAGTTGGCGGTTTGCGTCCGGCGCGAAGGCATGGTGCATTTCGGAGACGGAAGGCACATTTCCTGAGAATCCCTACGAGTTGGATGCACTCGACAGCACGAACGCTTGGCGGATGCCGTTCACCGTTGAAGTGTCGAACGGTTGTGCCGCGAGCATCATTGAGGTCAACGTGCGCGACTATCCGCGGAGTTTCCTGAACGTGTCGCAGGGGATGATTCGCCCCGTCTTTGCAATTGGAGTTAAGGAGGGGCGCGGCGAAATTGTCTCGCCCTGGCGGGCGGTTCAACTCGCCCCGAATGCGGGGAAATTGGTTGAAACCGCCTATTTTATCGAGAACTTGAATGATTCTTGTGCGATTGCGGATACCTCGTGGATTCAGCCGGGGCTTTCCGTCTCGGATGCTGGGAATTGCGAACTCGTCACGGAGCAGGTGATCGAGGCGGCTCGCGCGGCCAAGGCGTGCGGAGCGAAGTACTTTCAGTTGGACTGGGGATGGTATGGTGCGGAATATGCGTGGAGCGACAACGACCGTGCGACATTTCGTGCGGAGCATCCCGAATTCGCGAACGACACGACTTGGGAGACGAACACATACGCGAACCCCTATTCCGCCGCAAAAGGCACGGTTCCCTATCATCCGTACTGGCCGTACGACTGCCATCGGCGCGGCGTTGAACTTGATCTTCCGAAAATTGTCGCCGAATTGAAGAAGTTGGATATGGGACTTGGACTCTACATTCACGGGGCTGTCTTGGAGGCGAATGACCTTGACCGCCTGTTCTCAACTTACGCATCGTGGGGGATCGCGGCACTCAAGCCCGGATTTGTCTCGTTCGGTTCGCAAAAGGCAACGGAATACATGCGCAAACTTGCCGCGACGGCGGCTAAGTATCACCTGTGGCTGGACATTCACGACGCGCAGATTCCAGACGGGTTCGAGCGAACCTATCCGAATGTGATGCTCAGCGAGGGTGGCGGCGGAGAGGAGGGGAATCATCCGGCGCGGCAGGATGTGACCCTTCCGTTCACGCGCTGTCTGAGCGGTCCGTTTGACTTTACGCCGCGTTTGTTCAATCCCGATGCCCTCAAGAAGGGAACGAAGGCTCATGAAGTGGCGTTTTTCCTTTGCTATCCCGGTCCCACGGCGGTGATGCGGGGCGATGTGCGCAGACTGCTGGAGACGGATGCCTCCATCGTGGAGTTCGTGAAGGCGTTGCCGTGGAATTATGACGAGTCGCGCGTCTTGGATGCGGCGATTGCGCGGCATTTGGTTGTGGCGCGGCGGAGGGACGAAAATTGGTATTTGGCGGGAATGACTGGTGAAAAAGCGCATACGACGGAGATAACGTTCGATTTTCTGCCCGACGGACGGGAGTTCACGCTCACGCTGTGGCGGGATGATGCCGCCTCCGACAGCCATCCACAGGGCTATGTGCGTGAAACGCGGCGCATCCGCAGGGGCGACCGGCTGGCGATTCCCATGTCCCGTTGCGGCGGCTTCCTTGCCCTGCTAACACCGTCCGTCGGCAAGTGAAACAGATTTCTTTAACAACAAATAAGGGATAATCGACGATGAATAAAATTCAAGCAGTGATAACCGTAGCGGTGGGTGGCATTCTGTCCTCACTTTCTGCTCTGGCGGCGGATAGCGATGCCACGCAGGCATCTTTCAATCTGTTTTCATGGAAAGGACGGAAAATTGTTTTCCTGGGGGATTCCATTACGGATAAGAATCATGTCGGATGCGAAACGAATTACTGGGGCTTTTTGGCAGAACGCATGGGCTTTACACCGTATGTTTATGGCATCAGCGGACAAGAGTCGCGGCACATTCCTCAGCAAGTTGCCCGTGCTCGGGATGAACTCGGCAATGAGGTGGACGCAGTCTTTATGCTGATGGGAACAAATGACTTTTATGCCGACGTGCCGTTGGGAGAAGTATTCGTCTATTCTAAGGAAAGTGTTGACAGAAGAGGTCATTTAGTCGAAGTATCGAAGCGTGAACCTTCTATGGACGAGACGACGTTCAATGGTCGTCTGAATATCGCGTTTCGCTCCATTAAGACAACATTTCCAAATGCTCAGGTTGTCGTCATGACTCCGCTACATCGTGGGTTCGCTAAGTTTAGTCCGGATAACGTGCAGCCAGACGAACGCTATGCGAATGAGAAGGGCTTGTATATCGATGACTATGTAAAGAGTGTGCGGGAAGTGGCGGCACATTGGAGTTCGCCAGTCATTGACCTGTACGCCGAATCGGGATTGTTGCCGAATGAGTCCGTGTATAACTTTTGCTTCGCGAAAGGAGGAACGGGTGACTCGCTTCATCCCTCGACAGCCGGACACGAGCGTCTTGCGCGTATTTTGGAAGCTCGGCTTCGGGTGATTCCGTCAACATTTCGGTAAAAGGTTTTGTCGCTTGCTTGGTGATCCGATGTGGTCTTGGATAAGAATCGTCGGCGAAAGTTGAAGCGTTTTTTGACAGGATTAACAGGATGAGGAGATCGTCCGACCACCATTCCCTCAAATCCTGACAATCCTTTTATGAGAACAATTGTCAATGGCCAGAATCGCTGTGCGATTCTCCTTCCTGGCCGGTCCGCCCGTTCGCGGTTCCG
>CAVFWY010000003.1:0-14253 GCA_963626175.1 Gemmiger sp.
TTCTCGTCAACATCGGCCTCGAGTCGCTTCACCTGCGCATCCGCCGCCATGCGGAGAGTGCGCTCAAGGTTGCCCGGTGGCTCAAGACGCAGGAGAAGGTCGCGTGGGTGAACTTCGCGGGGCTTCCCGACTCGAAATACCATGCGCTCGTCGAGAAGCAGTTCGACGGCCCGGCCCCGTGCGGCGTGATGACGTTCGGCATTCGCGGCGGACGGCAGGCCTCGATTGACTTCATGGACTCGCTGAAACTGATCGGCATCGTCACGCACGTGGCGGATGCGTGGAGTTGCGTGCTTCATCCGGCTTCGCACACCCACCGTCAGTTGACGGACGAGCAGTTGAAGGAGGCGGGCATTCCGCCGGATCTCATCCGCCTCTCCGTCGGGCTGGAGGATCCGGAAGACCTGATTGCCGACCTCGCGCAGGCCCTGGCGAAGGTGAAGTAAGAAAATCAACTTGAGAAAGTGAGGAAACGATTCATGCAGAAGTTCAACAACATTCCGAAGGCCGGGAAGGCCGATTGGCTGATTGCGGCGGCACTGGCCGCCGTCTCCGCCCTGATTTACGGCGTTTCGACGGTGTCGTTCGCCTATCCGGGCGAAAGCGCCCATCTGATGGCGGTCTGGAAGGGACTTGCCGTTGAAGCCGCGACGCCCCATCCGCTGATGGCGTTCTTTGCGGGGCTTTTCGGCGGCGGGAACGCCCTTGCGCCGGTTTGCGGCGTGCTGGCGGTCGTTTCCGTCTATCTGCTCGTTTCCTGGTTCGTGCGCGTCCGCATTGTCGGCGAAGCGCGGGAGCTCGCCGTTTCCGCCGGACGGGCGGCGGGCGTCGTCGCGGCGTCCGTCTTCATGCTGACGCCGTGCGTCCGGTCTGCGGCAACCCACCTCGAGCCCCGACTCTTCGCCTTCACGTGGGCGATGGGGTGTGCGCTTCTGCTGATTCCGTGGACGCGAATCGGTGGCGGGGCGGCGTGCGTCTTCCCGATTGTCGCCGGCATTCTCTGGGGGCTTGGCGGAGCCGATTCGGGGCTGTTCGCGGCACTTTCGCCGCTGATGCTCGCCGCACTCGTCCTCGTGCCGGTCAAGAAGGGCGAGAAGCCCTATCTCTCGGTCGTGCTTTTCGCGCTGGCGGCGTTCGTCGCGTTCCTCGTCTTTGCCGCGCAGGCGGGCGGCGGCGTTTCGGTTGTGCTGAAGGCGGTTTTGCGGCAGGCGAAGGACTATTGCCGGGCGGACGGATGGCTCGTCGTCTTCCTCGTGGCGACGCTGCCGTTTCTTGTCGCGGTCTGCGCGAGCATGAAGTCGTTCAACGAAAAGGGCGACTGGATGCAGTGGCTCTTCAACATCGGCCTTGGCATTGTCTCGATTCTCGCCGTGGCAACGCCGCTTGCGCCGTCCGTGCGGATGGGGACGCAGGGGGTTCTGCCGGTGCTCGGCACGGCGTTCGTCGCGGCGGTCGCGGGGTATCTCGCCGCCTACTGGTGGCTGCAGATCTTCCTGAAGCCGCTTGTGAACGAGTCGAAACCGTCCCCTTCGGCCGCCTGGGGGCGGCGGATCGCCTATGTGAACGGCGGACTTCTCGCAATCGTCTATTTCTTCACCCTGATCTTCAATCTCTTCACATTCAACTCCTCGCGCGGCGAATTCGCCGACCTGGTCGCCGAGAAGCTGCTTGACGACCTCGGCGACCGCACGTGGCTCGTGACGGACGGTTCGCTTGACGACCACCTGAAGCTCGTCGCCGCCGCGAAGGGCAGGGAACTGAACGTCATCGCCCTCAACCGCGATCTCGACCGCGGCTACCGCGACGAACTCGCGGCACTCGTGAAGGAAAAGAACCTGGCGGGCGAGCGTAACTCGGAACTCGTGCTTTCACTTTCCCTCGGCGTGCTGTCGTTCGTGCAGGACTGGTTCTCGTTCGACCCCGAGGCGGCGAAGTCGGTCGCCATCTACGGTGCGCCCGACCTGTGGTGCTGGGCGGGGCGGAAGCCCGTGCCCGAATTCCTCTTCTTCGGCGCGGACGAATCGCGTCCGGTGGACTGGGGAGAGTGGAAGAAGTTCAACGAAATTCTCGCCGCGCCCAAGGAATGGGGCAGTTTCAGGAACTGGAAGGTGAAGAACCCCGTCGATCACATGCGGCTCGAACTGCGCCGGCATCTCGGGCTCATCGCCAACAACCGCGGCGTCTGGCTGCAGGATCACGGGAAGGATGACGAGGCGTTCGACCTCTACGACCTTGTCCTGAACGAGATTGACGCGGACAACGTCTGCGCACTCTTCAACCTCGTCGAGATGGCGCGGGCGAAATACCCGCGCGCCCTCCTGAAGAAGGCGGATTACGAGCGTCGTCTGAAGGTCATCGTCGACGACCCGTCGCGCCGCTTCCGTCTCTGGGGACTCTCGACCTACTACGGCTACATCCGCAATCCCGACGTGTTCGTGCGCCTTGGCTTCACGTGGGCGCGTTCGGGTCGTCCGGGCGAGGCGCTGAGTCAGGTGCGCCGCGCCATCGACTTCGTGCCGACCGACCGCCGCACGTCGCTGATGAACATGATGGCGGCGCTCTACGCGAACGAGGACAACCGCGAGAAGTCCCGCGAAGTCTACGAACAGGTGCTTGCGAAGAACGCGAACGACCACGACGCGCTCATCGGCATGATGCGTCTCTCGCTTCTCGACGGCGACAGTGCGCAGGCGCTCGCCTACCTCGAACGGGCGACGAACGCCGGCGGCGACGATCCGCGCGTGCGGGTCGAACTGGCGATGGTCGCGCTGATGAAGAACGACTACGCGAAGGCACGCAAGCTCCTCACCGCGGTCATCGACGAGAACCCGTCCGACCTGCGGTCGTGGTCGCTTTTCGCCGCCGTCACGATGCAGATGTGCGACGCGACGAAGGACGAGGAGGAGAAGAGAAAACTCGAGGGTGAACTCGAGAATCAGATCCTTCCTTCGATGGAGAAGCAGTCCCGCGGCCCGTTCGACTACTATGTCCAGTCGACCCGCGCCTTTCTCAACCTGCGCAAGAGCAAGGATGTGGAAAGCCGCCGCGCCGCGCGCGATGCGTTCGTCCTCGCGGCGAAGGCGCGTCCCGACGTCTCGTCGACGCAAGATATCGTGCTCGGTCTCGACATTTCGCTGAACGACACCGAGGCGGCGGAAGAGCACGCGAAGGAATGGCTGCGCCTGAACCGCAAGGCTCCGGTCGCGAACTACGTGATGGGCTCGCTCGCCCTGCGCAAGAACAACCTCGACGAGGCCGAGATGTATCTGCGCCGCGCCGCCGATGCGCACAAGCCGGTCGTGCTCGCGATGAACGACCTCGCCGAAGTCTATCGCCGCAAGAAGTGGTATGACGAGGCTCAGCGGTATGCGCGGCTGGCGGTGAAGAACGAACCCACGCTCTATGTCGCATGGGAGACGCTCGGCTCGATCCTGATGGATGCCGGGGGCGACCTCGCCGAGGCGCAGTCCTGCATCGAGAAGGCCTGCGAACTCTCGAAGGTGAACGGCCGCGCCGAGGATATCCGAATGGTCATCGCCCTCGCCCGCGTGCAGATTGCGCGCGGCGACAACAAGACGGGCAAGGCGACGCTTCGCCGGGTTCAGAGCCGTCTCGGCGAACTTTCCGAATACGAGCGCAAGGAGTACGAGGAACTGCTGAAGAATGCTCGGTGAGCTGCTCCTCGCCTCGGTCTTTCAATTCGGGCCGTTCTACGCCCAGCGGCCGGACTATCGGTCGCTGGGTCCTCTTTGGTCTTGCGAGGCCGAGACGACGGATGTCCTCTGGCCGGTCTTCACGAAGCACCGCGACTGGTGGCGCTTCTGCTGGTTCGTTCACGAACAGGATGTCCAGGACGGCGGCTACCAGTTCGAGGTGATGCCGCTCTGGTTCAACGGGCGGACGCGGGAAGGGGAGTCGTATGCGGGTCTTTTCCCGCTCTACGGGCGACATCCGCACTTTCTCCTCATGTATGACTGGGAGTTCGCGCTCTGGCCGGTCTGGATGCGCTACAGGATGCCGCGTCCCTCGAAGGACGAGTGGATGACTTCGAACGTCATTCTCTTCCCGTTTCTTCACTGGCGTTCGGACGGTTCGTGGGGCGCGTGGCCGCTTTACGGGGTGAACCATCAGCGCGAGAGTGACCACCGCTATGCGCTCTGGCCGCTCGTCACGTGGGCGAACTACCGGGAAGACCGCGACACGGCTGGAAAGGGCGCATCGTGGATGGTGTGGCCCCTTTACGGGCGAGTCCGCCGCGAACGGGAACGGCAGGATCTTTTCCTTCCTCCGCTTTTCTCGTATGCGAAGACCCTCTCGCACGGAGATTCGGCGCACGGCGAACCCGCCACGCAAACGCGCATCCGCTGTCCGTGGCCCTTTATCGAATGGGAATCGAGCGTCCGCCGCCGTCGGCTTTCGCTGTTCCCGATTTACGAGCGGATTGTCGATTACCGCTATGCGGACGGGGCGCGTGAAGATTCCGTCACCCGCTGGCTTTGGCGCGGCGTCGAAATCTATCGCGGCAAGAACGAGGCGGTCGAAGAGGTTCGCGTCTTCCCGTTCTGGGTGAGAAACGCGACCTATTTCCGCCTCTGGCCATTCTACGAATCGACGGCGACCGACCGCACGCGGGAGGAGTTCTATAGCCGCGTGTTCGGGCTGTTCCCCATTCGCTGGGTCGAGTCCGTCGATCGCAACTGGTCGGCGTTCTGGACGTTTTACGAATCACTCTCCAATCCCGTCTTGACGGAACATTCCCTTTTCTGGGGGTTGATCAAATGGCGTACTGTGAAAGACTGAAAGTATGGCTTCGGGCCATAAGGGTAGACCAGTGGACGAAGAACGGGGTTGTGATGATGGCCTGGTTCTTCTCGGTGGCGGACGCGAGTCAGCGCGACATCGTGCGCGGCTGGGAGTCGTTTCTGATGGCGGTGGCGATGGCGGGGGCGTTTTCGCTCGTTTCGTCGGCATTCTACCTGCTGAACGACGTTTCGGATTACGAATCTGACCGGCTGCATCCCGCGAAGCGGCTTCGTCCCGTGGCGGCCGGGCAGATTTCGCGCATCGCGGCGATTCGCGCCGCGCTCGTTCTCTTTGCGGCGGGTTTCGCCTATCCGGCTCTCGTCGTGATGATTCTGCCGTCGCGGACTCTCGCCTTCGGGACGATTCTCGCCTACACGGTGATGCAGTGCCTTTACACGGGATTCCTGAAGCGCGTTCCGTATGTCGATGTCATCACGCTTTCCGCCGGGTTCGTCCTGCGGGCGGTGGCGGGCGCGGCGATCATCAGCGCCTACGTCTCGCCGTGGCTGCTCGTCTGCACGTTCACGCTTTCCCTGTTCCTCGCCTGTTGCAAGCGCAAGCATGAGAAGGAGACGGCGGCGAATTCGCGCGCCGTATTGAAGCACTATCATCCCCTGGTGCTTTCCGTGCTGATTGCCGTCGCGGGACTCGCGTCCTTCGCGGAATATCTCGTTTACACCCTCACCTCGAAGATGGGGGCGCGGTTCCCGGGCCTTTGGCTGACTTCACTGTTCGTCCTGGCGGGCATCACGCGCTACGCCTGTCTCGCCTGGGGACGCGGCGATACGGGGCGGCCGGAGAAGGTGCTTCTCACGGATCGGATACTCTGGGTGATTCTCGGCGGGTATGCCGCGTGTGCGGTGGGTGTCGTGGCGGCGGGAATATGACGTTTCTCGACGAACTTGCCGCACGGCGGCGATTCGGCATGAAGCCGGGGCTGGAGACGATTCGAGCCGTCTGTGCCGCGCTCGGCAATCCGCAGGAGTCCGTGCGGGCGGTTCACGTGGCGGGGACGGACGGGAAGGGGGCTGTGTGCGCGATTCTCGATGCGTGCCTCCGTGCAACGGGGGCTTCGGTCGGCCGCTACACCTCCCCGCATCTCGTGCGTCTCAACGAACGGTTCTTCCTGAACGGACAACCGATGGCGGATGCCTTGCTTGAGAGCGCGGCGGAACGGGTCGCCGCCGCCGTCCGAGGGGATGCCGCCTCTGGGGACGTGACGTTTTTCGAGGCGCTGACCGCCGTTGCCTTTCAGGTCTATTCCGCCGCGAATCCCGACTGGACAATCCTTGAGACGGGTCTCGGCGGACGGCTTGACGCGACGAACGTCTGCCGTCCCGTCCTGACGATCATCACGCGCATCGGTCTTGACCACTGCGACTGGCTGGGGGACACGGTTGAGAAAATCGCCGCCGAGAAGGCGGGAATCGTCAAGTCCGGCGTCCCCGTCGTGCTTGGTGCGAACGAGCCGTGCGTCCGGGCGGTTGTCGAAGCCCGTGCGCGGGAGGTCTGCGCACCCTTCATTTATGCGCCGGACATTGTGAACGCGAGCGAGATACCGAGCGCGTTCAGCCTTGCGGGGGCGTTCAACCGAGAGAACGCCGCGACGGCTCTCGCCGTGCTGAAGGTGCTTCTCGGCGCGGCAGGTGCGGAGCGGGCGAAGACAGGAATGGCGAACGTCGTCTGGCCGGGACGCTATCAGCGCGTCGGCGATTTCATCGTTGACGGAGCGCACAATCCGCCCGCCGCCCGTGCGCTCGCCGCGTCCCTCGCAGCGGAAAACGCGGCGGAACTGAACCTAATCGCGGGTTTTTGCGGCGATAAGGATGTCGCGGAGGTTCTTCGCATCCTCGCGCCGTTCGTCGTGCGCGGATATGCCGTGCGAACGAACAACCCCCGTTCTCTGTCGGCGGAGGAGACGACGCGGCAGATGTGCGAAGCGGGGATTCGCAACGAGGCGATGCCGTCGCTTGCGGCGGCACTGGACGCGGCAAAATGCGCGAAGTGCCGAACCCTTGTCTGCGGTTCACTCTTCCTCGCCGGGGAGGCGTTGGTCGCGCTCGGGGCCTATCCGTGGGGAAAAGCCCGCTTCGACCCCTCCGAAACGCTCCGTCCGTGAATTTTGGTATAATGTGTGAAAAACGTAGGAGGATATGGAAATGAGAATCACTTTTGCCGCGCTGGCGGCCCTTCCGCTCGCGGCGTTTGCCGCGCTTCCGAACGAGCCTGTCCGCCGCCTGTCACTTGCGGACTATCGCGACCGGATGAAGGCCGCCTGGGTCGGGCAGATCGTCGGCGTTTCGTGGGGCTGGCCGACTGAGTTCAGGTTCAACCACAAGATCATCCCCGCCGAGAAGTGGCTGCCTTGGAAACCGAAGATGGCTGCCGAAGCGTTCAGCCAGGATGACATTTACGTTGAAATCACATTCCTGAAGACGCTTGCGACCTACGGCTACGGCGTCCCGCAACGACAGGCGGCGATTGACTTCGCCAATTCGCAGTATCGTCTCTGGCACGCGAACGCCGAGGGACGCAACCTCCTCCGCAAGGGCATTGCGCCGCCGGACAGCGCCAATCCGCGCCTCAATCCGTGCGCGAACGACATCGACTACCAGATCGAAGCTGACTACTCCGGCATCATTTCGCCCGGTTGTCCGCAGGCGGCCATCCGTCTTGGCGAGAAGTTCGGCGGCATCATGAACTATGCGGACGGACTCTACGGCGGACAATTCATTGGCGCACTCTACTGCGCGGCGTTCTTCGAGACCAACCTCGTCGCAGTCGTTCAGGAGGCTCTCGCGGCGATTCCGGCGCAAAGCCGCTACGCCGAGATGGTGCGCGATCTTCTCGCCTGGCATGCCGAAGACCCGGATGACTGGCAGAAGGCGTGGACGAAAATCGACGGGAAATACGGCTACGACGGCCCGTGCAAGAACCTGAAGGGGATTATCGACGCGCCGCTCAATGGCGCGATGGTTCTTCTTGGCATTCTCTGGGGTAACGGCGACCTTGACAAGACGATTGAGATAGCCTGTCGCGGCGGGTTTGATTCCGACTGCAATCCGTCGTCCGCCGCCGGCGTGGTCTTTACGACCGTCGGCTTCTCGAAACTGCCCGCGCGCTTCACGTCGGGGTTGGACGTGAAGACGAAGTTCGAGTTCACGGACTACACCATCCCCGAACTGGTCGACGTGTGCGAACGGCTTGCCCGCGAAATCATTGTGAAGGAAGGCGGGAAGGTCGCGAACGACCCTCTCCTTGGCGAGGTGTTTGAGATTCCGGCGATGCGTCCGAAGCCGTCTCCGTTCGCAACCTTCAAGAACCCTGCGCCGCTCGTGAATTCGCGCTTCTCGCCGGAGGAGATGGCGAAGATTCGCTTCAAGCCCTGCGGATGGGGCGAACACTAGCTGAGATCCGTGTAGGAGTCTCCTGCGGCGATGGAAAGCATGGCATCGAGAAGTGATGCGCATCTCCGAGGGGTGTTGATGCGCATCAAGGGGGGTGGTTGATGCGCATCAAAGGGGGTAGTTGATGCGCATCAAAAGGGGGTGGAGATGCGCATCAAAGGTGTGTGTTGATGCGCATCAAGGGGGGTGGTTGATGCGCATCAAAGGGGGTAGTTGATGCGCATCAAAAGGGGGTGGAGATGCGCATCAAAGGTGTGTGTTGATGCGCATCAAGGGGGGTGGTTGATGCGCATCAAAGGGGGTAGTTGATGCGCATCAAAAGGGGGTGGAGATGCGCATCAAAGGTGTGTGTTGATGCGCATCAAGGGGGGTGGTTGATGCGCATCAAAGGGGGTAGTTGATGCGCATCAAAAGGGGGTGGAGATGCGCATCAAAGGTGTGTGTTGATGCGCATCAAACCTTCGAACGATGCGCAAGGAAGGTCATAAAAGGGGTCTTTCCTGACCGTTATCGCGGCGAATTTGGCGGATTTCCACAAATTTTCGCGAATTTATGAAAAATGGCTTTGACCGTGGTAATCGGGAGTGTCGGGAGATGGGGTAGCCGTGGAGAATTGTAGAGTTGTAGAAGAAGACTCTTGCACCGAGCACCTTTAGGTTTTTTGCGTCATTTTGCGCTACGTGCGGGCGGATTTGGTATAATACGCGCATGAATGATTCAGATACATCTCGACATTTTCTCCGTCAGTGGATAGAGAAGGATGTCGCGGAGGGTGCGACCGGCGGCACGGTCGTGACGCGCTTTCCGCCCGAACCGAACGGCTACATTCACATCGGCCACGCGAAAGCCGTCTGCGTTGACTTCGGTATGGCTCAGCTTTTCAACGGCGAATGCCACCTGCGCCTCGACGACACGAACCCGACGAAGGAGTCCGACGAATACGCCGAGAACATCAAGCGCGACATCAATTGGCTGGGCTTCCAGTGGTCGGGCGAGGGGGATGCGGGCGAGCCCGGGTTCTACAATGCGTCGAACATGTTCGACAGGATGTATGAGATTGCCGAGAACCTGATCAAGGCGGGCAAGGCCTACTGCTGCAACCTGACTCAGGAGGAGTGGAAGGAGTATCGTGGCGTTCCCGAACGGCCGGGGAAGGCGAGCCCCGGACGCGACACGTCCCCGGAGCGCAACCTGACGATTTTCCGCGACATGAAGGCGGGCAAGTATGCGGACGGCGAGTGGTGCCTGCGGGCGAAGATCGACATGGCGTCGCCGAACATCCATTTCCGCGACCCCGTCATCTACCGCATTCGCCACGTTCCGCACTACCATCTCGGGGACAAGTGGTGCATCTATCCGATGTACGACTTCGCGCATCCGATCGAGGATGCGCTCGAAGGCGTGACGCATTCGATGTGCACGCTGGAGTTCGAGGTGCACCGTCCGCTCTACGACTGGGTCGTGGACAGGCTGGACGAGATGGGAATGCTCGTGGTGCGCAACGGCGTGAAGATACGTCCGCACCAGCGCGAATTCGCCCGACTCAACATCACCTACACGGTGATGTCGAAGCGTTTGCTGTTGAAACTCGTGACGGAGAATCACGTGAACGGGTGGGACGACCCGCGCATGCCGACGGTCTGCGGCATGAGGCGGCGCGGCTACACGCCGGGGGCGATTCGCGAGTTCTGCGACCGCGTCGGCGTCTCGAAGTTCGAGAGCGAGAGCGACCCCGCGCTCCTCGAGTGGTGCGTGCGCGAGGAGTTGAACCGCACGGCGTTGCGTCGGATGGCCGTGCTCGACCCGGTGAAGGTCGTCATCGACAACTGGGAGGGCGGCGCACGGGACGTGGAGTTGCCGAACAATCCGCTGGACGAAACCGCCGGGACGCGGCGGATTCCGTTCGGACGCGAGATTTGGATTGACCGCGCCGACTTCATGGAAGTTCCCGAGAAGAAGTTCTTCCGCATGGCGCCGGGGCAGGAGGTGCGTCTGCGCGGCGCGTGTATCTTCAAGTGCACGGGTTGCGTGAAGGGTGCGGACGGTGCGGTCGCCGAAATCCACGGCACGTGGGACGTGGATTCGTGGGGCGGAAACGCCGCGGACGGGCGCAAGGTGAAGGGAACGATCCACTGGGTGGACTGCGCGACGGGCGTGAAAGCCGAGGTGCGGCTCTACGACCGCCTGTTCACCGAGAAGGACCCGCTGAAGGACGGTGCGGATAACTTCCTCAACTACATGAACCCGGACTCACTGAAGGTGATTTCGGGATACGTCGAGCCGACGCTCGCGGCGGCGAAAGGCGGCGAACGCTTCCAGTTCGAGCGCACGGGCTATTTCGTCGCGGACGAATACGACAGCAAACCGGGCGCACCCGTCTTCAACCGCACGGTCAGCCTGAAGGATTCGTATCGTCCGAGTTAACCGAACGCATGAGAACGCTCACCGGGTTCATCGGCATCCTTTCGGGCATCCTGTGCCTGAATGCCTCCGCATCGGCGATTGAATTCGACGCCGGTGCGGATTTGCGCATTCGGCAGGAGGTGTTGAAGAACGTGCCGGGTCTGCCCGGCGGCGGCTACCTCAGCCGCACTCCCGCAGGGCCGTTCAAGAACCATATGCGGTTTCGTCCCCGCGTGTGGATGGAACTGAAGGCGGCGGAACACTGGCGGCTCTATACGCGGCTTGCGGACGAGTTCCGCTGGAATCCCGAGCCGCGCATCGCCTCGACGACGTTTCCCGACGAACTGATCGTTGACAACCTCTATCTTTCAGGGACGGATCTCTTCGACGGATTCCTCGACATTTCCGTCGGGCGGCAGGATCTCTACAACTACTGCGGGCTGAACCACATTTTCGTGGACGGCACGCCGGGTGACGGGTCGCGCTCGATATTCTCCGACATGGTGAAGGCGGCGTTCAAGTTCGACGAAGAACGGCGGCTCGACCTTTTCTTTCTTCACAACGGGGACGACAATCCCCTCCGCTGGGGCACGACGCGCTCGAAGCACCGCTCGCTTTCTGGCATTGCGCCGGGTGCGGACGTGGAAATGGACGACTGGGGCTGGGGCGGCATCTGGTCGGGGAAGGCGGCGGACTGGCTGCCCTATCAGGTCTTTGCGATGCAGAAGGTGACGGAGTCGTTCTGGCTGAACGGCGAGCGGCATCCGTGGACGCGGCGGGAACTCTTTGGCCTCAAGGTGTTGCCGCAGTTAACGGATGAGTTTTCCCTTCAGTTGGAGGCGATGGGGCAGATTGGCCGGAATGGCGACGGTGCGTGGCTCTCGGGCTGGAGTTCCTATTCGGGCGTGAACTGGAAGAGTGCGCGGCGGGGCTGGAAGCCGTTCGGTTCGGTCGGGTTGCGGACGATGAGCGGCGACGGAAACGCCGCGAACGAGGACGGCGGTCACCGCGCGTGGGATCCGATGTGGGCGCGTGGGGCGAACGAGGCGGACCTTTTCCTCTATGGCACGCACTACGGCGTCGGGTGGTGGAGCAACATGATGTTCGTGAAGATGACGGGCGGCGTCGATTTCGGGCGGCGGCATAAGTTCTCCGTCTGGGGCGGCCCGATTTTCGCGGCGGAACGGGACGGACTCGGCGGGGAGGACGGCTCGTTCAAGGGATTCCTCAGCGCGGCGCGATACGAGTTCCCCATCTGGCTGGCGGACGCGGCGAAAGGCGAGCGGCTCGAGATATTCGCCCATCTTCACGCGGAACTCTTCAACCCCGGCGACTACTACGCGACCGACAAGCCCGCGTGGTTTCTGCGCTGGCAGGTGGATTTCAGATTCTGAACAACCGAAAACAATATGGTTAAAGGAAAGTAAGTAAAAGAACATGAAAAAACTACTCCTCATTGCCGCCGTCATTACCGGCACAGTCTTCGGCCCATTCGCCGAAGAGAAGGCGAACGCCGCCCCGGCAGAGACCGTGAAGGTTCTCGTCGACGGCGAGACGAAGGAATACAACCTCACGGACTATGAGTCGGCGAAGGCATATGTCGACGCCTACGCCGAGAACGTGCAGAGCGACGGCGCCTTTCAGGAAAACGAGGCGACGGCTCTCGCGACGGTGCGTGTGAAGAACCGCTTCTTCGGCACGTGGTGGGCGGTGTTCCCGCCGCTGCTGGCGATCTTCCTCGCGCTCGTCACGAAGGAGGTTTACTCGTCGCTCTTTCTCGGCATCGTGTCGGGCGGGTTGCTCTACTCCTTCTTCTCGTTCGAGGGGACGGTCGTGCATGTCGTCGAGACGGGCTTCATCAAGTCCGTCGCCGACCCTTACAACATCGGCATCATCTTCTTCCTCGTCCTCCTCGGGGCGCTCGTGGCGATGATGAACCGCACGGGCGGGTCCGCCGCGTTCGGCCGCTGGGCGGCGTCGCACATCAAGTCCCGCGTCGGGGCGCAGGTGGCGACGATCATCCTCGGCATCCTCATCTTCGTGGACGACTACTTCAACTGCCTGACGGTCGGCAGCGTGATGCGTCCCGTGACGGACGCGAAGCGCGTCTCCCGCGAGAAACTCGCCTACCTGATTGACGCGACGGCGGCCCCGGTCTGCATCATCGCGCCGATTTCGAGTTGGGCGGCGGCGGTCGCCGGCTTTGCGAAGGGGGCGGGCGCGGAGTCGGGCTTCTCGCTCTTCATCGCGGCGATTCCCTTCAACTACTACGCCATCCTGACGATCTTCACCATGTTCTTCGTCGCCATCTTCAAGTTCGACTTCGGCCTGATGCGGCGGTATGAGCGGGAGGCGCTTGAGAACGGCGTGTCGGACGCAAAGGAGGGCTTTGAAGAGATGTCCGCGAAACTCGCGAAGAACGAGAAGGGAAAGGTCTGCGACCTTGTCGTCCCCGTCCTCTTCCTGATTTTCACCTGCACGGTCGGCATGATCTATTCGGGCGGCTTCTTCGGCGGCGAGAACAACATGGACTTCGTGAAGGCGTTCTCCGATTCGGATGCGTCGGTCGGCCTTGCGCTCGGCTCGATTGTCGCGCTCGTGTTCGCGGTCGTCTTCTTCATGTGCCGCCGCGTCATTTCGTTCCAGTCGTGCATGGAGGCGTTCCCCGAAGGGTTCAAGGCGATGGTGCCGGCAATCATGATTCTCTGCTGCGCGTGGACGCTGAAGGGCATGACGGATTCGCTCGGCGCGAAGATCTTCATCTCCGACCTCATCAACGGCCCGGCGGCTTCGCTGAAGGCGTTTCTCCCGGCGATCATCTTCCTCATCGCCTGCATCCTCGGCTTCTCGACGGGCACGAGCTGGGGGACGTTCGGCATCCTGATCCCCATCGTCCTCGCGGCGATTCCCGGTTCGACGATGACGATCATCGCGGTTTCGGCCTGCATGGCGGGCGCGGTCTGCGGCGACCACTGCTCGCCGATTTCCGACACGACGATCATGTCGTCCGCCGGTGCGCAGTGCAAGCACATCAACCACGTGAACACGCAGTTGCCGTATGCCATGATTGTCGCGGCGGTCTCGTTCGTCGCCTATGTCATCGCCCCGCTCGTGAACAACGTCTGGATCTCGCTGGGCATCGCTCTCGTGCTGATGTTCGCGACGCTCTCCGTGCTGAAACTGCTGACCGCCCGGACACCGTCTGCGGCGCACAAGGACTGACGGACGATGTTCCCCGACCTGATTGACATTGGATTCCTGCACCTGAAGACCTATGGGGCTTGTATGGCCCTTGGGTTCATCCTCTGCTGGACGCTGGTTGAGCGGCTTTCGGGTCGGAAGGACTTGTCGGGACTGATTGTCTCGATGATGGTGTCGGGTGTGCTCGGCAGTCGTGCCGCCTACGTAATCGAGCATTGGAAGTCCGAGTTCGCGGTGAATCCGCTTTCGGTCGTCCGAATCGACCAGGGCGGACTGATGTTCTACGGCGGGCTGATTCTCGCCATCGTCGTCTTCTTCGTGTGGTGCGCGTGGAAGCGGGAACATCCGCTCAGGCTGGCTGACTTGCTCTGCACGGTGATTCCACTCGGTCACGCCTTCGGGCGCATCGGGTGCTTCTTCTACGGGTGCTGCTACGGGA
>CAVFWY010000003.1:14986-40017 GCA_963626175.1 Gemmiger sp.
CCGCCGAAATCGTCACCTTCGCCTCGGGCAAGCCGTGGGAGGCGGCGCGGAACGCCGTCGTCCGCGTCATCGACCTCGCGGCGGAGATGGGGCTTTCGTTCGAGTCGGGCGCGGCGGATCGCTTCGTGGCGCACGTCGGCACCGATTCGCGCTCGCTCGTGAGCGAACTCGGCAAGATGCGCGACTACCTGGGGAACGAGCGAAAGACGATCACCGCCGCCGACATTGCCGAGATTACCTCGCAGGGCGTCGGGGTCGAGCCCGCAATCTGGTCGGTGACGGACGCCCTCGGCGAGCGGAACCTCGACGAGGCCCTGGCCGCCGTGCGGCGGTTTGAACAGGAGAACGGCTTCGCCGTCATGATGACGACGGTGATTGAGAAGTTCTTCCGCCTTCTGGTCGAACTGAAGGACGCGCAGGAACGCGGCAAACTGGACGAGGCGACGGTGGGAATGGCGCCCTACGCGATTAAGAAGAACGTGGGCTTCCTGCGCAACTGGACGCTGAACGAGCTGCGCATCGCCCGGTATCGCTTCCTGACCCTGCGCGAGAAAATCGTTTCTTCGTCGGGTTCGGCCGACGTGCTTGTCTTCCCCGAGATTGTGCGGGTTTGCGCACGGAGGACGTCGCCACGCCGTTCATGACCGTCTCCCCGACACTCCCGAAACTCGTCCTCGCCCCGCTCGCCGGGTTTACGGACGCACCGTTCCGCCGTCTGTGCGCGGAGGGCGGAGCGGACTTGACCTATACCGAGATGGTGTCCGCCGCCGGACTCGCCCACGGCAGTTCGCCGACGCGGCACTTGATGGAGACGATGGAAGGGGAGGGGGCGGTCGGCTGTCAGATCTTCGGTGCGACGGAGGAAGACGTTGCCCGTGCGACGGCGGAAGTCTCGGCGTTCCGCGGCGACGGCGGGCGGCGGTTCGCCGAGATCAATCTCAATGCGGGATGTCCGATGACGAAAGTGACGCGGTGCGGTGCGGGTGCGAAACTCGTCGAGAGTCCCGGCAAGATCTTCCTTCTTCTCAAGGCGATGAAGGAAAACACCGACCTCCCCGTGACGCTGAAGACGCGGCTCGGCCCCCATCCGAAGCGCACGACGATCTTCGAGATACTGGACGCGGCGGAATCGGCGGGCGCGAGCGGCCTCACCCTCCACGCCCGCTATACCTCCGAAATGCACGGCGGGGCGACGCATCTCGACACGTTGGCGGAAGTCGTCCGCCGCGCCCGGATTCCCGTGACGGGGAACGGGAGCGTGACGAACGCCCGGAACGCGGCGGAAATGGCGGCGACGGGCGTCGCGGCGATTATGATCGGGCGGGCGGCGCTTGCGGAGCCGGGCGTTTTTTCGCGTCTGCGCGGCGGAGAGGGAGTGGCGAATCCCCTTGAAACCCACCTTGACTACATTCTTCGCTTTCGCGACCAACTCGCGGCGAAATACCCGAACGACCACGTGCCGGGTGCGGACGGATTTGCCTCCGTTAAGATGCGGACGCATCTCTTCCGCTATTTTAATGGGCGTCCCGGCGCGGCGGCGGTGCGGGCGCGAATCAATTCCGTGCGCACACTGAACGAGATATATGGTATAATTCAAGCCTATGGAAACGGAAGTTGCTGCTAAAGTAGACCTGGGTTCGTTGGGTTCGTTCGATTTCACCCCGGACTGGGCGAAGAAAGATGCGGGCGTGACGGTCGGCAAGACGCGTCCCGAACGGTCGTCGCGAGTCGCTGGCGAGAATGCGGGCGGAGAAAGACGCACGGATTCGCCGCGTGGCGATCGCAAGCCCTTTGCGAAGCGTCCGTTCGACCGCAACAAGCCGAAGTTTGCGAAGCCCGGCACGGGTGGCGGGCGCGGCGCTGGCGGGGGTTTTGAAAGGCCGAAGCCGCTGACAGCCGAGGTGAAGGTTCTGCCCGAAACGAAGGCTCTCGGGACGATTATCCGCAAACTTCAGCAGGACTATCACGCCTACAAGCTGAAGGAACTCGCCTATTTCTTCCTCGACAACCCGTCTTCCGTGCTGCTGCGCATCACGCCGGGTGCGGATGAGAAGTTGCACCAGTGCAAGGCGTGCGGGTTCGCCTCGACCGCCGAGGCCGACGTTCACGCGCACATCCTGAATGCGCATCTCGGCGATTACTACGAAGCGAAGGAAATCGAGTGCGAGCCGCCGAAGGGGACGTTCAACTGCGTGGCGAAGTGCGGGCTTTCGGGTGTTCTGCTCGGGCCGCCGAACGTGCACGACTTCAACTCGACCGTGCGCGAGATGATTCGCACGCGCTATCCCGAGATGTCCGAAGAGCAGTATCGCGCCAACATCGAGATGGTGCACGACGCCGAGGCGATTGAGGAATGGCGCAAGAATGCGACGAAGAAGACCGTCTTTGCCGCGAAGGGTGCGGCGGAGGATGCGCCGACCCTGACACGGGAGCAGGCGGAGGGCGAATTCAAGCGGACGATCCTGCCTTCGCTGGTGGAATCCCCCAAGCACCTGATGATTACCGCCGAGATGGTGATGAAGACCCCCTCGAAGCCGCTTCTCTGGGCGGCGAAGGACGCGATCGAGGCGGAACGCCGCGCACCCTACGGGATGTGCTTCGCCCTGCGCGGCGCTTTCCACAACCGTAAGCTGCACTTCTTCCGCGCGAACGATTCGCGGGGTCCCGAATTCGTGACGAGCGTCGAACTGAAGGAGTTCGACACCGCCCACGCCATTCCCGAACTCGTGAAGGTCGCGAACCTCGTCGCGGCGTATCCGTGTGCGCCGAAGGCGATGGTTGCGCCGGATGCCGAGGCGGAAAAGCAACTCGTGTGGCTCGCCTCCACGGGTCACGTCGTGGCCTTTACGAACGGCGTGTTCTCGCCCGTCGAGAAGTTCCCGAAGTATGGTCCGCAGTGGCAGAAGTGGAAATCCGCCGCGACCGCGCCCGAATCCGCGCCCGCGCGCGAAGAAACCGAAGAACCCGCTTGTGTAGAACCGAAGGCCGAAGAGGCCCCGGCCGCCGCCGAAGCGACGGTTGCCGAAGAAGTCAAGAAAGAAGAGAATAAAGAAGATGAAGCTTCCGCTCAGTTGGCTGAATGAATACGTCAAGATTGACGACATCGAACCGAAGGAACTCGCCGAGAAACTGACCCGCGCGGGTCTTCAGGTCGAGTCCGTCGAGACAGTCGGCGGTTCGCCGCTTTCGGACGATTTTGTCGTCGTCGAGGTCGCCGAATGCGAGATGCACCCCGATTCTGACCATCTCCACGTCTGCAAGGTGACGGACGGAACGAACGAGTATCAGGTCGTCTGCGGCGCACCGAACTGCCGCAAGGGCATCAAGACGGCGTTCGCGAAGATCGGCGCGGTGATTCCCGACGGCGGCTTCAAGATCAAGAAGGGCAAGCTGCGCGGCGTCGAGTCGTTCGGTATGTGCTGCTCGTTCAGGGAACTCGGTCTCGAGGGCGGGCACGACGGCATCATCGAGTTCCCGGCGGATGTCCCGACGGGGGCGTTTGTGCGTGACGCGGTTGGCGCGAAGAAGCCGGAAGTCGTCTTCGACATCGAAGTGACGTGGAATCGCCCCGACGCACTCAGTGTGATTGGACTCGCCCGCGAGTTCGGTGCGATTCTTCGGCGGGAAGTCAAACTCCCGGCGGTGGACTTCACCGAGTGCGAAACGCCCGTCGAATCGGAAGTGAAGGTCGTCGTCGAGGACGCGGCGAAGTGTCCGCGCTATACGGCGCGCGTGATTACGTCGGTTGAGGACGGGCCTTCCCCGGAGGTGATGCAGAAGCGTCTTGAACTCTGCGGAATGCGTTCGCTCGGGCTTGTCGTAGACGTCACGAACTACGTGATGCTCGAACTCGGTCAGCCGCTTCACGCCTTCGACCATACGAAGCTGAAAGACCGCACGATTGTCGTGCGCGACGCGCGCGAGGGCGAGACGATGAAGACGCTCGACGGCGTGGAGCGCAAACTCGACCCCTCGATGCTGATGATTTGTGACGTGGAAAAGCCGAACGCCGTGGCGGGCGTGATGGGCGGCGAGGAGAGCGAGATTGCCGAAGGCACGAAGAGCGTGATGCTCGAGTCCGCGCTCTTCGAGTGCACCTCGACGAAGTTCACCGCGACGAAACTCGGTCTTGCGACGGAATCCTCCTACCGCTACATTCGCGGCGTGGACAAGGATCTCGCCGATTTCGCGAGCCGCCGCGCCGCGCACCTCCTGCAGAAGTATGGCAAGGCGACCGTCGCGAAGGGCGTCGTTGACGTTGACAACCGCGCGTTCGTCGCGGGGCCGAACGGCGAGAAGCTCCTTGACCGTGACGTGAGCCTCAACTTCGGCCGCGTCCGCCGCCTGATCGGCATTGCAATCGACAACGGCACGATGGTGCGGATTCTCGCGTCGCTTGGGCTTTCGCCGCGCCGGACGGAAAATGCGGACGTCGCCACGCTGGATGCCGTCGATTTCGGCATTCCCTCCTGGCGCTACGACCTTACGCTCGAAGCCGACCTCGTCGAGGAAATCGCCCGCATCTACGGGCTGGACAACATTCCCGACACGATGCCCTCCGCGCCGTCCGTCTCGACGCTCGATGATGCGCCGTTCCGTGCGAAGGTGCGCGTCCGCGAGATCTGCACGGCGCTCGGCTTCACGGAGGCGATGCACTACTCCTTCCTCTCCAGGAAGGAACTGGACGATTTCGACGGTCGACCCGCCTCGGTTGAGCCCCGTCTCGAACTCCCCGACCCCGTGTCGGCGGAATACGGCGTCATGCGCGACAGCCTGCTGCCGCAGATGATGGATTCGCTTGGCCGCAACGCCTCCCACCAGTTGGAGAGCGCGCTTCTCTTCGAGATGGGCAAGGTGTTTGCGAAGGGTCCGGCGGAGAAGGAGATGCTTTCGCTCGGTTTTGTCGGTCCCGTGGGGCGCGAGGCTTTGCGCCGCCGCGTCGCCGTTTCTGAAGAGGATGCCGTGCTGTGGATGAAGGGGGCGGTCGAGGAACTGATTGCGAAGCTCCATGCGGGGCATCTCGAGTTCGCCGCCGTCGAGCACCCGGCGTTCGTGCCGGGCGCGGCGCTTTCGGTGAAGCTGAACGGTCGCCCGATTGGCGTTCTCGGCGCACTCTCGGCGAAACTCCGCCACCCCTACCGCCTCACCACCCAGATGGCGCTCTGCGAACTCGAACTGAAGCCGCTCCTGAAGCGGACGGACGTTCTCGGCAAGGTTTCGGCCGTGCCGCAGTTCCCGCTCGTGCGCCGCGACGTCGCCCTTGTCGCGAAGAAGGAGGTTTCGCACGAGACGATCGTGCGGACGATTCGCAAGAACGGCGGCAAGGAACTCGTGAATGTCACGCTGTTCGATACGTTCAAGGATTCCCGCGCCTATGCGCTCGAGTTCCGCGCCGCCGACCGGACGCTGACCGATGAAGAGGTGGGCAGGGCCTTCCAGCGGATTGTCGACGCCCTCAAGGCAACCGCCGGCATTGAAGTGAGGGAGAACTGATTTGTACGACGTGGGCTCTGTGTTGCACGCGGATTCAGCAGAAGTTTCTTCGACCGACATCTTATTGAGGGGCTTCGGCCTCACATGTGGAACGACGGGTTCCGGGGATTCTGTGTTACGGCAACGTGGGGCTTCTTACCTTTCGATGATGCGAAAACGACTGGCTCTTCTGATTCTTGCCGCGCTTCCGTTCCATCCCCTAATGGCAGCGCTGTCGCCCGTTCCCTTTGAGGTGGCGAAGGCGCTCAAGGTGACGCGGGGCAAGTCCATTCGGAACGGTCTTGTCTTTCTGGACGGGAAGTATCTTCAGCCACCGTATGTCGTCGAGCGGTATGGGAATGCGCTTCGCATCAACGGCATTCAGGTGACGGGTCCCTTGATTGCGTGGAGCGAATTTCTGCGGACGCAGGACGGCGCGGTCGTCACGACGGAGACGGTTCAGTCCGCCACGAACGAAGTGTCCGCCGCAGTCGCCGCGCCCGAACCCGCGCCAGCCGAATCGTCACAATCCGCGTCGGACGTCACGGACTGGGATGACCCGCTTGCGGATCTCTTCGAGGATGAGAAGCCGGCGGCGAAGGCCAGGAAGTCATCGGCACGGCCGGCACGTCCGAAGGTGGTGAAGCCCGTGATGCGTTCGCCGACGACGGTCACGAAGGTCGAGTTCAACGGCGAATTCGCGATGAATGAGAAGGCGAAGGCTCTCGTCGAGAGGCTCAACCGTTCGCGGACGCGGGTCGACGCCTATTTGCGCGAGGGAGGGTTCATTTGTTTCGGAAGCGCCTATTCACGGGTGAGCGGCGGTGTCGGCGCGACAAGGCTGATTCTTGCGCGGCTGCCCGAACTCCAGCGCGAAAACGCGGAATACGGAAATTTCCTTTCCGCCGCGCGTGCGAGCGGACTCGGCTTTCTCTCCGAGCCCATTCTCTCCGACCTGTTTCGCAACCGGCTGGACTACGTGAAGCTGATCAAGTTGCGCGACCGTCGCCTCGAACACGCGCGTGTCGAGGAACTGCTCAAGTAGACGAGAGGTTTTGGGCGGCACTGCGGCAACCGTGCCGCCCCGCCCCCCACTTGCGCAAATTGAAAAAGATTGGTATCATATAAGCGAAGTTGCGGATGTTGCGCTCTCTGTTGAGTGTGCCGACAACTCCAAACAAAACAAGGAACACGAGATGCCAACGAAGAAAGTTGCCAAGAAACCAGCCAAGAAGGTTGCAGTGAAGGTTGCCGTAAAGAAGGCACCCGCGAAGAAGGCGCCCGCCAAGAAGGCGTGCTGTGCGAAGAAGGCGTGCTGCGCGAAGAAGGTCGCCGCGAAGAAGGTTCCCGCGAAGAAGGCGGCCGTGAAGAAAGTCGCCGTGAAGAAGGTTGTGAAGAAAGCCGCCAAGAAGTAAGAACGGGCGCACTGACGAAGGGCGGAAGGGTCGCCCGTGGGCGCACGGATTGAAAAATCCGTGCGCCTTCTTTTCGGTCTGCCCGCCCGCCCGAAGTTTTGGTATAATACGCGCGAACGAAAGGACATTCACTCAATGAAGATTCTTGTGACGGGCGGTGCCGGGTTCATCGGCAGCCATACGGTCGTGGAGCTCCTGAATGCGGGGCATGAAGTTGTTGTTGTGGACAATCTCTGCAACAGTTCGAAGAAGTCGCTTGCCCGCGTAAGGCGCATCACGGGCAAGGCGCCGACGTTCTACAAGGTCGACATCCGCGATGAGCGGAAGTTGAACCAGATTCTCGACCGGGAAGCCCCGTTCCAGGCGACGATTCATTTCGCCGCGCTGAAGGCGGTCGGCGAGTCGACGAAGATTCCGCTGAAGTATTACAACAACAACCTCGGCGGCACGTTCACGCTCCTGAAGTGCCTCGGCGATCACAACTGCAAGAACGTCGTCTTCTCGTCGTCCGCGACGGTCTACGGCCAGCCGCAGTCCGTGCCGATCCGCGAGGACTTCCCGACACCCGGCTGCACGAACCCCTACGGCTGGACGAAGCTGATGATGGAGCAGGTCTTCCGCGACGTGCAGAAGGCCGACCCGTCGTGGAACGTGATTCTCCTGCGCTACTTCAATCCGATCGGGGCGCACGAGTCGGGGCTGATCGGCGAAGATCCGGCGGGCATCCCGAACAACCTTCTGCCGTATGTCGCGCAGGTCGCGATCGGCCGCCGCCCCGAACTGAACGTCTTCGGCAACGACTATCCGACCCCGGACGGCACGGGCGTTCGCGACTACATCCACGTCGTGGATCTCGCGCTCGGCCACCTGAAGGCGATCGAGAAGCTGGAGAAGGAGCCTTCGCTCGGGCTCAAGATCTACAATCTCGGCACGGGACACGGCTATTCCGTGTTGCAGATCGTGAAGGCGTTCGAGAAGGCTTCGGGTCGTCCCGTGCCCTACAAGATCTGCCCGCGTCGTCCCGGCGACATCGCCGAATGCTGGGCCGACCCCGCGCTCGCGCTGAAGGAACTCGGCTGGAAGGCCGAGCGCGGCATCGACGAGATGTGCGCGGATGCCTGGCGCTGGCAGAAGAAGAATCCGTACGGATACAACAAGCCGAAACAGGCGTGACCGCCCTCGACTACATTCTTGACGGACTCGAAGCCGAGCTTGCGCTGGAGCGCGAACTCGGCGTTCGCTCCGTCGAATGTGCGCGTGACGTGCTGACGGTGCCCGAGAAAAAGCCCGACGTCGGGAATGGTGCACCCGTCGCACCCGCGCCGCGTCCGCCCGTCGCGCCGCTTCGCCCGACTGCGCCGCGCCCGACTTCGGACTCCTATGACTTCGCCTTTCTGCATGACCGCCCGCTTTCGGCGGCGGGCACGGAGATGATGGCGAAGATTGTCGCCGCGCTTGGCAAGACCGCCGCGACCGCACCGATCGTGTGGGAGGGGACGCTGCCGAAGGCGAAAGTGATTGTCGTCCTGGGCGGGAACGCCCTCAAGAAGTGGTTTCCGGGTGTGGCGGGGGCTCCGGGACAGTGGATTGACACGCCGCACGCCAAAGACGTGCTCGTCACCCATTCTCCGGCGTTCATCCTGCGTTTCAAGGTCGTCACGCCGGAGGTCGATCGGATCAAGCGGGCCATGTGGAACAGCCTGAAGTCGATTTCGGCGCGACTGAAGAACATCGAATAAAAGAGACAAACGGAGGTATTTGGCGATGGTGGATGAAATGTGCAAGGTCGTCACGCACGCGGAAATCGGGAGCGGCTACCGCTATCTCGTCTTTGAAGCTCCGAAAATCGCGGCGGAAGTCCAACCGGGGCAGTTCATCCACGTGCGCGTGCCGGCGCTGGAGGCGAGCGCGTTGCGCCGTCCGTTCTCCGTCTTTGACGCGGCGGACGGGAAGGTATTCGTCCTTTACAAGACGGTCGGACGCGGCACGGCGGCCCTGAACGGCGTGAAGGTGGGTGAGACGGTTTCGGTGCTCGGTCCGCTCGGTCACGGCTTTCCAGAGGAATGCGGCGGCGCGGCGCTTCTCGTGGGCGGCGGGTTTGGCGTCGCTCCGCTCTACTTTCTGGCGAAGAGACTGCTCGCGAATGGCATCGCGGCGGAACAGATTGCGCTTTTCGTCGGCGGACGCACGAAGGACGACCTTCTTGCGCTCGACAGATTCGCCGCGCTCGGCGTCGCCGTGCATCCGGCGACGAACGACGGCAGCTCGGGCGTGAAGGGGCTCGTCACCGATCCGCTTGACGATGAACTCATCCGTCTGCGACAGGAAGGGAAGGGGTTTGAACTCTTCGCCTGCGGACCGGACGGCATGCTGAAGGCGGTCGCCCAGCGTGCGACGGGCACGGGGTCGAAGGGCTGGATTTCGATGGATCGTCACATGGTCTGCGGCGTCGGCGCGTGCTATGCCTGCATCCAGAAAACGGTGCGCGGCAACTCGCGTTGCTGCATCGAGGGGCCCGTCTTCCGCGCCGACGACCTCGTCTTTGCCTGAACCTCGCCTTTTCTTTCCCTTTCGGGCAGTTTTGACAGGATGAACAGGATTAACAGGAAGCCTTGTGAGTTGGGTTTTTCATTTTTCGTCTTTTCCTTTTCAGCTTTAAACTGCATTCGGCAGATCTTTTTTCCGTTTCCGGCATCCTGCCCTCATCAGAAGACGCACAAAATCCGGGAGAAGAGGACAGCCTGACCGAAACGTATACCATAGCAATTTTCCGCCGCGTTTTACGGTGTCTGTCCCTGCCTCTCAGTTAACATCAGCCGTCGGAACGCGGCGATTTCGTCATCCGTCACGCCACAGTTCCGGGCATAGGCCTCGATGCGGGACTGGAGCGCGTTGCCCGGATAGGTCTTGAGGTAGTCGAGAAGCCGAACGATGCGGTCGGATGTGAACTTTGTCCCTGAATCGGAGAAGATTGTCGCTTCCCAGTCGCGGCAGAGGTCGTCTTCCGCGACGCCGAGAAGTCCGTTCAACAGAAATGCGAGCGTGCCGGTGCGGTCGCGTCCGCCGGAGCAGTGCATGAGGATCGGGTAGTTCGCCTCGTCGGTGAAGAGGCGGAAGATGCGGGCGAACGGCTCTTTTCCGCGCGAGGGACTGTCGATGAAGTCATACGCGGCGAACGACTCGTTCACCCACGTGACGTCGGGGCCGAGAAGCGTCGTGCGCATGGCGGCGGTCTCCTGCGGCGTGCGGAGTTCGAGGTCTGTCTTGATCTTGAATTCGTTTCGGAGTGTCGTCAGTCCCGCGTCCGTCACGCGCTGCGCACCGGGAATGACCTTCGTGGCGAAAAGCATGTTGCCCTCCGACCGGGCGGATGACCGGAGACCGGCCGAGCGGAGAATCCGATTCTGACGGACGTATTGACCGTCCGCCGTCCGCCAGCCGCCGATGTCTCGGAAATTACGGACGCCGTCCGCCCGCAGGAAACGCGGCGCAGCGTTTTCCGTGACGAATGAGGCGGCGGCCGTGTCGCGTCCATTGGAAACAGACCATCGGTAGCGCGCGCCGAGTTCGAGGTTTGTGAGGTAGACAGTTGTCCTGTTCGTGACGGCAAACACATCGGGTGCGCCACCTTCGCGGATGACTCGGAGTTCATAGACCGCATTCGTCTCGTCGTCGGACCATGCGAGTTCGAGCGGACGCTGGGTCGCGCCGACGGACGAGACCTGCACGCGGAGATCGGGCGTGTCCATGCTGTGCCACCGTTCGGCGCGTTCACACGAAAAATAAGCCTTTTGTCCGTTCCTCTGCGTCGGAACGAGCGCACCGTCCTTCGGGGCGAGAATCGCCAATGTGGCGAGAAGGGGAAGAATCGTCATTGTGGTCTACTCCTCTCAATTTCGGTTGAGATTCGCGAATTCGTGACCTCAACCTGCTCCGTGTCCAGCCAGAAGCGGATGCGGTCGCCCTCGATGGCGCTCGATTGTGCGCCGCTTTCAGAAAGCCTGGCCTTCGCTTCGCCAACCTTGCCAAACATCTCAATCTCGTTCCGGGCCTTCCGAAATGTCGCCAACGCGCACGTCCCGACGCGCATTTCGTTCGAGATTACGATGTTTCCGTCCGCTACGACGCGCGACAGTCGGTTTGAAGCCGTGAGGAAGGCGAAGACGCGGTCGGCGCACAGCATGTAGTCGGTTTCGTATTCGATGACCACGTTCCCTTCGAAGAGAATGACGCCAACATTGCGGTCGAAGGCACTCGAATCACTGCGGATGCGTGCCGAACTCTGCTCTTGGCGACGAACCGCCCCGCTCGCGAGTGTCACACGGTCGGCATCCGCCGAGACGGCCGCAGCGGCCTCCGTGTCGATTTCCTCATGCGGATCCAGAAGGAGCATCACGCCCAGCAGCCCGGAGAAAAACGTCGCCATCAGAGAATCCCTCCCCCGTTCTTGAGGTCTTTCGAATCGATGTCGGAATCCTGCGTCACGCAGAGATAGCCCTCGGGCGAGGAAAAGTAGACGCCTCGTCCGCGCAAGACCGTCCCGCCTTGCGTCAGCGTCACCGCACCTTCCGCCCAACCGCTCTTCGTCTCGCGGTCGATGACGCAGTTCTGCGCCTCGAGCGTGATGTCGAGCGAGCCGTCCCGTTTGAACTTTCGCACTGTGACGCCTTCCGCCCAGACGAACCCGGAAGACAGGAAATACTGAGCCTTTCGCGCGTGAACGACAACCTGCACCGAGCCGTTCGGGAACATCTCAAGGGGAAGCGTCACGTCCTCCGCCGGTGTCTGGAGTTTGCTCACGCATTGTCGGTAGGCCTCGCGCAGACGGTCGGCTTCGTGCGAGAGGGCGACACGCTTCTCTTGCCACGCAGCTGAGTCGAATGCGCGAACTTCAAAAGCCAAGGGTAGGATGACTCCGAAGGTCGCCGTGAAAATCAGATTCCGTTTCATGAAGATGTCGGGATTGTCGATCAGACCTTGTCCATGTCTTTAAAAGGCCGCGGCGATTTCGCGGAAGAATCGCACCTCTTCGCCCGATTTTCGCGAACAAGGTTGCACACGAAAAGGATAGCCCAGGCCAGCATGAGGGCATAGCCCAGCAGCTCGGTGCCTTCCTCGGCGACGTGCTTTGCCACTCGGTACTCATCCATTCCGACCGCCTCTCGCCAGATGGGCTTCATGCCAAACATCCGCGAGAAGCCGACCGTGATGAAAAAGCCAGTCGCCAGGATGGACGAGAGATCGTCTTGGATGATTCGCCAGATGCCCGGCAGGATTGTCTTGGGCGAACGGACGGCCAGTGCGCAGGCGAGAGCCGTCACAAGCAACGCCGGGTAGAGCCAGAAGCCGTGCCATACAAGGTCCAGCCACTTGTCGTTCTCGCGAATGCACAGCACGAGGAAGAATCCCGCCGCGAGCAGAAATCCCCCTCGGAAGTCCGGGAAGCGTCTGGCGGAGACGGCGAGCAGCACCGAGATTGCAAGGAGGCAGAGCGCCTGGACGGGTTCGACGATCCCGGCCTCGTTGCAGCAGAACTTGAAGACCGAGACGTCAAGCAGAACGAGCAGGGCGGGGATGGCGCATGCCGCCGCGAGCGCGGCCGCATAGAGAAGTTTCTTCATTGTGTTTCTTTTCCTATTGATGGCCGCGACTGTTTTGTTCGGCGCGTTCAATTGTTCGGCCAAGACCACCCGAACGCGCTGCACCCGCCTTTACCAAGGCACAGTCCGCCGGGCGCAGGAAAAGAAGCGGCGTGCCTTCACATCATGTTCTACTGGAGGCACGACCAAGCGCCTTATGGAAAACACGGAATAGAAGACACGCCGCGTGGAGCTAATCCACGTAGCGCATCTCACATATTCGGCTCTCCATGAAGATTTGGTCGATTTTCCAGTAAAGCCAAATACGCAAGATTGCGTACGCCTCGCGGGCGTCGGAAGCGTCTCCGCGAGTCCTTCTTCTGCGGCCCAGTATGCAGCCGCGAGTCAAAGGTTTCGCCCTCCGCAAATTACAATAAATCGAGAACGAAGGTCAGACCTCAAATCTGCATTTTATTGTAATTTCGCTTTGAGCCGGTGGCGAGCGCGAGATGCTGCGCCCGCCGATGTCAATGAGCAAATAGGCCATTCAGCCGTTGTCAGACGTAGCATCTTCCGCCTGACTGCTTGAAATTATACCAAAATTTCCGTTCGCCATGCAACCGTGCGGAACCACTTGCTGCGGCAGTGTGGGGCAAAATATGCTATAATGGGCGCATCTGTTCAAATGTTAACAAGGAGGTAGTGCAGATGTCGAAGGCTTCGTATGAGATTGCCGACTTCGGGATGACCAAGTATGGCGAAAAGGCGCGGAAGTTCACGCTTCGCGGCGCGGGCGGCGTGGTGCTTGAGGTGAGCGACTACGGCGGGAAGGTCGTGCGCCTTTATACCGCCGATCGCGACGGCGAGATGAAGGATGTCGCCATCGGATTTGACAGCCCCGCCGGATGGGATGCGGGCGATCCCTACTGGGGGTGCATCATCGGCCGCTACGGCAATCGGATCGCCGCGGGCAAGTTCACGCTGAACGGCGTCGAACACAAGATCCCGACGAACAACGCCCCCGGCGGAATCCCGTGCGGACTGCACGGTGGGTTGCGCGGGTGGGATGCGTTCGTGTGGGGCGCGGAGCCGTTCGTGAAGGGCGACGACGTGGGCGTCGTCTTCACGCGCACGTCGCCCGACGGCGAGAACGGCTTCCCCGGCAAGGTCGAGGCGAAGGTGACCTACACGCTGACGGCGGCGAACGTGTGGCGCGTCGATTACGAGGCCGTGCCGGACAAGGATACGCCGATCAACATGACCCAGCATGTCTACTTCAACTTCCACGGCGAGGCGGGCGGCTCGATCGAAGACCACGTGATGACGATTCCCGCGAGCACGTTCACGCCGACGGACGCGGGGCAGATCCCGACGGGCGAGATCGCGTCGGTTGCGGGCACGCCGTTCGACTTCCGCGAGGGAATGCGCATCGGCGAGCGCATCAACGAGCCCGACCCGCAACTGGAAATCGGCAAGGGCTACGACCACAACTGGGTGCTCGACCCCGTGCCGGGGAACGGACTGCGCATCGCCGCGCGCGTCTACTGTCCGCTGAACGGCCGTCAGGTCGAAGTGTGGACGACCGAGCCGTGCCTGCAGGTCTATACGGCGAACTGGGCGAGTTACGACCAGACGGCGAAGGGCGGCGAACACCTCTCCTTCCGCTGCGGCATCGCTCTCGAGACCCAGCACGCGCCCGATTCGCCGAACAAGCCGCAGTTTCCGTCCACGATCGTCCGTGCGGGCGAAACCTATCGCACGACGACGGAGTTCCGCTTTTCCGCGAAGTGAGCGGAGGGGTGCGCGTGACAGACGAGCCGGAAAAGAAGACCTCGTTCACCTATGAGCTGACGAACGACCAGCAGGAACTTCTGCTCGGCATCATGGTGAACGGGAACTACCGCAAGCGCGAGGTCCCGTATTCCCTCTATTCCATCGAGGGCGACCATTTCAATGCGACGCTCTACGGAAAGGAGAAGCACGGCAAGCGCAAGCTTTGCGTCCAGGGGGTGAAGGCGCGGGACTTCATCGAGTTCGTGCTCGAGCCGAACGTCCTCGGCACTGCGTCGCTCGGCTACGAGGAAATCCTGAACCCCGAACTCTTCGCCGCGCACGCGGGTAGCGACGAGTCGGGCAAGGGCGACTACTTCGGACCGCTCGTCGTCTGCTGCGCCTACACCGACCCCGACCTCTCGCAGGCGATGCGGAAACTCGGCGTGAAGGACTGCAAGCAGATGACCGACGCGGCGGTTCTCGCGGCGGGTGCGAAACTCCGCGCCCTGCTCGGGCCGACGGGCTATTCGGTCGTGAAGCTCGGCCCCGCCGCCTACAACCGCCTCTACGCGAAGATAAGGAACATCAACCGCATGCTCGCCTGGGCACACGGCACGGCGATCGAGGAACTGCTGGAGAAGCGGCCGGGCTGCAATCGCGTGGTGGTTGACCAGTTCGCGCCGACCGAACTGACGATTCGCCGCGCCCTGAAGACACGCGGCAAGGCGGCGACGGTCGAGCAGCGTCACAAGGCCGAGAGCGACATTGCCGTGGCGGCGGCTTCGGTCATCGCCCGTGAACTCTTTCTGCGCGACATGGCGAAGATGAGCGAGGAGGTTTTCGCGTCATCGCGCAAGATGCCGATTGGGTCGAGTGACCCGCGAGTCCGCGAAGTCGCGGAGGAAATGGTCAGGAAGGAAGGCCCGGTCTGGCTGATGAACCATGCGAAGGCGCATTTTCAGACGACGGACAAGGTGTTAGCGGCGTGTGGGAAAAGCCGAGACGACCTGCCGCCCGAGGGGCGCGTCATTTCCGCCGTCCGCGCGTCGGCGGCTCGTGCCGGCGAAAAGGAGGCGAACGCGGAATGACCTTCATCGTCACGGCCGGCCCGACACGCGAATACATAGACCCCGTGCGGTTTCTCTCGAATCCGTCCACGGGAAAGATGGGGTTCGCCGTGGCGCGTGCCGCCGTCGAGCGGGGGCATGAGGTTATTCTCGTGGCGGGTCCCGTCAGCCTCCGCACACCGAAGGGCGTGATGCGCATCGACGTCGTGTCGGCGCGGGAAATGCTGAAAGCGGTCGAAAACGCGGCAAAAACGCATCCGAATGCCGTTTTTGTCGCTACTGCCGCCGTGGCGGACTGGCGACCGGCGGTCTGCGCCGACCGAAAACTCAAGAAGTCGCAGATGACGAATGTGCTCAAATTGACGCGAAATCCCGACATTTTGCGCACCGTGCGTGGCGTCCGCAAGATTGGCTTCGCGGCGGAAACGAACGATGTTCTCGCCGAAGCGACGCGGAAGTGCCGCGAGAAGGGGTTGGAGATGATTGTTGCGAACGATGTCACCGAGAAGGGGGCGGGGTTTGGCACGGATACGAATCGCGTCACTTTTTTGCATCGTGACGGCACGGTTGAGCGGCTTCCCCTGATGAGCAAACTGGCGGTTGCGCGGCGAATTGTCCGCTTTGCCGAATGTGGCTAGGGGCTTGATGCGCATCGACTACCCCCTTTGATGCGCATCAACCACCCCCTTTGATGCGCATCAACCGCCCCCTTTGATGCGCATCAACACCCCCTCGTGATGCGCATCAACACCCCCTCGTGATGCGCATCAACCACCCCCCTTGATGCGCATCAACACCCCCTCTTGATGCGCATCACTCCACTCTTCAACTTCAACTCCCACTTCAACTCTCTCCCTCCCTCTCCCGATTCTCCCGATCACCACGGCTATCCTCTCCTCTCCCCCTTCCCCTCCCCAAAATCCGTGAAATTCGTGGCGATAGCAAACCCCCGCCGAACACGGACGAAATTGTGGTATAATAACCGCCATGATTACCGTTACAAAGAGCGTGAAGTTCGATGCCGCGCATATCCTCACGAATCACCGGGGATTGTGTAAGAACCTGCACGGGCACACCTACCGAGTCGATGTCTCCGTAACCCAGTCCGAAGGACGGGAAGGGGACATGGTCATCGACTTCAAAGACCTCAAAACCATTGCCGAAGAGGTGATTTGCGCACGTTTTGACCATGCGTTCATCTATAACGCGACATCCGAGGGCGAACGCGAGATTGCCGCCGTCGTCGAAAAGCACGGCATGCGCACCGTCGCCCTGCCGTTCCGTTCGACGGCGGAAAACCTCGCGGCGCATTTCTACGGCGAACTCCGCAAGCGGATTCCCGAAGTCTCGTCCGTGAAGGTCTGGGAGACCGAGGCGAGTTGCGCCGAATACCACGAGCCCCGGTGCGTCCTGCCGTCCTCGCCCTTCCTGAAGGGGCGAATCGCCGATTCGGTGCTTCACGAGGGGCTGCATCCGCGCTTTGCGAAGGCGTTCGCGTTTCTGCGTCAGGCCGATCTCGCGGCGCTTCCCGTCGGGCGGCACGAAATCGACGGGGATGATTGCTGGGCAACCGTGAGCGAGGTGGAGTTGAAGCCGTTCGGCGAAAGTCAGCGCGCCGAGGTGCACAAGGCCTTCATCGACGTTCAGACGCCGCTTGACGGTCCCGAGACATACGGACTGCTCGATCTCGTCGGACGCGAACTCGGGCCCTTTGACGCGGAAAAGGATGTCGCTTTCGGTCAGGCGGCGATGCGTCCGCTGACGCTCGTGCCGGGGGAGTTCGCCATCTTCATGCCGGGGAACGGCGCGCACGCGCCCTGTCTGACGCTGGGCGAACCGACGCGACGGAAGAAACTCATCGTCAAGATTCGCGCATAGGCGCACGGAGACCTGAACGTGAGGATCGTTTCCCTTGCAAGCGGATCAAAGGGCAATGCCTACTGCGTCTGCAGCGGCGCGGACATCCTGCTGATTGACTGCGGACTGTGCCTGAAGAACCTGAAGCTGAAATGTGCCGAGGCGGGGCTTTCGCCCGAACGCATCTGCGCCCTCGTCGTCACGCACAGCCACGACGACCACGTGAAGGGCATACCGCTCTTCCACAAGAAGTTTCCGGACGTTCCGATCTTCGCGAACCTGATGACGGCGGAAGCCGTTGCATGGCGGTGCAAGATGGCGGAGACGGACTTCACCTCGTTTGAGAATGGACAGACCTTTGCCGTCGGGCCGTTTGAGATTTCGCCGTTTTCCATTCCGCACGACACCGCCGACCCGGTCGGTTATCTCGTGCGGGCGGAAGGCAAGACGTATTTTCACGGCACGGACATCGGAACGCCCCTCGATTCCGTCGGTCTTCATCTCGCCGAGGCGGACGTGGTGACGCTTGAATCGAACCACGACCCGGTGATGCTCCGCGCGAGCGCCCGACCGGAAGAGCTGAAGCGGCGCATCTGGGGTCCGCGCGGGCATCTCTCGAACGAGCAGGCGTGCGAACTCGTGCGCAGATTCGCCTCGCCGCGCCTGAAGAAGCTGAACCTCGCGCACCTGTCGGAGGAATGCAACGCGCCGCATCTCGCCGAGGCGGCCATGCGCGAAACGCTGGTCGCCCTGAACCGGGGGGACGTCGAACTCGAGGTTCTCGCGCAGAATCTCGTTGCCACCTGCTGGGATTGCCGAGGGTAGATATGGACGAACTCGTTAAGATTATTGTCATTGAGGACGATGCGACCATCCGGGCGGTGCTGGAAATGGCGTTGCTCGGCGCGGGCTTCGTCCACGTGTCGAGTTGCTCGCGCGGCGACGAGGGGCTGGAGGCCGTCAAGCGGCGGAAGCCCGACCTCGTGCTGCTGGACCTGATGCTGCCAGGGCTTGACGGCTTCACAATCTGCCGCCGCATTCGCGAGACTCCCGCGCTCGCTTCGGTGCGGGTGATCATGCTGACGGCGCGGACGCAGAGCGAGGACATCGTGCGGGGACTCGAGTGCGGGGCGGATGACTACGTGACGAAACCCTTCGACCGCGCCGTCCTGCTTGCGCGAATCCACGCCGTCCTGCGGCGCGGCGACGCCGTGAAGGCGGGCGCGGCGTTTGACGGGCTTGTGCTCGATGGCGACGAGAGGGTCGTGACCCTCAACGGCGCGGAGTTGAAACTCACGCCCGGCGAATTGCGCATCCTCGCCCTCCTCGTCTCCCATCGCGGGCGCATCCTCGCCCGGTCCCGCATCCTTGACGCGGTGCAGATCGAGGAGCGTTCCGTCACCGAGCGGACGATCGACGTGCAGATTGCGAACCTGCGGCGCAAGCTCGGCGACTGGGCGAAGCACATCGAGACGATTCGCGGCGTCGGCTATCGGGTGAAGGCATGAAGGACGGGCGGTTCAACTTCCTCCCCCCGCTGCTGGCGGGGCTCGCGCTCGTCGTCTTTGCGGCGGTTTTCGGCATCGAGATGGGTTCGTTCCGCCGCGCCGTCATCGGCTGGGCAACGCGCGACCTCGCGTCGCGCACCGAACTCGCCGCCGCGAATCTTCGCGAGGCGCTGGGCTCGGGTGACTTCCGACGGATTCACGCCTTCGGCGAAAAGTGCCGCGCACAGAACCTGCGCCTGACGATCTTCAGCCATTCGGGACGCGGACTCGTCTATGACTCCGTGCGCCCGGACGAAGACCCGCCCGACTGTCTCTATGAGATGCGCACGGTCGGGGCGTGCGACGTGAGGCTCGGATTGCCGCTCGACCGTGTGCTGGACCCGTTTCGCCGCGCGCGGGTCGGCTTTCTGCTGGCGGGGCTTCTGGGCGGCGCCTGTGTGCTGCTCGTCCTTCTCTCGACCTATCGCCAGCACGTCCGAATGCGGGCGCTGGCGCGGCTGGAGGCCTTTCGCCGCGAGTTCATTGCGGACGTTTCGCACGACATCAAGACGCCGCTGACCGGCATTCTCGGCGCGGCGGATCTTCTGTCGGGCGATCCGCCCGCCCCCGTTCGGCAGAAGTTGCTCGCCATGGTGAAGAGGGAGTCCGTCCGTCTCAACGACCTCGCGCAGAACGTGCTTTCGCTTGCGCGGCTTGAACGCGACGGCTTTGCGCCCGCGTGCGCGAACGTCAATCTGGAAGACCTCGTGAATGAGACGCTTGACGGACTTCGGGCGCGGGCGGACGCGGCAAACGTCGCGCTTGTCGCCTCGGTTTCGCCCGGGGCGGCGGCTTTCTGCGATTCTCAGCTCATTTCGCGGGCATTGTCCAACCTGATTGAGAACGCCATCCGCCATTCGGGGTCGAGGGATGTCGTGGTGTCGGCGCGAAATGCGGACGGCGCGGCGGAACTTGCGGTGGAAGATCACGGCGTTGGCATTCCTCCCGAACACGCCGCCCGGGTGTTCGAGCGCTTCTATCGCGTCGATTCGGCGCGGACGGCGGAAGCGGGCGGTGCAGGCCTGGGGCTTGCCATCGTCCGCCGAATCGCCCGCCTTCACGGCGGAGACGTTTCGCTGAAACCCGTCCGTCCTTCGGGGTGTCGCTTCACGATTCGGATACCCAAGGGCGCCTCTTAATTATGGTATAATACGTCCTATGGAAACGAACGAATACAGAGAGCAGCGGCTTCAGAGCCTGAAGACACTGAAGGAAATGGGCTACGAGCCGTATGGCCGCCGGTATGACCACGAGGACTTGAAGAACGTCCGCGACGGATTCGAAGAGGGCAAGACGGTGCGCGTGGCGGGTCGTCTGCTGATGATCCGCCGCATGGGCAAGATGAACTTCACCACGATGAACGACGGGACGGACAAGTTCCAGCTCATCTTCAAGCGCGACGAACTTCCCGAAGCCGCGTTCGCCGCGTTCAAGCAACTGAACCTCGGCGACATCATCGGCGCGGAGGGTCGTCTCTTCACGACGCAGAAGGGCGAGAAGTCCCTGGTCGTGAAGGAGTGGACGATGCTCGCGAAGGCGCTCGAGCAGCCGCCGGAGAAGTTCCACGGTCTCGCCGACCAGGAGGAACGCTACCGCCGCCGCTACGTCGACCTGATGACGAACGACGAGAGCCGCAACCGGTTCTTCACGCGGTCGCGCCTTCTGATGGAGACGCGCAAGTATCTGTGGTCGAAGGGCTTCTACGAAGTGGAGACGCCGATTCTTCAGGCGCAGGCGGGCGGTGCGGCGGCGAAGCCGTTCGAAACCCACTTCAACGCGCTCGACCAGCACATGGTGCTGCGCATCGCCCCCGAACTCTACCTCAAGCGTCTGCTCGTCGGCGGCATGAACAAGGTGTTCGAACTCGGCAAGGACTTCCGCAACGAGGGCATCGACCGCTCGCACAACCCCGAGTTCACCGTGCTCGAAGTCTACGAGGCCTACGGCGACCGCACCTCGATGGAGGCGATCATCGAGGGACTGATTCCCCACCTCTGTGATACGGTGGTCGGCACGCGCGAAATCGAATACGGCGAGAAGAAGGAAATCATCAACTTCAACCCGCCCTATCGCCGCGTCGCCTACAACGACCTCGTGAAGGACCTGATGGGTGCGGACTGGTTCGACCTGCCGTTCGAGACGCAGCTTGAGAAGGCGAAGGCGAAGGGCAAGGAGACCGAGACGAATCTCGAACTCGATGACGTGCACGACACCCTGATGCTGACGCACGAAGTCTACGACAAGCTGATCGAGAAGAACCTGCGTCAGCCGACGTTCGTGACGCGCCTGCCGCACGAGTTCGTGCCGCTCGCGAAGGCCTGCCCAGACGATCCGAGGCTCGTCGACGTGTTCGAGTTCGTCGTCGGCGGACGCGAACTCTGCCCCGGCTACACCGAGCAGAACGACCCGCTCGAACAGCGCAAGGCTCTGGAACATCAGGCGGGCGAGGACACCGAGAAGATCGACGAGGACTTCATTTCCGCCCTCGAGTGCGGCATGCCGCCGACGGGCGGACTCGGCATCGGCGTCGACCGTCTCGTCATGCTGCTCACGGGGTGCGACGGCATTCGCGACGTCGTGCTTTTCCCCCAGATGAAGAAGGTCTGAGGCGATGGAAGACGCGGTCAGGAACGAGTATTTCGAGCTTCTGAAGTTCGAGAGCGTCGGGGCGGACCCGATGAAGCTCCGCGACTGCGTGAATTGCGCGATCTGGCTGAAGAAGTGGCTGGAGGGGTTGGGCTTCGCGGGGGAACTTCTGAGCGAGAAGTTCTCGCCGCCCGTCGTCTTCGCCGAACGCAAGGGGTGCGAGAACGCGCCGACGGTGCTTGTTTACGGTCACTACGACGTCCAGCCCGCCGACCCCGTGGACGAATGGAAGACGCCGCCGTTCGAGCCGACCGTCGTCGGCGACCGCGTTTATTGCCGTGGGGCGCAGGATGACAAGGGGCAGACCTTCGCCTTCCTCTGCGGACTGCGTGACTATCTTGCCGCGAACGCGGCGAATGCGCCGACAATCAAGGTTCTGATTGAGGGACAGGAAGAGAGCGGCAGCGCGGCACTTTCCGCGCTCGCGCCGACCCTCCGCAGGAAAATCGCGGCGGAAGTCCTGCTCGTCTGCGATACGTCGGCGGCGGAAGACTTGCGTCCCGCCATCGTCGCCGGGCTTCGGGGCGTTGCGCACTGCACCGTCCGCCTCAGGGCGGCGAACCGCGACCTGCATTCGGGCGAATACGGCGGAATCGCCCCGAATGCCGCGCAGGGTCTCGCCGAACTGATTGCCTCGCTGCACAATCCAGACGGGTCGATTGCCGTGGCGGGCTTTCGGGACGGAATTGAACCGCCGGCTCACGACGAACTTCGGGCGGCGGAAATTGCCGCGCCGGACGAGAAGGCGTATGAGAAGGACATCGGGTGCGAACCGTGCGGCGGTCAGTTGGGCAAATCGATCGTGCAGCGCAATTCGTTCGAGCCGACGATTGAGGTAAACGGCATCCACTCCGGCTACGGCGGGGCGGGTGCGAAGACGGTGATTCCCTGCGAGGCGATTGCGAAACTCTCGATGCGGCTCGTGCCGGGGCAGAGTCCCGTGCACGCGATGGAAACCCTCCGCGCACATCTCGAATCGCATTTGCCGCGTGGGATGAAACTTTCGATTGAGGACGTGACGGGCGGCGCGGCGGGATTCCGTCTGCCGCTCGCCTCGCCAATCTTCAGGCTGGCGGACGACGTTCTGCGCGGGATGGATGCGCGCGGGCCGGTCTTCCAGTGGGATGGCGCGTCCATTCCCGTCGTCTCCGTCCTGCGCGAGGCTTCGGGAGCGGCTCCGCTTCTCGTCGGCTGGGGACAGCCCGAAGACCGCATTCATTCGCCGAACGAGAGTTATTCGTTCGGGCAGTTTGCGAAAGCCCGCGAATGGGCCGTGCGCATTCTCTCCGCCCTGCAATGACGATTGCCCGCAGACTGGAAGCGTGGTTCGCGGCGAACAGGCGTCCGATGCCGTGGCGAACGTCGCCCACGCCCTACTTCTGCTGGTTGAGCGAAATCATGATGCAGCAGACGACCTACGCGACGGTTCTGCCGTATTACGAGCGGTTTCTGTCGCGGTTTCCGTCCGTGGAAGTTCTCGCGGCGGCGGACGAGAGCGACGTGCTGAAGGCGTGGGAAGGGATGGGCTACTACGCCCGCGCCCGGAATTTGCACAAGGCGGCGCGGGGATTCTGCACGAAAGAGGGCGTTGTCTGGCCACGGTCGTCGGCGGAATGGGCGGCCGTGCCGGGCGTCGGGCCCTACACGGCGGCGGCTCTCGCGAGCGTCCTCAACGGCGAGCGCGTCCCCGTCGTGGACGGCAACGTGGCGCGGGTCTTTGCGCGGCACTGGCAACTCGCGGACGACTTCCGCAAACTCCCGGCGCGTGAGCGTCTGGCGGAGCGGCTCGCATCCGAGATTGCGAAGGCGAAAGTTCCGGGCGACTTCAATCAGGCGATGATGGAACTCGGCGCGTGTGTCTGCACGCCAACGAAGCCGAATTGCGCGGCGTGTCCGCTCAAGCGCACCTGTGCGGCGAAACGCCTGGGCAATCAGTCGGATTTCCCCGTCCGGGCGGAGAGGAAGCCGCTTCCCGTGAGGAAGCAGAAGGTGGTCATCGTTTCGGATGGGGAGGGGCGAGTCCTTCTCGTGCGGAATCAGGATGGCGGGCTGCTGAAGGGGCTGTGGGAACTGCCGCAGGTCGAGGCGGCGGGCGAACAGGTGCAGGTTTTCTCGCATTTCCGTCTTGAACAGACCGCATTGCGGGCGACGCGCACGGACGCATCCTTCCAAGATCCGAGGCGAGTTCCACTCGCCACGGCGACGAGGAAAATCCTCGCGGCGAACGGTCTTGCCTAAAAAGTGATTTCATTTTACCGAATCCTTGATTCCCAGCGGGGCGTAAATGAGGTATAATATGCGCCATGAAAAACATTGAAAGGAAAGTGATGAAGAAAACAATCGCTTCAGGCATCCTCCTGCTGGCTTTGTCGGCCTCGGCGGAGTTCAAGATCGATCGTTCGGCGATGTCGGACGAATATTGGATGATATGGAACGACGAAGTCCAGCAGAAGATTGACGCGGACATCGAAAAATACCGCAAGGCGGACGCGGCGGTTGAGGTTGCCGCGCCGGACGGTGCGGAGGTGAAGGTCGAGCAGATTTCCCACGCCTTCTTCTTCGGTGCGCACATCTTCAACTACAACCAGCTCGGCAAGAAGGAATGGAACGACCGCTACAAGGAACTCTACGGAACGCTCTTCAACTCCGCAACCGTCGCGTTCTACTGGCGGACGCTTGAGCCGTATCCGTATGCGCCGCGCTTCGCCGAGAGCTACAAGGATACCGAGGAGTATTGGAACAACTGCGTCCAGCCGAAGGACGAGCCGCACTGGCGGCGTCCCGCGCCCGACCCCGTGATTGACTTTCTCAAGACGCGGGGCTGCCGCATCCACGGGCATCCGCTCGTGTGGGGCAACTTCGCGTGGCAGCGGCCGACGTGGCTCTGGGACGACTTCTGTCCCGAAGCCGAGAAGTTTGCGCTGGAGCAGAGGACGGGCGTGAAGATGCCCGTCAACAACTGGCGGCTGCCGATGGGCGTGAAGGACATGGCGGACAACGAGCGCGGTTGGGGGCAGGCGTGGATGAAGGTCTACGAACAGTTGAGCGAGGAGGAGATTGCCGCGATCGTGCCGACGTTCGTCAGGGCGCAGGAGGAGTTCTACGAGCGGCGCATCCGCGAAATCGCCGAGCGCTACGGCAGCCGCGTCGATTCGTGGGACGTCGTCAACGAGTCCGCCACCGACTACCACGCCTGGCAGGGCGAGGTGGCGGTGCGGGGAACGCCGTGCCAGAAGAGCAACTACGGGCTGATGCCGGGCGACTACGCCTACAAGGGGTTCAAGTGGGCGGAGAAATATTTGCCGAAGACGGCGTGGCTCAACCTGAACGACTACAATATGGCGCCCTACTTCTTCAAGCAGGCGAAGGATCTCGCGGCGAACGGCTGCCGCGTTGATGTCGTCGGTTCGCAGATGCACCTCTTCAATCCGGCGGAGTCTGTGAACATCAAGCTCGGCAAGGGCCCTGACCGCCTCCGCCCGGAGAAGGTTGCGGAGACATTCGAGATTCTCTCGAAGGCGGGCAAGCCCATCCACCTTTCCGAGATTACGATTACCGCGCCGGACAATTCGGCGGAGGGGCAGATGGTGCAGGCGATCATCATGCGCAACCTCTACCGTGCGTGGTTCTCCGTCGAGAAGATGAACGGCATCACGTGGTGGAACGTCGTCGATG
>CAVFWY010000004.1:0-33793 GCA_963626175.1 Gemmiger sp.
TTCGCAAATACCCCCCCCCCCCCCCCCAGGCGTAGGCGCATTCGCTTCGGCGCGAAGCTGAAGCTTTGGGCTGTCTTCGCCTTTGCCGCATTCGCGGCGGTTCTCTTATCGTTCGCGGCATCGGATGCGTTCGTCGTCGAACCGGCGGTCGGCTACAACTGCTGGCCGATGATTCAGTCCGTCGGTACGAATCTCGTCTGCGTCTACACGATGGGTGCGCGGCACGACCCTGGCGAGAAGGGGCGCGGCACGTATGCGCGTGTCTCGTCCGACGGCGGGCGGACGTGGGGCGCGCGCGTCACGGTGCTTCAAGAGGAGACGGGCGGCATCACGCCGGTCGCCAAGGGATTGGATGAGAACGGGCGAATGCTCGTTTGGTTGCGCCGTTACGGGAAGGGCCCACTGATGAGCCTCTACCGCTCGTCCGACGGACTTGCCTGGGAGCTTGTCGCCGCGCCGAAACTCACGCCCGGTCCGATGATGCAGATTACGGATGTCTTCAAAGTCCCGAATGTCGGGCTGATGTCCTTCTGGTTCGGCGGCAGTTACGGCAACGACATGAAGCCCCGCCGCTGGGGCGTGATGACGAGCGGCGACAATGGCGCGACATGGGTTCAGCGGACGTGTGGCGAGGGCATGGCAAAGGCGGACTGGCCGACAGAGCCGAGCGGTGTCTGGCTCGGTGACGGACGCATCCTTGCGCTTGCACGGACGGAATGCGGCGCACCGCTTTTCCAACTGACGTCGGCGGATTCCGGGCGGACATGGAAGGTGGAGAAGACGAACATTTCCGACACGATGGCATCAACGCCGACCCTGCTCTTCAACGGGAAGACGGGCATCGTGACGGTCTACTACTATCAGCGCGGTGCGGGCGTTCTCCGCCGCCGCACGGCGCGGGCGAAGGAGGTTTTCCTGAATCCGCAGTCTTGGCCCGATTCCGTCGCGCCCGTCTCTGACGGCGGACATTCGATTGATGCGGGCAATGCGAACGCGACAGACGGGAAGGCGGGGCGCTTCGTCGCCTACTACACGGGCAAGACTCCGAATTGCGCCGTCGTCGTTCTCCCGGACTGAAGAAATCTCTATGAGGCTAATTTCCTCGATACAATGGCCTGAAAACGGGGAGAAACTCGATTGTAAAGGGGGATTGATTCAACCTTGTATAACCGTGGCATCGTTTTGCGCGGATATGGTATAATACGCGGCATGGAGAAACTCGCGACTGACATCTACACGTTTGAGAAACTGATTCGCAACGGGTTCACGTATGTGGACAAGACGGATCGGCTGCTGCCGCTCGTCGATATGTCGATTGGCACGCAGTTCTTCATCGCCCGTCCGCGTCGCTTCGGCAAGTCGCTCGCCGTCTCGACGCTCCAAGCCCTCTTCGAGGGGAAGCGAGATCTCTTCAAGGGTCTCTATATCGAGCCGCTCTGGGACTGGACGAAGAAGTGGCGCGTCCTGCGGCTCGACCTCTCGACCGTGCAGCCGGAGCGCGTCGAGGGCTTGCAGTCCGCCTTGTCCGCGACACTGGAAAGCGAGGCGCGGCGAAACGGCGTCCCGCTCCGCGTCGGCGAGTCTGCTTCAATCACGTTCAAGAACCTTATCGAAGACCTCGCCGCGAAGTCGGATGACGGGCAGATGGTTCTGCTCATTGACGAATACGACAAGCCGCTCCTGAAGAAACTGAACACGCCCGCCGTCCGTCCGTTCCGCGACGCGCTCAAGGAGTTCTACTCCGTCATCAAGGCGACGGAGGGCTTGCAGCGCTTCGCGTTCATCACGGGCATTTCGAAGTTCTCCAAGGTCTCGATCTTCTCCGACCTGAACAATCTCAAGGACAGGACGATGTCGCTGAAGGAGGCGACGCTCTTCGGCTACACGCACGACGAGGTGAGGAAGTTCATGCCGGGGCTTCTGCACGAGTTCTCCGCCGCGAACGGCTGGACGGACGAGCAGGGATTCGAGGGACTTATCCGCTGGTACGACGGCTACCGTTTCCACCATTCGGCGGAGAAGGTCATCAATCCCGTCTCCCTCGCGTCCGCACTCGAGTCGCACGAGTTGTGCAACTACTGGTCGACGACGGCGATGACGACGTTCCTGATGGACACGCTGAAGCAAAAGCCGCTGAACTTCGCGAAGGTCAACGTCGACGAGGCGACGCTCGGAACCTACGAGCCCGACCGCGCCGACCTGACGACGCTCCTCTTCCAGACGGGCTACCTCACCATCACGGGCTTCCGTCAGATTGGCACGTCGCGCCGCTACTCGCTCGATTTCCCCAACCTCGAGGTCGAGAACTCGTTTTTGAAGGAGGTCGTTCCGGCTTACACGGGACACGAGACGGAAGATTCCAATACGATCCAGTCGGACGCGGTGGCGGCGCTTCTCGAACGCGACCCGAAGGCGTTCGTCGCCGCGCTGAAGCGACTCTTCGCGAACATCCCCTACGACCTCACCGACCGTCAGAACGAGCAGATGTGGCAGACAATCGTTTATGTTGCGCTGAAGCTCGTCGGCGTGGACGTCGAGGCGGAGGTGAAGACGAACGAAGGGCGCATCGACATGACGGTCGAGACGGACGCACACTGCTACGTGATCGAGTTCAAGCTCGGCACGACCGCCGTCTCGGCGATCCGCCAGATCAAGGCGAACCACTACGCGGACAAGTTCGCCGGGAACGGCAAGACGCTCACGCTCATCGGCCTCGCGTTCTCGAAGGCGAAGCGCACCATCGTCGCCGCGAAGATTGAAGAGGTCGTGTAGGGTGCGCTCGTTGACTTCACGCCATCGAAGGTGGTATACTGTCGGCAAATCGAGTTGCTGAAAAGATCGTGAAATATGCAATCATGAGTGACGCGCACGCGAACCCGAGGGCGCTGGAGACGGCGCTGGCGGACGCTCGCGCGCAGGGGTGCGAGACGTTCGTCTTCGCCGGCGACGTCACGGGCTACGGGTGCGACGTTCACGCCGCGTTGCGGCTCGTCCGCGAGAATTTCGGCGTGGTGCTGACGGGAAACCACGACGCCGTCTGCTCGGGACGCGAATCGGGATGGGAGATCCTGATGTGCGAGAACTACGACATCGACCGCGAGCAGTCGGACTCGCTCAATGACGAGGAGCGGGACTGGCTGAAGGGTCTGCCGTATGAATACGAGAACGGGGACATCGCCGTCGTGCACGGCGACTTTACGAGACCTCAGGCCTGGAACTACGTCTTCACCACGGAGAGTGCGGTTCAGAACTTCTTCACGCGGGACGAGCGGCTGATGTTCTGCGGGCACACCCATCACGCGGCGGTCTGGGAGATGACGGCCAAGGGCGTGTTCCGTCCCAAGTGCGAGGCGCGGCTGTCGCATCCTGCGACGAAGGCGGAGTCGGTTTCGTTCAGGTTGCGCGAGGGATGCCGCTGTCTCGTGAACGTCGGCTCGGTGGGGCATCCGCGAAACGACCTCTGCTCGACTTACGCGATCTACGACTCGAAAGCCGGGCGCGTGACGCTCCGCCGACTGCCGTTCGACTTCAAGTCCTACGTCACCGAGTTGCTTGCGCACGGAATTGAGTTGCCCTCGTGGCTTCTCGACCTCGTTCGTGCGGCGAAGTGAAGTCAGGGCGCGGCAAGGGGATTCGTGGTATAATACGCACTCATGGTTTCGCTGAAAAAACAGTTGCGGCGGCTGACGATTCCCATTTTCATGGAAATCGCCCTCGTGATGCTTGTCGGCTTCGTCGACATGCTGATGCTGTCGCGCTACAGCGACAACGCGGTGGCGGCGGTCGGGCTGGACAACCAGATCATCACGCTCGTCTTTCTCGTCTATCAGTTCGTTTCGCAGGGCGCGGCGATCGTCTGTGCGCAGTATCACGGGGCGGGGTTGCGCAAGCGGCTCGTGCAGGTCGTGGGCATCGCGCTCGCCTTGAACGCGGCGGTGGGGCTCGTCGCGAGCGGAATCCTCTATTTTCACGCCGAGGACATCGTTCGGCTGATGGGGCTTCGCGAGGAGTTGGTTGCCGACGGGGCCGTCTACCTGAAGATCACGGGTTCGCTTTCGTTCTTCCAGTCCCTTTCGTTCGCGTTCAGCGCGTCGCTGCGGAGCGTTGATCGCGTGAAGAGTCCGATGGTCGTGACGATCTTTGCGAACGTGGTGAACGCGGTCGGCGACTACGCGCTCATCTTCGGACACTGGGGATGCCCGGCGATGGGCGTGGCGGGCGCGGCGTGGGCGACGGCCGTCAGCCGGATCGTCGTCTTCGTGCTCATCGCGGCGATTCACTTCAAGACCCACATCCCGAAGTATCCGCTCGCCTGGTTCCGTCCGTTCCCCTGGCGGGAGGTGCGGAACATCTTCAAGATCGGCTTTCCTGCGATGGGGGAGGAACTGTCGTATTGCCTGTCGCAGGTGACGATCACCTATTTCATCAACAAGATCAGCACGGAGGCGCTCGTCGTGCGCACCTACGCGGCGAACTGCATCATGTTCGTCAGCCTGTTCTGCGTGAGCATCACGCAGGGCGGCGACATTCTCGTCGGGCATCTCGTCGGCCGCACCCGCTACCAGCCCGCCTACCTGATGGGCAACTACTTCCTCGGTCGGAGCATGATCATCACCATGGCCTGCAGCATTCTTCTTGCCCTTGGCGGCCCGTGGATCTTCGGCGCACTGACGAAGAACCCCGATGTCGTCCGTCTCGGCATCATCATCCTGTGGATTGACTGTGCGCTGGAAATCGGCCGCGTGAGGAACATCTTCGCCTGCGGAACGCTGCGGGCGGCGGGCGACGCGGTTTATCCGCTGATAGTCGGGCTGATCTTCCAGTGGGGCGTGGCGGTCGGGCTCGGGTGGCTCTTCGCGATTCCGTTCGGCTGGGGACTTGTCGGCGCGTGGGTTGCGTTTACGCTGGACGAGAACCTACGCGGCATCGTTCTGCACCACCGCTGGCACACGAAGGGCTGGGTCGGGCGCAGTCTTGCCGTCAAGGGGTGAGTTTCGTCGCTTGGGGAAGCGGCGATGGTGCGCTTGCCGGGGTTTGCAGGTCGGCAAGCGCGGCAAACGGGGTGCGCAAGAGCGCGGCGGAACCGCATCAACGAAACGGGAAGACAATCCGAGCGGAACGGGCAAAGATGGCAGTGAGGACGGGCTTGGCTCGTAAGCAAAACGGGAAACCATCACGATGGTTTGTGAAAACCAACACGATACTTTTGCAAAACCAACGCGATGCTTTTTGCAAACCATCGTGATGGTTTCCCGTCCCGATGCGCATCTCCGCCCGTTCTCCTGCGCATCTCCGCCCGTTCCGATGCGCATCTCGACCCCCTTCGATGCGCATCAACACCCCCTCTTGATGCGCATCTCCGCCCATCTGGATGGGCAGGGCAGTCTGTTGTGAAGCGATGGTGCGGACGCAATCCATCGCTTCCAGGGTTGTCGTGTCAATCAAAACCCCTGTGCCTTTGTGCCACCAGCCACCAGGGCAACCTCCGGATCTGATTTGCGCGGAGTGAGAAGAATATGGTATAATTCGCGTCAAAGATATGGGTCTTGAAGGCATCTGTCACTCTTCCGCGTCCTCGGCGGCGGTGCCTTGGTGAACGCGGCGCGGAGAAATGGAGACGATACGAAGACACTGATTCTCGCGGGCGGACTCGGCACGCGCCTCTCGGAGGAGACGCGGCTCATCCCCAAGCCCATGGTGGAGATCGGCGGCAAGCCGATTCTCTGGCACATCATGAAGTCCTACGCCTTCCACGGTTTCACCGACTTCGTCGTCCTCACGGGCTACAAGTCGCACGTCATCAAGGACTTCTTCGTCACCTACTACCAGCGCTACTCCGACCTGACCGTCGACCTGGCGAACAACTCGGTCGAGATCCACCGCACCGCGACGGAGCCGTGGAAAGTGACGCTCCTCTACACGGGCGAGGCGACGATGACGGGCGGACGCATCAAGCGCGCGCGGGACTACGTCGGCAACGAGCCGTTCATGCTGACCTACGGCGACGGCGTCTCCGACGTCGACGTCAACGACCTCGTCCGTGCGCACAAGGCTTCGGGCAAACTCTGCACGATGACGGTCGTCCAGCCCGCCGGACGCTTCGGAGCCGTCGCCCTGAAGGACGGCAACGCCGTCGCCTCCTTCATGGAAAAGCCGAAGGGCGATGCGAACTGGATCAACGGCGGCTTCTTCGTCTGCCAACCGGAGGTGTTTGACTACATCCAAGGCGGTGACGCGACGGTGTTCGAGCGCGAGCCGCTGGAGGCTCTGGCGCGGGACGGACAGCTGAACGCCTACCGCCACGCGGGCTTTTGGCAGCCGATGGATATGCTGCGCGACAAGATCGAATTGACTCGCCTCTGGCAGGAAGACCGCGCTCCGTGGGCGAAATGGATCAAGCGAGCATGAATCTCAAGTCAACTTACGCGGGATGCCGCATCCTCGTGACTGGCCACACGGGCTTCAAGGGCTCGTGGCTCTGCGAGTGGCTGCTCGCGCTCGGCGCGGAGGTCTACGGCTTCGCGAACGGCATCCCGACCAAGCCCTCGCTCTTCGTGCAGCTGCGCCTCTCGCGGCGCATCAAGGCGGACATTCGCGGCGACATCCGCGACCGCGCCGCCGTCCGTGCGGCGGTCGAGTCGGTGCGTCCCGACTTCGTCTTCCACCTTGCCGCGCAGCCGCTCGTGCGCCTTTCCTACGCCGAGCCAGTCGAGACGTTCGACACGAACGTCATGGGGACGGTGCACGTCCTCGACGCGCTGCGTTCCCTAAAGAACAAGTGCTCGGCGGTGATGGTGACGACGGACAAGTGCTACGAGAACCGCGAGACGGCGCGTCCGTATCGCGAGGACGACCCGATGGGCGGCTACGACCCCTACTCGTGTTCCAAGGGCTGCGACGAGCTCGTCATTTCGTCTTACCGCCGCTCGTTCTTCAACGACCCGTCGGCGAACGTGTGGATCGCCTCGGCACGTGCGGGCAACGTGATCGGCGGCGGCGACTGGGCGAAAGACCGCATCATCCCCGACTGTTTCCGCGCCTTGCGCAAGGGCGAGGCGATTCCCGTGCGCAACAAGGTCTCGACGCGTCCGTGGCAGCATGTCCTGGAGCCCCTTTCTGGCTACCTGACGCTCGGCGCGGCGCTCGATGCGCGGCGCGACTACGGGAAAGTCGCCGACGGCTTCAACTTCGGTCCCGACCCGTCCGCGAATCGCACGGTGAAGGAGGTCGTGGAGGAACTGCTGAAGCACGTGAAAGGCGAGTGGGTCGACAAAAGCGACCCGAACGCCGTCCACGAGGCGGGGCTTCTCAACCTCGACATCCGCAAGGCGGCGAAAGTGCTTGACTGGAAGCCGCATTGGAACTTCGAGCAGACGCTCGCCAAGGTCGCCGAGTGGTATGTCGGCGTGTCGTCGGGTGCTAACCCCCGCTCCCTCACGCAAGCGCAAATCGCCGCGTTCATGAAAGGTGAAAACTGATGTCCCCTGAAGAAATCAAGTCGAAGATTCTGGATCTTTCCCGAGAATACTACCGTCAGGTGCGTCCCGACAAGCGCCGCGCCGACTACATCCCCGCCTCGGGCAAGAAACTGGGCGAGGAGGAACTCTGCAACATGGTCGAGGCGAGCCTCGACATGTGGCTCACGGCGGGACGCTTCAACGCCGCGTTCGAGCAGAAGTTCGCCGCGAAGCTGGGCGTGCGCCACGCGCTCACGACGAACAGCGGGTCGAGCGCGAACCTGCTCGCCCTGACCGCGCTGACCTCGCCGAAACTGGGCGAGCGGCGGCTGCGGCGCGGCGACGAGGTGATCGCCGTCGCCTCCGGCTTCCCGACGACCGTCAACCCGATTATCCAGAACGGACTCGTCCCCGTGTTCGTCGATTCGGAGATTCAGACCTACAACATCGACGTCGACAAGATCGAGGAGGCGATTTCGCCGAAGACGAAGTGCGTCTTCCTCGCGCACACGCTCGGCAACATGTATGACATGGATCGCCTCTGCGCGATTTGCGAGCGGCACGGTCTCTGGCTCATCGAGGATGCCTGCGACGCGCTCGGCGCGAAGTGGGACGGAAAATACGCCGGCACGATTGGTCACATCGGGACGTTCTCGTTCTATCCCGCCCACCACCTGACGATGGGCGAGGGCGGCGCGGTCGTCACGAACGACGCGACGCTCAGCCGCATCATCCTTTCCGTGCGCGACTGGGGGCGCGACTGCTGGTGTGCGCCGGGACACGACGACACGTGCCATGCGCGATTCAAGATGAAGCTCGGCAACCTGCCGCTCGGATACGACCACAAATACACCTACTCGCACGTCGGCTACAACCTGAAGGTCACGGACTGGCAGGCGGCGTGCGGTCTCGCGCAGTTGGACAGGCTCGACGGCTTCCTCGCGCAGCGCCGCAAGAACGCCGAGACGCTGCTCTCCGAACTCGCGGACTTGCAGGACTACCTGATTTTGCCCTCGCATCATGCGAAGTGCGAGCCGAGTTGGTTTGGCTTCCTCATTTCCGTCAAGCCCGACGCGCCGTTCACGAAACAGGAGTTGGTCGAGTATCTGGAGGCGCATGGCATCGGCACGCGGCAGCTCTTCGCGGGCAACCTGCTGCGTCAGCCGATGATGACGGCGAACGACATCCCAGTGCGCATCGGCGCGGGCGAGACGAAGCTCTCCTCGGCGGTCGGCGAGAGCGACTACGCCGCGCTGCCCGTCACGGACTTCATCATGAACGGCACGTTCTGGGTCGGTGTCGCGCAAAACCTGACCGAGGACGACGAGCGCGTCACATCCAAGACGTTCCACGACTTCGTGCGGGAGAAGGTCGGATGAAAGACTACACGATTCTATCGATAAACGAATTCACTAAATAGGAAGGAAAGGATGCATCTGATGCGCGTTGCTGATTGGATCTGGAAGACATTGGCTGATTGGGGTGTTGAGCACGTGTTTCTCGTGACGGGTGGTGGAGCCATGCATCTCAACGATGCGTTGGGGCGCGAGACCCGTATCAAATACGTTTGCAATCTGCACGAACAGGCTTGTGCGATGTCGGCTGAGGGATATGCGCGCTTCAGCGGGAAGCCTGGTGTTGTCAGCGTGACGACTGGTCCCGGAGGCACAAACGCCCTGACGGGTGTCATGGGGGCGTGGCTGGATTCCGTTCCGATGATAGTCATTTCCGGGCAAGTCAAACGGGCGACGATGATTACGGCGTGTCCGGAACTCAAGTTGCGTCAACTTGGCGACCAAGAGTATAACATTGTCGATGCCGCCCGACCGATGACAAAGTTGGCGAAGACCGTTATGCGCATTGAGGATGTTCCGTCGCTATTGGCCGAGGCGTGGACGATCTGTCAGTCCGACCGCCCGGGACCTGTTTGGCTTGACGTGCCGCTCGACATTCAGTCTGCCCCCTGCGATTTCCCCGATATGCCGCGTCCCATGAATGCAACCCGTCTTGCGCCGCGTTTGGAATTGATGGATGAAGTCATTGCTTCGCTGAAAACGGCGAAGCGTCCTGCCGTCATTGTCGGCAGTGGCGTTCGCACGGCACACGCCGAGCAGTTGTTATTGGATGTGGCGACGTCGCTTCATATTCCCGTGTTGACATCCATTTCTGGGATAGACCTGATTCCATCGGATCATCCGCTGTTCTTCGGGCGTCCGGGAATTCTTGGCGAGCGTCCGGCAAACTTCATCATGCAGAACAGTGACCTTTTTCTTGTGCTGGGGACGCGCATGGGTATTCGCATCTGTGGCTACGCCTATGAAACGGTGGCTCGCTCCGCGAAGAAGATTATGGTTGATGTTGATGATGCCGAACTCAACAAGCCGACATTTCGTCCTGACGTGAAGATCCACGCGGATGTGGGACTTTTCCTGAAGGCGCTTCAAGACGCATTGCCCGCATTGCCGCCACAACAAGACTGGCTCGCCTACTGTCGCCGTGTCAAGGCGAAGTATCCCGTCGTGCAACCCGAACACCGTGCGCGGACGGACTATGTGTCAAGTTATGTTCTGCCCGAGGCAATATCGCGACACGCCAGCAATCCGACGACTCTCGTCACTTCAAACGGCATTGCCTACACATCGACATTCCAGGTGATTCCAATCAAGCGTGGAATGCGTATGTTCTCAAATGAAGCGTGTGCGTCTATGGGCTACGGACTGCCGGCGGCGATTGGTGCGGCATTTGCTTGCAAGGGCGAGGTCGTCTGTCTGGAGGGCGACGGCTCAATCCAAATGAACCTTCAGGAGTTGCAGACGATGCTGAATTATCGTCTGCCAATCAAGCTTTTCGTCTACAACAATGCGGGCTATCTCTCAATTAAGACCACGCAGCGGGCGTTCTTTGGTGGACGGTTTATGGGGTCGGAGGCGGGCTCAGGAATTGTCCTTCCCTCGTTGGAGAAACTGGCGGCGGCCTATGGACTGCCGTATTTCAAGTTGGAAAACAACCAACAGCTTGACGAAATACTGCCGAAGGTTTTTGCAACGCAAGGAGCAGTTCTTGTGGAGGTCATGCTGGATCCGTTTGAGGTTTTGGGGCCGAAGGCTGCGTCCAAGAAGCTTCCCGACGGCACGATGGTTTCCGCGCCGCTTGAGGACATGGCGCCGTTCCTGTCGCGTGAGGAGTTGCGTGAAAACATACTCCCCACTTCCGTATGATCGGTGACTGGATAAATGTACGCAGTCTATGGTATCAATTTTATTGCCCCGCGAATTATGATTATGGAAAACAAGCCGTTTCTCTTGGGTAGCAATCTCGTCACGGACGCATCTGACCTCTGTGACTATGCAACTTTCATGCGCACGGTTGCGGGCAACACGGGGAACAGCTACATTTCCTACGCGCTTATCCGCGAAATCTGTGGACGATACAGGAATGTCCCGCAAGTCAAGTCGCTCTATGCCTATGACTTCTCGCAGATGGAGCGTGATGTCGATGTTGTCAACAACGAGTGTTCGCATCTCTGTCTGATATTGCAGGATCAGATACGGCTACATGAGTCGTATGGCTATCAGTTGCCGTATCAGAACATCATTCGCTTCTTGCGCAACGTGAAGCGTCCAATCATCGTGGCTGGCTTGGGGGCTAACTCGCTGACCGGGTATGATTCGGAGTTCCACAAGAAACTGCCGCGAAATCTCGTCCGCTTTCTGCAAGACCTGTCCGGCTTGGTTCATTCGATTGGCGTTCGGGGCGAGTTTACGCGAGAAGTCCTCTCGGAAATCGGCATCAAGAACGTCGTGACGATCGGCTGTCCTTCGTATTACGAACGAGGGTCCGTCCGCAAGATCGTCAAGCGCGGATATGCGCGGCTTGGCGTATCGACGGCGGTAAGTTCGACGCTGCAAGCGACGGCGGATGTCTATCTGCAAGACTGTCAGCAACACGAAGCGGAAATCATCAAAGCGATGGCATTTGGTCATCAGTCGTCACTCGATGCCGAGACCTCTAAAGCAATCACCCAAGGGCAATTGCACGTATTCTCCTCGATTGCTGATTGGCAGAAGTCACTTTCAGGCATGGATTTCTTTGTCGGCGTTCGTGTGCATGGCGCGATTTGCGCATTGAACAGTGGCGTTCCATCCGTGGTGATGAACCGCGATTCGCGGGCGCGTGAGATGTGCGAATATCTCAACATCCCTTATTTGCCGGAATTGGCGGGGGCGGACAAGGTTGATGAGATTTATGCGCAAGCGGACTATTCGCGAATGAACAAAGAATATGGCGAGCGCTATAAAACCTTCAAGGGCTTCATGCATGAAAATGGGCTGGAAATCGTTGAACCGCAGACTTCGGGATGTGCGGACGCGCAACCGTCCTTGAACCTTGTATACCCCCCCCCCCCCCCAGAAGAAATGTGCGAACAAATCGCGACAGGGCTTGGCGGTGGCGGCATGACATCCGCATGCTTGAAAATGCTTCGCCTGTCCGCTTGCGCACTACTCTTCCCATGGCATCGGAAACACTATCTTGAGAAGATTAAAAGGCAATTGTAGCATGAACATCCGAGATCGACTTCACATTTTCATCGTCACCTACAATCGCGTCGCGATGCTGGAACGGACGCTGCGGCAGATTCTGGGCGAGGCATCGCCGGTCAGGGACTGCGCGATCACCGTCCTGAACAACCATTCGACGGACGGCACCGCCGCGCTCGTCAACGGCTTCTGCCGCGACCACCGCAACGTGAAACTGATCACCCACGCCAAGAACATCGGCGGCAATGCCAACATCTGTCGGGCGATGGAACTCGCGGACAAGGAATATTACTGGATTCTCGGCGACGACGACCTCTATGACTTCTCCAACTGGAACGCCGTCGAAGAGGCGATGGAGAGGGGCGAAGATGTCATTCTCCTCTCGCGCTATCTTTTGTCGGATGCGACGAAGGACGACCTTGCCTACCAACTCGTGCAGGCGACATTCATCTCCGGGACGATCGTCCGAACGAGCCTCGTCACGGATTCCGTTCTGACGGAAGCCTACAATAGCATTTATACGCTCTTCCCGCAAATCGTTCCGATCCTCAATCGCGTCAATCGGGGGGGGGGGGGGTATCTGTGTCTTGGAGACGCCTCTCGTCGAGAACGGTTTTCTCGTTCCCGACGCGCCCAAGGGCGATGTGTCGTATACACGCGGCTCGGACGAATGCGCCGTCTCGCCCTATCAGCGATTTCAGACGTGGATTACGGGCTGGGCGGCCGCCCTTGCGCGAATCAAGGAGGACGGCTTGCGCGAGCGGGCACTGATGGCGGGCGCGGAACTGATGCTCGGTCACGGGGAACCCAAGACACCGGTTCAGACCATGCGAGCGATTACGTCTTGTCTCAAAGGGCGGGGATGCGACCGGCTTTTGCCTCTCGCCGCGTTCGTCTACGCCGTGGCGGGAAAGTCCTTGCGGAAGAAAATGCGCCGATCCGTGATGTTCAGCGACTTGTTTCTTCGCAAGCGGATTTTCTATCGTCTCTGTGCCAAATGCCTGCCGTGGCGCAAGGACTACTATCTCAACCGACTGAAACGCTATTCGATTGACGTATGAAGCGCATCTTGATCACGGGCGGAACGGGTTTCTTCGGGAAGTCGATTCTTGATTACAATCGGCGGTGTCCGCTGGGTGAATTGACGATTCTGTCGCGTTCGGCCTCGCGTTTCGCGGCGAACAATCCCGAACTCTCCGCCGGGGTGCGTTTCATTGAAGGTGACGTGCGCACGTTCTCGGTCGGCGAAGCGAAATACGATTGGGTCATCCATGCCGCGACACCGGCGCGGACGGATGTCCCGGACGATGAGATGCGCTCGATCATCCTCGACGGCACGACGAACGCCATCCGTCAGGCGAAAGCGTGTGGCGCGGAGAGGTTCATGATGGTCTCGTCCGGTGGCGTGTATGGACGCGGCTTCGAGCGTCCGATTTCGGAAACCGATGAGCCGCGTCCCGTGACGGCCTACGGCATCGCCAAGCTGGAGGCGGAGCGGATGGCGGTCGGTTCGGGGCTGTTCACGCTTCTGCCGCGCTGTTTCGCCTTTGTCGGCAAGTATCTGGACAGAAATGCGCATTTCGCCATCGGGAACTTCATCCGCGATGCGTTGCGCGGCGAGGAGCTCGTCATCAGGGGCGATGGCACGTCCGTGCGATCGTATCTTCATGCGGACGACTTGGTCGAGTGGCTCTGGGCGATTCTGGAACGCGGCGTTTCGGGCAGGGTCTACAACGTCGGGTCGGACGAGTCCGTCTCGATTCGCGAGCTTGCCCATCTTGTCGGCAAAGGCCTGGGCGCGAAAGGCTTGGTGCGCGTGTTGGGGCATTCCGTTCCCGGCGCGGCGAACGTCTATGTGCCGGACATCGGCCGAGCGAAAGCGGAACTCGGTCTTCGCGTGAAAATCGGCCTTGCGGAGGCCATTCGCCTGTCCGCCGTCTGAAATCGGCAATGTTCGAGTCGCATTTCAGCAGGCAGAAATGATATAATATCTCCGTTCGCGGGGGGCAATGCGGATTGATTACCTGCGACGTAAGGAGAAGTTGAGATGAGTTATACGTTAAACGTTGAGCCTGACGTTGTGCGCGAGGCAGAATCGTATGCCGTTCGCAATGGCACGACGCTTGATGCAATGATTCGCGCCTATCTGCTCATGATTGGCGTTCAGAGTTCTTTGCGCAGCACGGCCTCTCTCGTGAGCGATACGACAGACGAGGTTGCGCGAGTGAGCCGCATTAAGATCGGATCCATGCGCAATGAGGTCAAACTTCCGAATGAATTTGACCAGGAGTTCGACCGATTGGATGCACAAGTTGCGACGATGTTCGATGGAGTTCCTGCATGAGATGCCTTCTTGATACACACCTCATCATCTGGGCAATGGTTGGAAGCGCCAAGTTGTCCGGTTTGGCGCGGACGCTTCTTGGAGATTCCACCAATGTTTTCTATGTGAGTTCAGCGTCCGTCTGGGAAACGGCAATCAAGCATGCGATGAAGCCCCAGGCGATTCCCGTCACGACTGATCAGATGGTGCGGTTCTGCCGTGATTCCGGAATAATCGAACTGCCTATCCGACATGTGCATTCGCAACGTGTCTCACTATTGCCGCAGCACCACAATGATCCGTTTGATCGGATGCTTGTTGCACAGGCTCAGGTGGAGAACTTGAGGTTGATGACGCATGACGCTAAATTGTCCCCGTATGGGGATGCCATATTGACTGTGTAATGTCCGATGAAGTCCGATGAATCCAAATGACCTGAAAATCTTCATCATTACCTACGACCGACCGGAAATGCTGGCGCGGCAACTGGATTCCGTCCTCGCTCAGACCGTGCGGCCGGACGTCGTCACGGTGCTGGACAACGGAACGAACCCCGAGACGCGGCGCGTCGTCGATGCTCGCGCCGCGCAAGGTGCGCGCTACGTCAACACGCGCGAACGCGGCGCGGCGGGGAACATGCTGACCGCGCAGGAACTTTGCCAAGACGCGAAATACGTCGCGGCCTTCCACGACGACGACATGCTGCATCCGCAGTATCTCGGCTATGTGATGAAAGTCATCGCCGCGCATCCCGGCGTCGCGCTCGTCGTGGGCGACTGTGTGATGCAAGACGCCCGGCAGTTCACGCTGCCCGATGCCACGCCGCACGGAAGGGGACTACTGCTGAACGGACGCGACTGGGCCTCGCTCATCTTCAACGTCAGCACGAGGAAGTATCCGTTCGCCGTCTACGAGGTCGAGCGCTTCCGTCGTCTCGACATCAAGGCGATTTCGGAGGCGTGCGGCCGCGCTTGCGACCTGCCGATCCTGATGGAAGCCGTCGCGGATGGCGAGGCGGCGTTCCTGACCTTTCCATTCGCCGTCTACGGGGTGCATCCGGGACAGGACTCCTACAACCCCGCCACATTCCCCGACGTTCGCTGTTTCGCCAACCTGAACGCCTGTTTCCGCAAGCACATGGGGGACGATCTGCGGACGATGGCGGGCTTCTCGTATGCCTTTCGGTGCCTGCGCGTACTCAAGTCGGATTACAAGCGGCGCGGCAAGAAGACGCTTTCGCGACGCGAATTTCTCGGCTACGCACGAGAAGTCGGCGCGATTCCGCCCTCGGCGCGTTTCTTGCGCCCTGTCTCGAACCACCTGACGCAAGACTGGGTGCAGAAACTCGTCAAGCACCGCCTCTTCGCAAGGCTGCAAGATCTTGTGTAGCTCGCCGTCCGTCTTTTCACGACCCAGAAAATGCGCCGCCAAATCGCGTTAAGTCTCTCTGTCGGTTTCCGCGCAAGGCGACGAGATTTGATATAATACTGCGCATGAAGCGGATGTTCATTCTTGCCGGTGCGAATGGAAGCGGGAAAAGCACGATTGCAAAAGTCCTGCTGCCAACAGTCGGGATTGTCTATGTCAATCCCGACGACATCGCCCGTGAACTCAATCCGTTGGACTTTGACGCCGTCAAAATCGCCGCCGGTCGCGAGACGCTGCGACGCATTGACGAGTTGATGGCGCGTGGCGCGTCGTTTGCCATTGAGACGACGCTTTCGGGACTTTCCTATGTCAAAATGATAAAGCGAGCCCGGCAATTTGGCTACGAGATCATACTGGCCTATGTCTATGTCGATTCATCGGATGTTTGCATCGCGCGTATCGCTTCGCGTGTGAAGAACGGAGGACACTCGGTGCCCGACGATGACGTTCGCCGACGATACGCGCGCAGCAAGCGGAATTTCCTTTGCGTCTATGCGTCTTTGGCTGACCACTGGATGCTCTACTACAATGGCGGATCGGACATCACTCTCGTTGCGCATGGAAACGGATGCCTTTCCGTGTTGTCGCAGGAGCGCTTCGACGCCTTCAAGGGGGACGTATGCCAGATCTGATCGAGAAACTGACGAAAATCGCAAGCACGGCCGTCAAGGCGGCGCAAGAAGAGAACCGTCGCAAGGGCATCGCGAATGTCTATGTCCTGAATGGAAAGATCGTCTGGCAGTTGCCGGATGGACGAATCACAACCAAGCCTCAATGACTTCCCGCCCGCTCATTCACCCTCTTTCCGACGTCCAGTCCGCGTCCATTGGCGTGGGCACGAAGATCTGGCAACCCCGCTTCCCCGCTTCCGCATACGGGGGGGAGGGGGCTAATTGCCCGCCGCGCCGTCTTCAACCGCAGTAATGTCGACCTAGAGGCATACAGGAGGGCGGCATGAAGCGCATCCTCGTCACCTCCCTCGGCACGGTCAACGCGGGTGCCGTCGTCGCCTCGCTTCGAAAGATGGGCGGCGTTGAAATCCTCGGCGCGGACATCAACGAGGCGCGAAACATCGCCAACTCACGTGACGTGGATGCATTCTACCGCTTCCCTTCCGTTGTCGACGAGAAGGAGAGGTATCTCGATTTCCTGAAGACGTTCTGCATTGAGAAGAATGTGGACGGAATCTTCCCGTTCATCGACGAGGAGGTCGTCATTCTTTCCGAACAGAAGGAGGCGTTCGCGGAACTCGGCGTTGTCGTATTCGTCCCCGACCCAGAAAATGGGCAAACTCCATTACCGTTGACGCTTGCATTTTCGGGGGGGATATAGTATACTTCCAACCATGAGTTCAAAGATAGCAATCATGTTCGGTTGCGCGACGGCGTTTTTGGCTCCGCTTCTGGCGGTTCGTGCCGATGAATCCGCCGCGTCAACAGGTCAAGCCGAGGAGGCGGAATCGGTTAACGAAGCCCTTGAGGCCGAGATAGCCTATGCCGAAGCCCTCATCAACGAAGGGTATCCGGATTTCGCCGGTCCCGTCATCGAAGCGACGAAGAAGAAGTGGCCCGAAAGCGAGGCTCGTTTCTTCGCCCTGGAGATTCGCGGGCTCCTGAGCCTCGGCAAGTTCGCCGAGGCCGAGAAGCGAATCGCCGCGCTTCCCGACCGCAAGGGGTCGAAATACTGGGCGGCGCGTCTCGAAGTCGCGATGAACTACTTCTCCCGTAATCAGAAGGAGGAGTGCATGAAGATCTACAAGGAGTTCTTCGCGGCCTTCAAGACTCCCCCGAAGGACATCCGCAAGTTCTATGTCGATGCGAGCTGGACATATGGTCAGCTTCTGAAGAGCGACAAGCGGTATGCCGAGGCCGCCGGGGTTTACGAGGGGCTGCTCAAGAACATGAAGGATCGCGGCAACGACTGGTGCAACCTCATGTGCGAGACGACGGAACTCTACCTCAAGGTCGCCGCCGGGGAAAAGGACGCCAAGAAGAAGTCCGCCGCCCTCGCTTCCGCCGAGAAGCTGGCCGACCAGCTCCTCTGGCGCGATGACGAACCGGTCTACTTCGGTCGCGCAATTTCGATGAAGGCCCACATCGAGCAGATGCGCGGCAACGTCGACCGGGCGGAGGAGATCATCGAGGAATACAAGCCCCAGCTCGTCGATCTGCACGAGCAGATCATGGCGAACGACCCGGACGGCAGCCTGAATCTCGTGAAACTCTCGCCGCTCCCCGAGTGCCTCTACCTTCAGGCGCAGATTCTCTGGGACGAGGTGCAGGTGGAGATGAAGAAGCCGAAGCGCGACGACGAGCGCATCAAGTCACTGATGTTCGGGCCGAAGGACAAGCGGACGTCGAAGCGAATCGGGTCGAAGGGGGCGTTCCAGATGGCGATCAACGTCTTCATGAAATACGATTCCAGTCCGTGGGCGCCGCCCGCCGGCGAACTGCAGGAGCAGATTCGGAAGTTCGCCGAGAAGACCTACGGGGCGAAGATCAAGACGACAATCACGCCCGAGCAACTCGCGAAGGCGCGCGAGCGGCAGTTCAGAAGCGCCCACGACAAGTTCAACGCGGGGCAGTATCAGGATGCGCTCGACGAATATTTCGTCGTCCTGGCGAAATATCCCGAACTGGCGGAATCCATCCGCGCCGTGGAAAACGTGGCGAACTGCTATCTCGACATGACGGTCGAGGCGAAGACCGACGCGGAGAAGGAAGAATACCGCATGAACGCCGATGCGGTGGAGGGTTATCTCGCCGAGCGTTTCGCGGGTGCGCAGAGGGTCCTGATGGTTGACGCGGGCAATGCCGTCATCCGTCTCGCGGCGAAGGAACTCGAGCGCAAGCAGTATGCGCGCGCCGACCGCCTCTACACGGACTTTGTGACGAACTACCGCAACCATCCGAACGCGGCGACGCTGGCGGCGGCGAAGGCGGCCGAGTTCGAGAAGGCGGAGCGCTACGGCGATGCGGTGAAGTTCTGGGGACTGATCAACGCCAACTACACGAACTCGCCCTACTATGCGGCGTCGTTCGCCCGTCTCGCCACCTGCAGCGGAAAGTTGGGCGACCCTGCCGCGGAAATCAACTACCTGAAGCAATATCTGCCGCTCGAAAAGAACGGGCTGCTTCAGCTTCAGGCCAAGATGCAGCTCGCGCAGCTGTATCTGAAGGACGGGCAGCGCATTCTCGAGGCGGCGCTGACGAACGACGTCCCCGAAGAGGTGGCCAAGGAGGAGACTCGCGGTTCGGCGCAGTGCATTCGCGCCATCAAGCAGTTCTCCGGCGCGGTTGCGGACGCGGACAAGCTGCTCAAGGACCCGGCGACCCCGAAGGATGACGCGAAGGATCTCGAAACCCTGCGCGAACTTGCGCTTTTCCGCGTCGCGGACGGATGGGGTCGCCTTCGCCGTCCGGAGGAGAAGGTGGCGAAGTTCCGCGAGAACGCGGCAGCCGGGTTCGAGGCGTATCTGGAGTCCTATCCCGACGGCGTTTTCAGCACGAACGCCTACGTGCGTCTCGGCACGCTCTACACGGCCCTGAACGACTTGGAGAAGTCGAAGGACGCCCTTGACCGTCTCTCGAAGAAGTTTCCCGATTCGGACGAGGCGAAGGACGCGAAGCCGCGTCTCGCCAAGAGCCTGATCGAGATGGGCATGAAGCGTGAGGGGACCGACATCTACGCGGAAATGCTCCGCACGGATGGCAAATACACGGCCAATCAGTTCGTGAACGCCGGCGAAGCCCTCCTGGGGGCGAAGAGCTGGGATCTTGCGAATCAGGCGTTCGAGAAGGCGGTGGCTCTCGCGGGGACGAACCAGTGGACGACGATCGGCAAGGCGCGTCTCGGCGAGGCGAAGTGCGCATTCATGCAGAAGTCGTATGCCGAGGCGCGCGAGGCGCTGGATCTCTTCTTCAACGACCCGAAGCTTTCCCGCCTGTCGCTTGCGGCGGATGCGCACTTCCTGCTCGTCGAAGTCGCCTCCGAGCAGGGGCGGCGCGAAAAGGATGCTGTCCTGCGCAACAAGTATTTCGGCGCGGCAATCGCCTCCATCAAGAAGGTGCGCAACTACTGGGCGAAGAAGGAACAGTGGGAGCGCGACCAGATTGACCTCCTGTCGGGCGACGTGCTCGTCCGCCGCATGAGGGCCGAGGAGGAAATGGGACTCAAGGAAGAGGCTCGCGAGACGTGCGGACGCGCGGCGGCGACCTTCCAGGTCTTCATTCAGGCGCACGGGGTCACCGACGAGCATCCGCTCGACAAGATGTCGCCGGGCGAGGTCGCGAACCTTGAGCGCAGCTATGCGTCGCTCGTGCCGCTCTTCACGAAGATGGGGGGCGACCAGTTCGAGCGCGTGCTGACCTACGGACAGCAGTATCTCGACCTTTTCCCGAACGGGAAGTCCCGTACGGAAATCATCAACTGTATCAACCAGGCAAAGGCCGAGATGTCCACCGGGACGACGACGGCCGCGCCGTCAGAAAACTAACCAGAACAAAGCAGAAGGAAACGAACAATGAGAACAGCAATCACTTTTGGACTTGCGGCGCTCTTCGCCGCGCCCCTGATGGCCATTCAGGGCACGCTCACGACCGAAACGGAGACGCTTTCGGGCGACATCAGGTGGCAACCGCGCTCCAAGAACTACTCGATCACCTTCAAGTCGAAGAACGGCAAGACGGATGTCAGCGCGGAACGTCCGTATGCGGATGTCGTCAGTCTCGACATTCCGAAGCCGGCGGGCTTCGACAAGGCGGTCGAACTGGTCGAGAAGGGGCAGGGCGCGAGTGCGATCGGGATTCTCTCGAAGATCGTTTCCGAATACCGCATGCTCGACTGGGACAAGCGCGCGGGACGCTACCTCGTGCTCGCCTATCTCTCCGCAGGTCAGGCACAGAAGGCCTACGAGAGCTGCACGTCGATCATCGCGGAAGACCGTTCGGCGGCGTATCGCGGCGATCTTGCGGCGGCCTACTGGCAGACGCTGCTGAAACTGGGCAAGAACGAGCAGCTTGAGAGTTCGCTGAAGAAGGCCGTGTCGAGCGGCGACCGTGCGTCTTCGGCGGCGGCGCTCGTGATGCGCGGCGACATCATCCTTGCGAACGGCAAGGGTTCGCCGGACGCCCTGAAGGAAGCCCTTCGCGAAGCCTATCTCCGCGTGGCACTGATGTATAATCAGCAGGAGTGCGCCCGTGAGTGCGCCGAGGCGATGGTGAAGGCGGCGGATTGCTTCGACAAGCTCGGTCAGGCCGCCCGCGCCGAACGCCTCCGCGCGCAGGCGAAGGCCTTCCAGTCCTAACGCGGCGAAAGCCTTGAAAACGGAATGAGAACTTCAACCATCCGCCGCGACACGAAGGAGACCCGAATCTCCCTTTCGCTGAACCTTGACGGGAGCGGCGAGGGAACCGTCGATACGGGAATCGGTTTCCTCAACCACATGCTCGACTTGTTGAAGCGCCATGCGCTGATCGACCTGACGGTGTCCGCGAAGGGCGACCTTGACGTTGATTATCACCACACGGTCGAGGATGTCGGGCTTGTTTTGGGAAAGGCTCTGAACGAGGCTTTGGGCGATCGGAAGGGGATCGTCCGCTATGGTTTCGCGTCCATACCGATGGACGAGGCTCTCTGCGAGACCTCGCTCGACCTCGGGGGACGTCCGTTCCTCGTGATGCAGTGCGCGATGAAGCACATGATGGTGCGGGACTTCGAGGTGAAACTCGTCGAGGAGTTCTTCCGCGCCGTATCCGTCGAAAGCCGTTCGAACATTCACCTTCGGCAGATTTACGGGGATGAGGCGCATCACGTCTGCGAAGGGCTGTTCAAGAGTTTCGCCCGTGCGCTTCGCGCCGCCAAGGCGGTCGACCCGAACGAAAAGGGCGTTCCGAGTTCCAAGGGAGTCATCTGAACTTAGTATGATTATCTTACCTGCAATCGACCTGAAGGACGGCAAATGCGTTCGTCTTCGTCAGGGTCGTGTCGATGATGTCACCGTTTACGGGGACGATCCCGCCGCGCAGGCGAGGGATTGGGCCGTTCAGGGCGGAAGCGAGCTCCATGTCGTCGACCTGGACGGCGCCTTTGCCGGCACGCCGAAGCATACCGAGGTCATCCGACGGATCATCGAGGCCTTTGGCGGGCCCGTTGAAGTTGGCGGCGGCTTGCGCACGTCCGACGCGCTTCGTGCGGTTTTCGACGCGGGGGCGGCGCGGGCGATTATCGGTTCCGCCGCGTTGGAAGACCCGGCCTTCCTTTCCGAGGCGGTTGAACTCTACGGCGACCGCATTGCCGTGGGAATCGATGCGCGAAACGGCTTTGTGCAGACGCGGGGCTGGGTCGAGACGACGGCTGTGAAGGCGACGGAACTCGCCGTTGCCGTCGCCCGCGCGGGCGTGAAGTCGATTGTCTACACCGATACGGCGACGGACGGCATGCTGGGCGGGCCCAACCTGACGCAGATGGCGGCGATTTGCGACGCCGCGCCGACCTGCGCGATTACGGCTTCGGGCGGCGTGAGTTCGCCGTTCGACATCGTGAACCTGAAGGCACTCGAACGCCCGAATCTGCGGGCGGCCATCGTGGGCAAGGCCCTTTATGACGGTCGCACGACACTGAAGGAGATGAATGTCGCCGCATTGTGAAACGCTGACGAACGGCCTTCGCGTCGTTTACGTTCCCTGCGAGGCGGAATCCGTCGCATTCGGGCTTTTCGTCTCGTCCGGTTCGCGTCATGAGCCGGCGAAACTCGCGGGAATCTCCCATTTCATCGAGCATATGCTCTTCAAGGGGACCCCGACTCGCCGCCCCATCGACATCACGCGGGCGATCGAGGGACGCGGCGGAAACTTCAACGCCTTCACGGGCGAGGAGGCGACGTGCTATTACGCGCATCTCCCCGACGAATATCTGAAAGAGGCGGTGGAGATCATTTCCGACATGTATCTTCACGCGCTGATTCCCGCCGACGAGTTTGAACGCGAGAAAAGGGTCGTGATTGAGGAAATCCGCATGTATGCGGACGAGCCGGATGCCGTGGCGATGGAAAACCTGCAGCGGTCGCTCTTCCCGTCCAACCCGATCGGGGCTCCCGTCGCCGGGTCAGCCGAGACCCTGACACCGCTGAAGCCGGCCGACTTGAGGAAATACATCCGCTCGCACTATCTTCCGTCCAATACGGTGGCTGTCGTCGCGGGACGCTTCGATGAAGCCGCCGCGCACAATGTCCTGGTGCGGACGCTGGGACGGCTCCGGGCGGGCGCACTTCCGCCGCCATCGGCTCTCCCCGTCGATTTCGCGCTGCCGCCGATCGCCGAGACTTCCGTTTCGAAGGAAATCAACCAGGCTCAGTTGGCGCTCGGATATCGCACGTTTGGCATCCGCGACCCTCGCAAGTATGCCGCGACGGTGATGGACGCGATCCTCGGGCGCGGAATGTCCAGTCGCCTCTTTCAGGAGGTGCGCGAGAAACGCGGTCTCAGCTACGATGTCTCGTCCCGGATGCAGTTCTTTTCGGATGCGGGAATGTTCACCGTGGCGGCGGGTCTCGACCGCACCAAGACCACGAAGGCGCTCGCGACAATCGACCGCGAATTGCGCCGCATTCGCGAGAAGCGCGTTTCCGCCGCCGAACTGAAGCGGGTGAAGGAGTTTCTCGTCGGGAACTTCCGTCTGTCACACGAGAAGGTGACTTCGAAACTGTTCTTCTACGGTGCGACGATGAGTTCGTTCGGACGGCTTGTCCTGCCGAGCGAGCAGGTTGAGGGCATCGCCGCCGTGTCGGCCGCCGACGTGCAGGACGCGGCGAACGAGATCCTGCGCGAGGAGAACCGGAGTCTGAGTTGGGTTCTGCCGCGCCAGTAGCCTATCAGCGCATCTATCGCCGCCTGCGCGAGGCCATCGTCGGCGGGGCGTTTGCCTTCGGCTCGCGCCTGCCCTCCAAGCGGTCGCTTGCGGAAAGCGAAGGTGTGGGCGTGATTACGGTTGAACACGCCTATGCCCTGCTTTGCGACGAGGGATATGCCGAGGCGCGCGAACGGAGCGGTTATTTCGCCGCGTATCGCGAGGGAGACGGCGACTCCATCGCGTGTGACTTGCCCGCTTCGTCCGCAAACCGCCGCCTTTCGCCGAAGCCGAATCTTCATCGGCTTCCCGTGAAGTTTCCGTTCTCGACGGCAACGCGGAAGATGCGCAGTGTGATTGTCCGCTACGGAGAGCGCATTCTCATCAAGTCGCCGAATGCGGGGACGGCCGAATTGCGCGAGGCCATTGCCGCCTATCTCAACCGGGCGAAGGGAATGCGCGTGAAGCCTTCGCAAATCATCGTCGGTTCGGGAGCGGAATATCTCTACGGACTGCTTGCCCAGACGTTCGCGGGGCGGCGTTTTGCCGTGGAAGATCCGTCCTATGAGAAAATCGGTGACGTTTATGCCGCGCACGGCGTCGTCTTCGACCGTTTGCGTCTGGGGCCGCATGGCGTCTTGAGCGCGGAACTCAACCGCACTGCGGCGCAAGTTCTGCACGTAACCCCCTATCGGAGCTATCCGAGCGGCGTGACGGCCGATGCCTCCAAGCGTCACGAATACGTGCGCTGGGCGGCGCGGCGCGGCGGATTTCTCATCGAGGATGATTTCGACTCCGAGTTTGCTCGGCGCGGTGAGGAAACCCTTTTCTCGATGGATTCGGAAGGGCGCGTGATTTATGTGAACACGTTCAGCAAGACGATTGCGCCTTCCATCCGCGTCGGATACATGGTGCTTCCGCCGCGCCTGTTGGCGCAGTTTCAGAAGGCCGTCGGATTCTATTCCTGCACGGTCCCCGTCTTTGAACAGTATTTTCTCGCGGATTTCATCAATGACGGCGACTTCGAACGCCATCTCCGCCGCGTTCGCCGCCGTCTCTCCGACAGGTCGGACCCGCCGAGGACGAGGATGCGGGGGTAATTGACGAAAATCCCGTTATTCAGTATAATATGCGCCGAATGAAGATATGGCAGACATTGTGGTTCGGCATGTTCAAGAACAACCCGACCTTTCGTCTTGTTCTGGGACTCTGTCCGACCCTTGCGGTGACGACGAGCCTTGAGAACGCGATAGGGATGGGCTTGGCGGCGACTTTCGTGCTCGTGTGCTCGAACGGGCTTGTCTCCGCCTTGCGGAAGGTGATTCCGGATGCCGTGCACATTCCGTGCTACATCGTCATCATCGCGGCGTTCGTGACGACGATCGACCTCCTGATGCAGGCGTATCTGCCGGAACTTTCCGCGTCGCTCGGGATTTTCATTCCGCTCATCGTCGTCAACTGCATCATCCTCGGGCGGGCGGAGGCTTTCGCGAGCAAGAACGGCGTGCTCGCATCGCTTGCGGACGGGCTGGGGAGCGGACTTGGGTTCGTGCTGTCGCTGTCGCTGATTGCGTCCGTGCGCGAGATCGTGGGCGCGGGGACGCTGACGGTCTGGGGCGATTTGGCGTTCAAGAACCTGAATCCCGGTCCGGTGACGCTTGCCATCTTGCCGGCGGGCGGTTTCATCGTCTTGGGGCTTCTGCTGGCCTTCATCAACCGGATGGGCGAGTGGCGGGCGCGGCGGAACGGGGCGGCGGCTCCGCTGCCGATCAATCTCGACTGCCGCCATTGCACGATGTGTCCGAACGGAAAATCAAAATGAAGTGTCCCCGATGCGGAATTGACGACGACAAGGTACTGGATTCGCGCACGGTGCGCGATGGCGCGGCGATTCGCCGCCGCCGCGAGTGCGTGTCGTGCGGAACGCGGTTCACGACATACGAAGAGTTCGAGTTCGACGACGTTCTCGTCGTCAAGCGGGATGGTTCGCGCCAGCCGTTCGACCGAATGAAGGTTGCGCGGGCGATTCGCCGCGCCTGCGGGAAGCGTCCCGTGAGCGACGAGCAGATCCGGGCGATGGTCGACGGAGTCGTGTCGAAACTCGGTCGGGAGGAAGTCTCGGTTGACCGGATTGCGGAACTGGTCATGGCCGAACTGCTGACCGTGGACGAGGTGGCCTATGTCCGTTTCGCGAGTGTCTACCGGCAGTTTACCGATGTCGCCCAGTTTCTTTCTGTCATAACGGAGATGGTGAAGAAATGACTACCGAATACCAACGCCCCCCCGTTCGCGTCGCCCTCTTCGGCCTTGGCCGGGCGATGTTCGCCGACCACTACCCCGTGTTCAAGGCGCATCCTTCCCTCTTCAGGGTTGTGGCGGCCTGCGACCTCATCAAGGAACGCCGCGACATCATCGCCGCGGATTTCCCGGACTGCCGGATGTTCAGGCGCTACGAGGATCTCCTTGACGAGCGCGACATCGACCTCATCGACATTGCGACATGCTCGACCGACCATGTCACACACGCGATTGCCGCGCTCAAGAAGGGGTTCTGGACGCTGATCGAGTCGCCTCTCGCGCTGACACTGGACGATGCCCAGCTTCTGCGCGGCGCGGCGATGAAGGCGAAGAACAGGCTGATTGTGATGCAACGCGGGCTCTTTGCGCCGGACTTCCTTCTCGCGAAGCAGGAAATGACCGACCCCCGCCTCGGCGAAATCCATCAGATTCTCGTCCGCAAGGAGGATTTCGTCCGCCGCGACGACTGGCAGACGGTGAAGCGGCTCGGCGGCGGCGCGGCGTATTACGCGATGCCCGACCTCATGCTTCAGGTGCTGAAGCTACTGCCGTTTCCGCCGATTCAGATGTGGAGCGAACTGAAGCGGATCGCATCGGTGGGCGATGCCGAGGACTATGCGCACGTCAACCTTAAGACGCGCATGCGCATCTCGGCGGACATCGAGTTCAACGGCGGCTCGCTCCCGGGCGAGCATCAGCCCTCCTTCGTGATCCGTGCGGAGCGCGGCGTGTTCAAGGTGAACGACGGCGCGACGCAGGGCGTGCTGAAGATTGTCGATCCCGCCTATCGGTTTCCGCGCCGCCGCTCTTCCGTGCGGACGCCCGAAATCAAGGATCTTCACGAGCAATTCCCGATTGCGGAGATCCCCGTCACGCTTCCGAAGGGGTCGATGTATGGCATTTCCGCCTTTTGGAAGCACGTCTACGATACCGTAAGGACGGCGGCCCCGTTCCCGCTCGCGCTTGAGGACGCGATCGAGGCGGTGAAGTTCGCCTACCTGATGAAGAAGACGAGTCCGTTCGGAAAGTGATTTTGCATGACACAAAGTCTTGAGGATTACGTCGAAACCATTTACCTTTTCGTCCAGGAAGGGCACGAGGCGCAGGTTCGCGACGTCGCGAAATCGCTCGGCGTGACGATGCCGTCGGTCGTGAAGGCCATTCGGGAACTGAAGAAACTGGGGCTCGCGACTCACGAGCCGTATGCGGGCATCGGTCTCACCGACAAGGGGCGGCGCGTGGCGAAGTCCGTCCTCGGGCGGCATACGCTTTTGCGCGAATTTTTGATGAAGCTGGGCGTCAGCCGTCCGCACGCGGACAAGGACGCCTGCTTGATGGAACACATTCTTTCGGCGGAAACGATTGATAAGATCCGCCTCTATACGGAAGGAAAGGCAGGTAAGGGAAAATGAAGAGTCAAATTAACATCCTGAGGCAACTTCAGGAACTCGTTCTCACGCGAGATGAACATCATCAGACGGGCGACGGCACTCACCTTGATGCGCTGAACGAGTCGATTGCCGAGATCCAGGACAAGTTGGAGCCTCAGGTTGCGGGGCTTTACGGCCGACTCTACAAGAAGAGCCACGTGGTGATGACGGCGATGTCGAACGGCTGCTGCGCCGCGTGCGGCATGCAGGTGCCGATTGCGCAGGCTCAGCAGGTTCGGCTGGCGCAGCATCTGGTGACCTGCTCGAGCTGCGGTCGGATTCTCTTCGCCGACGAGGATGATGCGGCGCGGAACGTCGCCGAGAAGTCCGACCGCGACGATCCGAAGACGGGTATCTCGCGTTTCAGCGCGGAAAGCCTGATGATTGCGGATCTCGACGCCAAGACGCCCGAGGAGGCGATTGCCGCGCTCGCGTCGGCGATGGAGAAGGGGCATTTCATCCTTAACGCCGACAAGCTCGTGAGCGCGGCGCTCGAGCGCGAGAGCGTGCTGTCAACCGCGATGGAAGGCGGGATTGCGTTCCCGCACGTGCGCGGCGTCGAGGGCGGCGGGCTGACCCTGGCGATGGGCGTCTCGAAGAAGGGGATCGACTGGAGCGGTGACAAGGTTCACGTCGTGTTCCTCTCGGCCATCCCCGTGGCCGTCTCGGCCTTCTATCTGCGTCTGATGGCGGGCATTGCACAGGCGTTCATGAAGAAGGAAAACCTCGATCTCGCCCTCGCGGCGAAGGACGCGCCAACCCTGTGGAAGGCGCTCTGCAAGGCGACGCGGCGCACCGTCAAGTAAGGGCGATGTTGCGGTCTGCGCTAGTCCTGTCGCTCGCGCTCGGTTGCGCGGCACTTGACGCGGTGGCGGTTTCGCGCCCCGCCGCGACAAGGCAGGCTTCGCTGCAGGCCGCCCATCGCCGTTCTCCCTATGTCGGGGCGATTTCCGTCGCCGCCGAGACGGGCAGGGTTCTCTTCGAGGACAATGCCGATGCGGAGGCGTATCCCGCGAGCGTGACGAAACTGATGACGGCCTTCCTCGTTCTGGACGACGTCACTGCGGGGAGGCTTTCGCTGTCGGACAAGGTGACGGCTTCGCCCGAGCGGTCGAAACTCGACCGCCATCTCCGCCAGCCGAGTTGCATCGGCCTGAAGGCGGGCGAGTCGATGACGGTTGACCAACTCCTGCTTGCCCTGCTCGTCCAGAGTGCGAACGACGCGGCGATTTTCCTCGCGGAGAAGTGCGCGGGTTCGACGGAGGCGTTCGTCGCCCGGATGAACGCGAAGGCGCGCTCGCTCGGAATGACGCGGACGAACTACTACAACCCGAACGGTCTCCCCCCTCCCGCCTGGACGAAAGAGCGCAAGTTCAACACCTCGACTTGCCGCGACCTCGTGAAACTCGCCCGCGCCCTGATTGCGGAACATCCCGAGATTCTGAAATACACCTCCGTCAAGGTGTGCGACATCCGGCTCCCGAACGGGCAGCCGTTCAAGCGGGTGAATCACAACAACGTGATGGTGAAGGACAAGCTGAAGGTCATCAATCCCGACGGTTCGGAAGCCGTCGACGGGCTGAAGACGGGCTACATCGACGCAGGCGGAAGTTCGCTCGTCCTGACGGGGACGCGCAAGGGAACGCGGGCGATTGTAGTCGTCCTCGGTTCGGCGACGTCGAAGGAACGCGATGACAAGGCGCGGGATTTGCTCGCGGATGCGCTCTCGGCTCTCGTGTGGTGAGAAAGGGACGATGCGGAATGAATGAGCAGTCCAGGCTGAAACGGCGCGTCCGGGTCGAGGTGAATCTTTCGGCGCTTGTGAGGAACTACGAGAGAATCGCCGCGCACGTGCGGCCGGCATCCGTGTTGTGCATTCTCAAGGCGAATGCCTATGGACTCGGCGTTGAGGCCTATGCGAAGGCGCTCGCCGATACCGACTGCGCAGGTTTCGGCGTCGCGGAGCCGTTCGAGGCTTTGCAGTTGGCGGGGAAGTTCGGCAAGCGCGTCCAACTCCTTTCGTCCGTCCTGCCGGACGAAATCGAGGCGATGGTCGCGGCGGACGTCATTCTGCCGGTGGTTGATCTGGATGAGGCGAAGGCGATTTCCGCCGCAGCCGTGCGCCTTGGCAAGACGGCGAAAGTCCATTTCAAGATCGACACGGGAATGGGGCGGCTCGGCATTCTTGCGGAGGATGCCCTTGCGGTGATTCGCGAAGTGGAGAAGTTGCCGAATCTCGATTGCGAGGGCGTCTTTTCGCATTGCCCGATGGCGTATGAGCCGCGCGATCCGTTTACGCATCGGCAGATCGAGGTGTTCAAGTCGATTGTCGCGGATGCGCACCGCGAGGGGTTTGACTTCCGTTTTGTCCATATTGCCGCGAGCGATGCCGTCAACAACTTTCCCGAGACGGCTCTGCCGCCGTTCACGATGGTGCGCACGGGCATCAACCTGCACGGCAGTTTCGATCCGAACGGACGAAAGGCTCTTCAGGTCGAACCCGTGCTGACCCTGCGGACGCGGGTCGCCCAGGTTCGGAACTTGCCTGCGGGGACGACGCTCGGCTACGGGCGAACCTGGTGTTTGCGCGAACCGACGAAGGTCGCGACGATTTCAGCCGGCTATGCGGACGGCTTGCCGCTCGCGCTTTCCAATCGCGGGCAGGTGATTGTCGGCGGTCGGTATTGTCCCGTCATCGGGCGGATCTCGATGGACTACACGACCGTGGACGTTTCGGGAGTTCCCGATGTCCGACCGGGAGACGACGTAATCTGTCTCGGCCGCGAGGGCGACTGCTCCATCACGCCGGACGACTGGGCGATGCTGAAGGGAACTCACGCCTACGACATCGTCTGTTCGCTGGGTTCGCGGGTCGACCGGATTGTCAAAGACTGATTTGCAAAACAAAAAAAGGGAAGACATAAGATGGCAAAGAAGGCACTCATCACGGGGATTACGGGTCAGGACGGCAGTTATCTGACGGAATTTCTCTTGGACAAGGGCTATGAAGTCCATGGCATCATCCGCCGTTCGTCGAGCTTCAACACGCAGCGCATCGACCATCTCTATCAGGATCCTCACGTGAACGGCGTGAAGATGTTCCTTCACTACGGCGATATGTGCGATGCCGGCCGTCTGACCCAGCTCTGCTACGACATCCGTCCTGACGAGATCTACAATCTTGCCGCGCAGAGCCACGTGCGCGTTTCGTTCGACATGCCCGCCAACACGGGGGATATCGACGCAATGGGAACGATGCGCTTGCTTGAGGCGGTGCGCGAATCGGGCATCGGTCGGGATGTCCGCTTCTACCAGGCTTCCACGTCCGAATTGTACGGAAAGGTTCAGGAAGTGCCGCAGTCCGAGACGACGCCGTTTTATCCGCGCTCGCCGTATGCCGTGGCGAAGCTCTACTCCTTTTGGGCGGTGAAGAATTATCGCGAGGCCTACGGAATGTTCGCCTCGAACGGCATCCTCTTCAATCACGAATCGCCCCGCCGCGGGCCGACGTTCGTGACGCGGAAGATCACGATGGCCGTCGCCCGCATCAAGATGGGGCTTCAGAAGCGGCTCTACATGGGCAACGTCAATGCCTTGCGCGACTGGGGCTTTGCCGGGGACTATGTCGAAGGCATGTGGCGCATCCTTCAGCACGAGCGTCCGGACGATTTCGTCCTGGCGACGGGCGAGATGCATTCGGTCAAGGAGTTTCTCGAGGCGGCGTTTTCCCGCGTCGGACTTGACTGGCAGGAATACGTCGAGCACGACACGCGCTACGACCGTCCTTCGGAGGTCGAGCAGTTGCTCGGTAATCCGGCGAAGGCGAAGCGCGAGCTCGGCTGGGAGCCGAAGGTGACGTTTCGCGGACTTGTCGAGATGATGGTTGACGCCGACCTAAAGGTTGCCGAGCAGGAAGCCGCCATCGTCGCGGCCGGGGGCAAGATTCAGATTGCCGACTGAGGAGGCGGTAGATGAAGACAACGGATAGGATTTACGTCGCCGGACATCGGGGAATGGTCGGCTCGGCGGTTTGCCGTGCGCTTGAACGGCACGGATTCGGCAATGTCGTGACGCGGACTCACGCCGACCTCGACCTCATGAACCCGGCGGCGGTGAAGGCCTTTTACGAGGCCGAGCGGCCCGATGTCGCCGTCATCGCGGCGGCGAAGGTCGGGGGCATCGGGGCCAATTCGGCCGCCAATGCGGACTTTCTTTATCAGAACATTCTGATTGCGATGAACACGGTTCAGGCGGCGGCGGAAGCGGGCGTGAAGCGTCTGCTATTCCTCGGCTCGACCTGCATCTATCCGCGCATGGCTCCTCAGCCCATCCCCGAATCAGCCCTCCTGACTTCGGCACTCGAAAAGACGAACGAAGGCTACGCGCTCGCGAAGATCGCGGGGCTGAAGCTGTGCGAATTCCTTCGCCGCGACAAGGGCTTTCTCTATCATTCCCTTATGCCGACGAACCTCTACGGCCCGGGCGACAACTATGACATCGTTGGCGGGCACGTCCTGCCGACGATGATCCGCAAGTTCGAGACGGCACGGGTCAACGGAGATGCGACTGTTCCGCTCTGGGGGTCGGGCTCGCCCCTTCGCGAGTTCCTTCACGTGGATGACCTTGCCGAGGCGTGCGTGTTCATGCTGAACCTCGAGAATCCCCCGGACCTGGTGAACGTCGGTTCGGGTGAGGAAGTCAGCATCCGCAAGCTTGCCGAGACGGTCAAGGCGGCGACGGGGTGTCCCGCTGAGATTTCGTGGGATGCCTCAAAGCCGGATGGAACGCCGCGCAAGTTGTGCGATACGACGCTTATCCGCTCGCTTGGCTGGAAGCCTGCGATTTCCCTCGAAGATGGCGTTCGGCGGACGGTCGCGTGCTATCGCGAAGAGCTGGAATCGGGGAGAATCCGGCTGTAAGGTCTTATTGCCGCGAATAGCGCAGGAGAAGTTGCCGGAGAACGTCCTGCAGCCGAATCGGCCAAAGCCGCGTGGGCAATTCCGCCTCGAGCGGCGTTTGGATGAAGGACGGCAGGTCGGGAAGAAAATCCAATCCCGAAAGTTCTTCAAGTTCGTCGATAGTGACGAGATGGCGCGCCGCGTAGGTGTTCCAGGGAGCGGTCTGTTCGAGGAGAACGGCGAAGGCGCGGATGTTCAGGCCTTCCTGCGCAACGACGAGCTGGTAGAACTTTTCGGGGACGTCAATGTCGGTGCCGGAAACGGTCTCGAAGTTCCCGCGTGGCGAAATGCACCCGACGATGACCCAGATTTCGCCGTATTTCGCCGTCCAGAGGTCGGCAATCCGGTGTTCGAGATTGCGCCAGACGCCGCGGTTGAGCGCCGGCGTCTGCGGCGCGATGTTGCTCATGAGGAACGTCTTTCGCTGTTCCTCCTCTCCGTAGCGCGTGACGATCGCATAGTTCGGCACCATGTGGCCGCGGTCGTAGCCCGAACGGGCATAGGCCGAGGGCAACGGGGCGGAAGACACCGTTCGGTCGCGGTTGAAGTTCGGGCGTTTCCCCGAAGGATACCGTGCGTCACGAACGACGTGATAGGCGCACCAGACGGGATGCCTCAATTTGGGTGACCATCCGATTTTGAATTCGCCGCGATCCAGAACGATGATGTCGTTCGGGGCGGGAGCGCCGACGTAACGAGGCTCGCCCGCGAAGAGAACCTTGCCCGACGGGGCTTCTTCGTCGTATTCGTAGACGACGTCGGAGCCCGTCCAGTCCAGCGAATCGGTGATGTCGCCGACCGAGTTGCCGACGGTGAGCAGGGAGGTCGCGAGGAAGGCGGGCATTTCCGCACACTGGCGGTCAAGCCACTCGCGCGGATGATGCACGAACCAGACGGCGACGGAAGAATAGGCGACGGAAAGAATCAGGAGAACGATTCCGATCGCGAGCGAAGTCCGCCGCGCGTGTCCGTGTGGCTTTTTCTTCCGTCGGCGCGCGCTCACAGGTCGTCTCCCAGTTCGATCCGAATCGTCCGGCTTTTTGCGGCGCGGAGGAAGTTGGGGTCGTTTTCGTCTGCGGCATGGCGCGTGACGCCGTCGTTCCGACGGTTGTCCGGCACGGTGAACCTAGCCCCGCACGCGGGGCATTCGGCTTCCGTGCCGATCATGTCGGGCGACGCTTCGATCGCCGTATGGCAATTGGCGCAGTGAAAGCTGGTGAAATAGTCTTCTTCGTTCATAGTCCGAGTTTGACGCCGCTGCGCCAGTTGTAGTATTTGGCGAGTTTCAGTTTCGCCGCCGCCGCCTCGTCGCAGAAAATCCACGCGTCATTGTGCGCCTGAAGGGCCGAAGCCGTGCAGAACTGGCTCATGCCGCCCTCGACGCATCCGGCGACGGCGTTCGCCTTGTTCTTCCCGAACGCGAGCAGAATGACCTTCTTCGCCTCGCAAATCGTCCCGACCCCCATCGAAAGGGCCTGTGTCGGCACGTCCTTCGCGCTCTTGAAGAAGCGGGCGT
>CAVFWY010000005.1:0-31746 GCA_963626175.1 Gemmiger sp.
TAGGCGGGGTCGTAGCCGTCCTTCGCAAGCACCTCGAGCGCCTTCGCGTCCACGTCGAGCGTGAGTTCCTGCTCGGCGAGCCGCTTCTCGAAGTCCTTGAGCTGCAGTTTCACAATCTCGCGAATCTGCGCCTGCGACAGCGGCGAGAACTCCAGAATCTCGTCCAGACGGTTGAGGAACTCGGGTCTGAACAAGTCCTTCAGCGTCTCACGCGGCGCATTTGAGGTCATGATGATGACGGTGTTCTTGAAGGACACCGTGCGCCCGTGACTGTCGGTCAGCCGTCCGTCGTCCATCACCTGCAGGAGCAGGTTGAAGACGTCCGGGTGCGCCTTCTCGATTTCGTCAAGCAGCACGACCGAGAACTGTTTGCGCCGCACGGCCTCCGTCAACTGCCCGCCCTCCTCGAAGCCGACGTAGCCAGGCGGTGCGCCGACGAGCCGCGAGACGGCGAACTTCTCCATGTATTCGGACATGTCGAGCCTGACCATCGCGTTCTCGTCGTCGAACAGTTCCGCCGCGAGGGCCTTCGCGAGTTCCGTCTTGCCCACACCCGTCGGGCCGAGGAAGAGGAACGCCCCGATCGGACGCTGACGGTTCTTGATTCCCGCCCGCGACCTCAGCACGGCGTCCGCCACCGCATCGACGGCCTTCTCCTGTCCGATGACGCGCTCGTGAAGGATGTCCGCCAGCCGCACGAGTTTCTCGCGCTCGCCCTCCATCAGCTTCGTCACGGGAATGCCGCTCCAGCGCGACACGACCTCGGCAATCTCGTCCGCCGTCACCTCCTCGCGTAGCAACGCACCGTCGGATTTCGCCCGCAGGTCTTCCTCGTGCTGTTTCAGTTTCTTCTCGAGTTCGGGAATCACGCCGTATTTCAGCCGTGCCGCCGTCTCGTTGTCGCCCCGCGTCAGAGCCATCTCGTAGCGGTTCTTCTCCTCCTCCAGGCGGTTGCGCACGCGGCGCACGTCCTCAAGCGCACCCTTTTCCTCGTTCCACTGCGCGGTCATCTTGTCGGACTTCGCCTTCAAGTCCTTCAACTCGCCCTGCAGTTCGACAAGCCGCTTCTTCGAGGCGTCGTCCTTTTCCTTCTTCAGGGCGATTTCCTCAATCTCAAGCCGCCGCACGTGCCGCGAAATCTCGTCGAGTTCCTGCGGGCACGAATCCATCTCCGTGCGGATTCGCGCACACGCCTCGTCCAGAAGGTCGATTGCCTTGTCGGGCAGGAAACGATCCTGGATGTAGCGCGACGACAGCACGACCGCGCTCACGAGGGCTTCGTCGCGGATGTGCACGTTGTGGTATTTCTCGAAGCGTTCCTTGATGCCGCGCAGAATCGAAATGGCATCCTCCTCGGAGGGCGGCTCGACCATGACTGGCTGGAAGCGCCGCTCAAGCGCCGCGTCCTTCTCCATATACTTGCGGTATTCGTCAAGGGTCGTCGCACCCACGCAGTGCAGTTCGCCGCGCGCCAGCATCGGCTTGAGCATATTGCCCGCATCGGACGAGCCTTCCGTCTTGCCCGCGCCCACGATGGTGTGGATCTCGTCGATGAAGAGGATGATCTTGCCCTCCGACTCCTTAATCTTCTTAAGGACGGCTTTCAGGCGCTCCTCGAACTGTCCGCGATACATCGCGCCCGCCATCAGCGCGGTCATGTCGAGCGAGAAGACCGTGCGGTCTTTCAGTCCTTCCGGCACGTCGCCGCGGTTGATTCGCTGGGCGAGCCCCTCGACGATGGCCGTCTTGCCCACGCCCGGTTCGCCGATCAGCACGGGGTTGTTCTTCGTCTTGCGTGACAAGATGCGAATCACGTCCCGAATCTCGGTATCACGACCGATGACGGGATCGAGCTTGCCCGCACGCGCAAGGGCGGTCAAGTCCGTGCCATACTTCTCAAGGCACTTCTCATTGTCTTCCGGTGGTTCATAACTTGCATTCATACTCTATTCTCCTTCGTGGAGGTTCGCTCCACACAAGACGAATGAGCAGGGCGTATGCCACCGCCCCGAAAGCCGCCCGTTCTGACCTTTTGTTGCGTCAAGCGGGACAATCTGTCCCAGTTGCGCGAAGAATGACACCCTTGAGGTAGAGTCCCTCTGGGAAGGCGAGCGCCACGGGGTGATCTGCGCCCTGCCGCGTTCGGGCGATTATCTGGAAGTCGCGCCCCGCGTCCTCGGCGGCCTCGGCGAGAATCTTGTCGAAGAGTTCCGTCGTCATCGCACCCGAACAGGAGAAGGTGGCGAGGATGCCGTTCGGCTTGAGGAGTTTCATCGCGAGGAGGTTGATGTCCTTGTAGCCTCGCGCCGCCTTCATTACCTGCGAACGGGATTCCGCGAACTTCGGCGGGTCGAGCACAATCAAGTCGAACCGCTTGCCGCTGTCGCGGCACGTGCGCAGATACTTGAACACGTCCGCCTCAACGTAGTCCATCCTTGTCTCGTCACGCGGCAGAAGTGCCGCGTTTCGCCTGGCGAGTTCGAGCGCGTCATGGGAAATGTCAACCTGCGTGACCGAGGCTGCACCGTTCGCCCGCGCGTAGAGACCGAAGCCGCCCGTGTAGGAGAAGCAGTTCAGCACGTCCGCACCCTTCGCGAACGAACCGACCGTCTGCCGCGCCTCGCGCTGGTCGAGGTAGAAGCCCGTCTTGTGTCCCTTCCGGACGTCTACGAGGTATTTGACGGGACCTTCCGTGATTTCGATGAGTTCGGGCGGTTCTGCGCCCGCCAGCACGGCGAAGCCCTCCGCCGCGAGCCCCTCCTTCCGCCGCACGTCCACGTCGCGGCGTTCGCACACGCCCGCGCAGTTCGGGGCGCATTTCATCAGGGCTTCGGCGATTGTCGCCTTCCAGTATTCCGCGCCCGCACTCGTGAACTGGCAGACGACCCATCCCGCGTAATAATCGGCGACCACTCCCGGCAGCGCGTCGCTTTCGGCGTTGACGAGCCGCAGGGCGTTCGTTGCACCCGCCGCGAAGAAGTCCGCCCGCCGCGCCACCGACGCCTCGACCCGTGCCGCGACAAACGCCGCGTCCGGCACGGTCTTCGCGTCGAAGGAGAGCATCCGCACGCGAATCTGCGAAAGGGGCGAGAAACTCCCGTAGCCGAGCGTCTCGCCGTTCGCCGCGCAGACTTCCACCGTCTCGCCCGATTCCGCCGCGCCTTCCGCAATCGCACCGGAGAAGATCCACGGATGCCGCCGCTTGAGGGAGCGTTCGCGTCCGGGCTTGAGGATCACCTTGTTCATTCCGTCGTCGCCTCGCCTTACGCCTTACCGCACGCGCTTGATGGCGCCGAACTTGCAGACCTGGCCGCACTGCTTGCAGCCCGCGCAGAGATTCGGGTCGATCACCATCTGGAACGCGCCCGGCCGCAACTCCACGCCGCGCGTCATCGCGGGACACCCCATCTTGAAGCACGCCCCGCAGGCGCGGCACTTCTCGGAATCGACTTCGCAGAGGCCTTCCTTCGTCAGTTTCGCCGCGATTCGGCACGGCGCGTAGGCGATGATGAGCGCACCTTCGTCGCCGTCCATCGCGTCCTTCAGCACCTTCTCGAGTTCCGCCAGGTCGTCCGCCGAGACCTTCACGACCTTCTTGTAGCCCATCGCCTTCGCGATGTCGCCGATCTCGGTGACGGGCGCGGGGTCGCCCGTGAGGGTCTTGCCCGTGCCGGGGTTGTCCTGGTGACCCGTCATTGCCGTGATGCGGTTGTCGAGCACGACCGTCGTCACGGGCGTACCGTTGTAAAGGGCGGAGAGAATGCCCGTCATGCCGCTGTGGAAGAAGGTCGAATCGCCCAGAACCGCGCAGATGCGCCCCTTCAGCCCCGCCTTGCGCATGCCCGCCGCGTTGCCGATCGAGGCTCCCATGCAAATCGTCGAGTCCATCGCGCTGAGCGGAGGAAACGCCCCGAGCGTGTAGCACCCGATGTCGCCCGTCACCGTCGCCTTCAGCTTCGACAGCACGTAGAAGACGCCGCGGTGACCGCACCCCGCGCACAGCACGGGCGGACGCGTCGGCAGCGCCGGGTCGGGCTGTCCCGCCTTCGCTTTGGGCACGTCTCCGAGAAGTTCGTGCCGCAGGTTCTGCAGACGGTCGGCGTTGAGTTCGAGCATGTTGAGTTCCGTCTTGTGCTCGACGACCTTCAGCCCGAGCGCCTTCACCTGATCCTCAAGGAACGGATCGAGTTCCTCGACGACGAGCAGACGGTCAACCGACTTCGCGAAGTCCTTGACCAATCCCTTCGGGAGCGGATTCGTCCAGCCGAGTTTCAGAATCGTGTATTCCGGGAAGATTTCGCGCACATACTGGAAGGCGACCGCCGAGGTGATGATGCCAAGTTCCTTCTTGCCGGGAATGACGCGGTTCAGCTTCGACTCACACGCGGCCTTCTCCATCGCAAGCGTCCGCTCCTGCGCGGCAAGGCGGTGTCCGCGCGCGAACATCGGCACGGGGATCGTCTTGCGGATGTTCTTCACGTAGGGGATGAGTTCGTGCGGCTTCGGATCGAAGTCCCCGAGATCCACAAGTGACGCGGAATGGCTCGTGCGCGTGGTCAGGCGGATGATGGCCGGAACCTGGAACTCCTCGGAAATCTCGAACGCCGCACGCACCATGTCGTAGGCCTCCTGGCTGTCGGACGGCTCGAAGAGCGGCGCACGGGCGAACTTCGCCAGGTTGCGGTTGTCCTGCTCGTTCTGCGAGGAGTGCATGCCGGGGTCGTCCGCCGAGATGATGACCATGCCGCCCGTCGCACCGACGTAGGTGAAGGTCATCAGGGGGTCCATCGCCACGTTGAGACCGACGTGCTTCATCGCCGTGAGGGCGCGCGCACCCGCCATCGAGGCCCCGATTGCCGTCTCCATCGCAACCTTCTCGTTCACCGCCCACTCGCACCGCACGGTGTCCTTGAACTTCGCAATGTTCTCGAGGATCTCCGTCGAGGGCGTGCCCGGATAGGCCGACGCCACCACGCAACCCGCCTGCGCCGCCGCATGGGCAACCGCCTCGTTCGCACTGAGGAACTTCTTCATAACGCTCGTTTCTCCTTACTTGTCCTTATTCCTTACCTTGAACGGGACATTATACCATTTTTATCGCCCGAACGGCGTAATCGGCGAAAAGGGGAATGGTGGGGTGATTTTTAACGCGGAGGCACCGAGTCGCAAAAGCACAGGGTTTTCGGCAGAAACGGCAACTTATCAGGGGCTGTTCCCTTCACGGTCTAAAATAGGTTCCCATCATGGTCTAAAAAGATTTTGATGCTGGTCTAGAATGAATTTGATGCTGGTCTAGAATAAATCTGGTGGTGGTCTAGAATAAATTTGATGGTGGTCTAGAATGATTCTGCCCGTGGTCTATAGATGCGGCAACGAAAGTAATGGGTTAGCCGGGTGCGCGGCAGGCCAACCAATCCTGGTCGCTTCGGCGGTGAGGGCGGGTGTCGCCCGATCCGTCGCTGCGCGGCATTTTCAGATAGGATTGACTGGATTTTTTGGGATGGCTGTTTTTGACGCAAAGTTCGCAAAGAATATTGACGCGAAGAGCGCAAAGGCTTTGCGTCCCCTTTGCGTCAAAACCTTCGCGTTCTTTGCGTTGAAAACCAGATGCGCTCCTCTCGTGCAACCCCCGCCCTCACCGCCTACGCCTGAAGAACTGGCAGACCGCCACACAGGCAATGACAGCGACAAACACAAACGGACGGGGGTGAGGAGCGGGAGGGGCGGGCGAGGTTGCCGCCCGCCGTGCCGCACGTTGTCAGGCACAAAGACAAAGGAGAAAGGCAGAAATTGCAAACAACGATGCCACGGTCATCATTCGCAAACGGCTCGCGCAAATGACTCCTATTACGAAATAAAGGAACAAAAAAAGGAACAAAAAAAGTTGAAAAAAGTTGACATGACAACTCGACACGGGGGTGAAATTTGGTGATATAATAGTCGCGACTTGAGGATAAGATGACTACAAGATGACCGACTACAAACAGAATATGCGACAGAATATGAGACAGAATACGATTGCTCTTACGCTTACGCTCTCCGCCGCGATTTTCTCCGCGACGGGTGTTTTCGCCGCCGATGCGGTGGCGGCTCTCCCTGACGCGCCGGGCGGCGCGGTCGTCTGGCAGATTGGCAAGAAGGACGGCTCGAACGCCGAGTTCCTCTATCGCTACAACGCCTGGGAATACGGCAACGCCCCGAAACTCCCCTCCGACCCGCACTTCAATCCCGAGACGCACGTCTGGCGGCACGTCATCCCGGAGAACCGCGTCTACCCGAATGCGAACGTTCCGGAACTCATCGCTCCGATCTACGAGAGCAAGTTCATGCCGTCCAGCGAAGTCCTCTGCGGACTCGAACTCGTCTGGACGGAAGCCGAGGCGGGCTTTCGCACGCTGACGGTCGATTGCCTCTACTCGAACTGGCAGGGCATCCGCGACGACGGCATCGAGATGATCGTCGGCGACCGCAAGAAGGTGTGGGCGTTGCCCAGCACGCGCGGCGCGAAGAATCCGCAGATGACGCTCGCGATGACCTTCCCCGTCCAGCCGGGCGAGAACCGTGCGCTCATCCGCGACGTGAGCAATGCGAAGCACTACAAGATCAAGTTCGACGCGATCACCCTGACGAAGGCGGAGCGCGACGACCCGCCGCCGCCGTTCCTCGTGCCGCGCGTCCAGGCGTTCTCCGGCATCGTGCACCCCGGCGACGCGGCGACGCTCGCCGTCACCGCCTACAACCGCCGCGAGGGCGACTTCACCTGGTCGGTCACCGACCTCGGCGGCACGACGGTCGCGAGCGGCACGGCGACGCTGAAGGACGGACGCGCCGACGTCGCCCTCCCGACGGCGGTTCGCGGCTGGTTCGAGGTGACGTGCGCGGGCGAAGGGATGAAGCCCGCGAAGACGACCTACGCCGTCACTGAGCCGGTCGAGGTGAAGAACATCCCGTCCTCGCGCTTCGGCTGCCACGCCTCCGAGTCGGACGTCTACCGCCTCCTGCCGGGAGATGACCCCGTCCGCGACCGCCTCTATTCCGAGAAGGTTCGCCGCGCCTCGCTCGGCGGTGCGCGTTGGGTGCGTCTGCACTCGCTCTCGTGGGCCCTTCGCGAGCCGGAGAAGGGGAAGTATCTCTTCGATGACGTTGACCGGCGCTTCGCCCGCATCGAGAAGTACAAGATGAACATCTTGCTCGGCGTCGGTCAGACCCCCGCGTGGACGTCGACCTCGACGAACACGGGCACGACCGTCTGCGGCAACTACGCCTATCTCTACTATCCGCCGAAGGATTGGCAGGCGTGGGCGGACTACATGAAGGAAATCGTCCGCCGCTTCGGCAGCCGCGTCTCGCACTACGAGATCGGCAACGAGCCGGGCTACGCCTCGGCGTTCTGGACGTGCGGCGACGCACCGGCGTTCGGCAAATACCTGAAGACGGCCTATGACGCGATCAAGTCCCTCCAGCCCGACGCGGTCGTCTATCCCGGCGCACCGCTGAACGTGGACTTCCTTGACGAGGCGGTTCGCGCCGTCGGCGGCAAGCCGCCGTTCGACGTCCTCTCCGCCCACTATCTCGGCAACTTCAAGCGCAACTCCGAGAAGCCGGTGCAGTGGCGCGGACTGCTGCACAAATACGGACTGCCCGAAACGTTCATCAACTCCGAGGACATGCACTGGGCGAGCGTCGGCCGCGTGCACGGGCCGCTCGCCTGCGCCGAAGCCCTCGTGAAGACGCACGTGCGCGAGGCGTCGCAGGGCATCATCCGCACCTTCACGTTCGAGGGCTTCGGCGACTACGCCGACCTCTACTCGTTCTTCACGGTGCGCGACGAGCCGAAGCCGTCCTTCGCCGCCTACCGCGCGATGACCCACCGCCTGGAGGGGGCGGACTACCTCGGCTCGCTCTCCGGCGCGGAATACGAGGCCTACGTCTTCGACCGCGGCGGAACGCCCGTCACGGTCGTCTGGCGCGACGAACCCGGCACGGTGCGCCTCGACTTCGCCGCGCCCCGCCTTGTGCGCGTCGACCTGATGGACGTGGAAAGTCCGCTCGCTTCGGAGAATGGCGTCTACGACCTTGCCGCAGGGCCGAGCCCCGTCTATATTGAGGGCGGCGACCTCGCCTTCCTCAAGGCGCAGATTGACGCGCGCCGCTCGATTCCCGAGACCGTGCAGCTTCGTCCCGGCGAGACGCGGGTGCTCCGCTGGCGCGACAGTTCGCTGACGCTTTCCGCGCCGACGAACGCCGTCGACGGGCTTTACGACAACGTCTTTGCCGCGACCGTCGGCGGTCGGCGCATTGCCTTCCCCGTGCTGATGGAAGTCGCCACGCCCGGTCGCGGCGTCAACCGCGTGCGCAACGGCGACTTCGAGCAGGGCACGGCGTTCTGGTTCACGCCCAAGGACGGCAGTTTCTCCGTGGTTGACGGCGCGGGCTATCTCGGCACACGCGGCGCGAAAGTGACGGGCGTCGCGCACTTCGGGCTCGCCAACCGCATCAAGGTGCGTCCCGGTGAGAAGTATCTCATCTCCTGCCGGGCGCGTGGCGAGGGAATGCTCGGCGCCTGCCTTGCGAAGGTTGATGCGGACGGCAAGATGCTGAACGGCAAGGCCGGCATCAACCTCCTGCACTCCCGTGTGACGGATGCCTGGCGGCGGCATTCGGAAATCGTGATGTGCGACGAACCGGGCATCACCTACCTCTCGCTCTCGTTCCTGCCGAACTACGGCGACAACGAGCGGAAGAACACGCTTTACATCGACGATGTCGTCGTCGCCCGCCTGACCGAGCGCGTCAGCGAGACGAAGGCCCTGAACGAGGGCGGCTTTGCCGCGACGCTCGCGAAAGCCCCGCCGATGGCACTCACCGAGGCCGACCAGGTCGTGCTCGACACGGCGACCGTGCCGTGGAAGGGGCCCGCCGACCTCTCGGCGACCTGCCGCGTCGCGCTCGACGCGGACGCGCTGACGCTCGCCTTTGACGTCACGGACGACGTGTTCGTGCCCGCGCCGTCCGCCGACCACTTCAAGTCCTACACCGCCGACGCAATCCAGTTCGCAATCGACCCGTTCGACGACGGACGCGACTTCACCTCGTTCATGCTCGGCCGCGACGACAAGGGGCGCGACTTCCTCTACAAGTCGGCGAACTACGTGACGGCGGAGCTGCCGGAGAACCTCACGCGCAACGGCGACATCGCCTCGGCGGAGATCTCGCGGACGGAGCGGGCGGGCGGCTATTCGATTACCGTGCGCATTCCGATCAACGAGGTGTATCCGCTCAAGGGCGACCAGCGGCAGTTCGGCTTCTCGTGGCTTGTGAACGACAACGACGGCGCGGGGCGCAAGTATATGGAGTGGGCCGGCGGCATCGGGCGCGGCAATTCCGCGACGCAGTTCGGCGTGCTCAAGCGCAAGTGATTTCAAGTGAAGTGAAAGGAGTAAGACAATGAAAAGACTAATCGTGAATACGGTGCTGATCGGTGCTCTCGGCGCGGGGCTTTCCGCCTTCGCCGCGAATGTTGCGACGACAATCTCCGAGCCGACGACGCTCACGGAGAAGCAGTCGTCCTCAAGTGCGGAACTCTGGTCGCCGCTCTACATCAATGCCGACCTGACCGTCGACGGCGGCAAGTTGTATGAGCCGTATGGTGCGAAGATCTATCTGCCGAATCTCGCGGACACGACAGCCTCACTTGTCCTGACGAACGGCGGTCAGGTAGAGTTCTACTGGCCGGTCAACAATCATCCGAGCGGGATTTACATCGGGCAGAACGGCGGTAAGGGGCGTATCGTCCTGACGGAAAACTGCGGCAATGCCGTATTCAACCATATCTGGGTCGCAGCGAACGCCGAGGCGGACGACTCAGGCTATGTTGACTTCATGACGCTCGGCTCGTCGAATAAGACCATTAAGTTCACGGACATCGTTGTCGACAGCGCCGCGCCCGCGCGTCTCGTCTTCAGGCGAGGGAATCTCGGGCTTCGCTCGTCGCAGAACACGAATATCGACAACTCGGCAGATGTCTTCAAGCCATCGGCGGGGAAGCGTCTTGTCCTCTGGGCGAACGAGGGCGCGGCTATCCACACACGCCTTTTCATGGACAATGCCCAAGGCGTGGCGACGGCTATGCGGATGAATTCGGGCGAGGGTGTCGTTGAGACGGCGGGTCCTGGCTCGTTCGTAGTCAGTGCAAGCGCCGGGCGGAGCGACGGACAGTGTCTTTACCTGAACGGCGGACCGGAGAAGGTTGTTTGGAACCATGCGGGAGACACAATCATCTCGAATGGCGTGACGGCCGTGGTGACGGTCGACAACGCCTTGCCCTGCGGCTCGCAGACGGGCGACTTCGTGCTGGCGGCAGACCCGTGGGACCAATCGGGACTTCTCGACCTCGCGGGACACGTGGCGGGCGTGAACGGGCTTCGCGCGTCGGGCAACCTCGCGAGGTATCGTGGCGGCGTTACGAACTCGTCCGAGACTGTCGCCGTCCTCGAATTCGGTCGCGGCGGCACGGACGGCGTCTGCGAGATTACGAACGTCTACGGAAACATCACCTTCCGCAAGGTCGGGAACGGCACGCTCACCATGCGCAACACGTGGGTCGACACGCTGGAGGTGACGGACGGCATCTGCCGCATCGGCGAAGGCGTGAAGGTCGGTCATGTGCGCGTGACGGGCGGATTCCTCGAACTCGAAATGGGCGCGACGCTTGACTGCAACGACGTCACGTATTCGGGGAGCGGTGCGTTTCGCCGCGCAACGTCGGGCGATGCGGCGACGCTCTCGGGCGGCGCGAACCTGACCGACCCGCTCCACGTGGCGAGCGGCACGCTCACCGTCTACGACTCCGACCGCGACAACAAGTTCTGGCGTCTCGTGATTCGCGGCGTTCATACGAGCGATACCTATGCGCACGACATCTACGATACGGCGAGTTCAACGTGGACGGACGAAACGCAGAACATCTACGCGGCGCTGAACCGCTTCCACCTCTTCGGCTACGAGAACGCAGCGCCAGTTGCTGCTCAGCGGCTGAACGCCAACTTGACCGAGGCGGCTGTCGGCACGGCGGCGACGGCACTGGAGCCGGGGCAGATCGCGTCCGCCAAGCCGTATCTTACGGGAACTTACGACTACAGCGCCGGTGAACATCTCGGCTTAACTTCTGTGGGTGCGGCAATCACGGCGAATTCGCCGGGGACATCTTGGGGGGAGAACATCGCGTGGTGCAATGCGATTCCGAAGACGAATGATTCGTCAACGTGGGAGACGCTGACGCTGCGCCTTGCGGAGAGCGCGGCACCAGTCGCAAGCTTCGTCTACGTGACGAGTTGCCGAAATCCGCCCGCCGGGAACCCGACGGCGATTAACGTGGAATGTTCGGCGGACGGCACTGAATGGGTCGTCAAGTATGCGGGTGACAATTTGGGAAACCGGCATTTCGCGAATCCGGCTGAATATAGAAGTGGCAATGTGACGTCGCTGTCGGCGAATCCGCACGGTGCGTTCAATGCGTGTCCGTCCGTCGAAGTTTCCGCCGGGGCGACGCTTGACCTGTCGGGCATTCCGTCCGAGAACGTGTTGTTCAACGGTCTTGCGATTGACCTTGACCGTGGGGCGGGGACGATTTCCTACTTCGTCCCTGCGGAGACGGGCAACATCTACCTGCGCACGGCGAATGCGCTCGTGTTCGGGGTGATGGAGAATGGCCCGACCTTCACGGAAGTCGGCGGCACGGTGAAGAACGTGAAGAACTGGAAGGTCTACGTGAACGGCGTGGAGAACGACCGCCTCTTCGTCACGCTCACCTCCGACGGCCGCCTGAACCTCGAAAAGCGCAAGGGCTTCGCCATCATCCTCCGATAGCACCCGACCGGTACGGTTTTCAAGCCGTCCCCGAAAGACTGGACAGCCGATGTCGCCTGACGGAGCAGGCGACTGCAAGACCTCGGACGCACCCGCGCCTGAGGTCTTGCTTCGCGGCAAAAAGGCGGTGTCCCGTCCGCGAGTTTTGCCGGGCATCGCTCCGTCGATGCCCCATGGGATCAACTGGTGATCTGGCTTTGTGAAATCGTGCGTCCATGGGGTCTGACCCCATGGACGCACGTCGCCTTATTCGGCCACGACCTTCTGCTGATTGACCGTCGCCTTGATCTTGTAGAACCCGGCGCCTTGATAGTGCGGCAGCGTGACCTCAAGCGTCTCGTCCGTCGCAATCGTGCTCGACCGAACGTCCATGCCGTCCAGCGTCGCACCCGCGATGACCGAATAGTAGACGCCCGGCTTCGTCGTCAGCGTCTGCTTCGTCTCTTCCTTCGCCACCGTCGAGAGCTTCAGCGCCTTCGTGTCGGCATCGACCTGGGACTGGATCGTCTCCTCGGCGGCGGTCGTCAGATCGACCACGACCGAGTAAGTGGTCGTGCCGCCTTCCGGCGTCGTTGTGACGACCTTCGCCGCAATGAGCGCGAGGTAATCCGTCTTCTGGTCTGCGGTCAGCTCCGTCGGCACGTTGATGAGCGTGTCCTTGCTGCCGTTGATTTTCTTCGCCAGCGCGTCCGCCGCAGCTTCATTCTCGCAGGGCGTATCCACACCCGGCGTGACCGGCTTCACCGTCGTCTTCTTCGCGAGCGTGTAGGTGATGACCTTCTCGTTCTCCACGTCAGCCGCCTCCGTGATCTCGTAGTCATCGGACGAGAAGTCCGAGGACATCTCAACCGTGGCCGTCGCGAGCGAGGTGTCGAAGATGATCGAGTCGCCTACCTTCGCGAGCGTGAACGCCGCGCCGGACGCCATCACCTTGTAGGCCCCGCCGATCGTGACCGCGCTGTTCGCGAGGAACGTCGCCGTGCCTTCCGACACCGTCGCGAACGTGAGGCCGTCGATGACCGCGTTCGCCGCGAGCTGGTCAGTCTGCGTCGTCGTGATCGCGGCGGCGGCGTCAAGCGTGATGGTTTTGGAATGACGCGAGATGATCGAAAATGCCGGATTGCCCGTGACCGTGCCATTCTGCGCACACGTGCCCTTGATCGTCAGATTCATCTGCACGTAGGACACCAGACCTGCAGCCATCGAGGATGATCCCGCGGTCGTGCTGATGTTGCCGTTGTTCGTGCAGCCCTCGACCGTCGCGCCGTTGTAGTTCTCTGCAGCAGGACCAACACCGGTCTGGAGAATCGCGGCAATGCCGCCGACCTTCGTGTTCTCGCTCGAGATGGCGAGGTTGTTCGTGCAGTTTTTGATGACCGTCGCGCCGCCGGCATAGCCGACGATGCCCGCCAGCGCCTTGGGTGCCTTGAACGTGTCATATTCGCCCGCGACAACCGTCTGGCAGTTCTCGACCGTCGTGTTCACCGAGACGCCGAGGATCACGCCGCCGCCGTAGTCGCCGTTCGCGGCCGTTTCGGCATCCGTCCGAGTCGTCGCCGTCGCGAAGCCGGTCGCATTGCCGAGCGAGACCTTCAGGTTCCTGATCGTCGCGCCGTAGGCGGACATGAACAGGCCGGCGTAGTCCGTGCGCGGCAGGATCACGTTGGAGATCGTGAAGTTGCCGCCGTCGAACGTGCCCTTGAACGCGCCCGCCTTGTATGTCGAATAACCCTCCGCACTCAGCAGTTCCTTCGCGTTCGGGATGCCGATGCCAGCGATGGAGGCACTGCCGTCTTCCGGAATTGTAAGCGCAATGTCCGCCGTCAGCTTGAACGTGACGCCGGCCGTCGCCAGCGCGTCAACGTCCGCGCCGTTCACGTGCTTCGCGAACGCGAGGAGGTCGGTCGCGTCGTCGATCTTGTAGGCTCCGTCCGTGTCCGGCTCGCCGAGGATGTTCGCCCAGGCCTTCGACGCGTCTTCGATGAACGCGGGAATCGTGTCCGTAATGGAGAGGTCGTCAATCCAGCCCGTGCCGACGAAGCCGACCTGCTTGACCGTCTTGTCGTTCTTGACGAGTGCCGGGAAGATGGCGTTCTGGGAAAGCCATCCCTGGCCGATTGATGACAGCGCCAGCCCTGCGGCCTTGATGTCGCTTGCTGCATTTGCGGACGTCACCACGAGGCCGTTGACGCAGACGACAAAGCCCGGGATATTATAGCCGTCCGTGAAGTCGGCAATCGTCTTGACCGTCAGGCGAACCCAGTTCGTCAGGGAGAAGTTGGCGGCCAGGTTCTCGTTCAGGGTGCAGGTGTAGTTCACCGACCCGACGATGTCCCCGTCGCTGTTCAATTTGCCGGCCGTGACCATCAGCTGATAGGTCGGCTCGGCGCCTTCCGCGCCCTCGACCTCCTTGATCCAGACCGCGAACTTGGCATCCGGGTCCATCGCGGCGAGGTTCAAATCCTCGTCGTCATACGCCGTGAACTTGACGAGCGTATCGACCAGGACGCCATTCTCGCCGATATCCTGCGCCACGGGCGTTTTTCCGTCCTCGCCAACTTTGATCGCGCGGTAGATCGGCGAGACCGGTCCCGTCTCGATCTTGAGGTTCGCGCCGGCAGCGGTGTCGGTGAACTGTGCCGGAAGCCACTCTTCGCCACCCTTGAAGTCTGCAGAGGAATAGGTATACGCGACGTCCGAACGCGAAAACTCATTCGTCGTCCAGAGCTTCGCCTCGTTCGCGTCCGGCCAGCTTTCGCCGTTGAAGTCCGTACCGCTCGGATATGTTGCCGCCTGAAGGCCAATGGCCGTCATGGCTGCGGAGAGCATTGCCAGTAGTCTTTTCATGTGTGATTTCCTTTTTGGGTTCGTACAATTCGGCCGCTCGGCCGAGCACCTTCTTCACCGCCAGTCCAAAATATACCATATTATCCATTTGGGTGTCAAGGGGGCGCGCGTTTTTGCGGCCGACGTTCCCGTTCGGGAACTTTCGTCGTTGACTTGTCGGCGCAGAATATGGTATGATACCGAACGGTGTCACAACAGGAATGCAGATGACGGACATGAAGGAATTGGGCGCGTTTGTCGCCAGAGTGCGCAAGGCACAGGGAATCAGCCAGTTGGAGTTGTCTCAGGCGGCTGACGTTGGTCGCCGCTTCGTCGTCGAGATGGAGGACGGCAAGGAGACACTTCAGTCCGGCAAGATGCTGAAGGTGCTTGCGACTCTTGGCATCGGCTTCGAGCTCGTCGAACCGAAAGGCGCGTGAAGATGTCGGGGTCAACTGTCAGGACGGGTTCGCTGGACGTGTATCTTCTGGGCGCACGTGTCGGTCGGATTGACTACACGTCGCATCACAACGAAATGCGTTTTGCCTACGACGCAGACTATCTCATGCGGAGCGATGCCCTTCCGCTTTCCTTTTCACTCCCCCTTCAGAAAGCCCCGTTCGACTCCGACCGCACGACGGTGTTCTTCGAGAACCTCCTCCCGCCCGATCAGGTACGTCGGAAACTCGGTCCCGTCTTGCACCTCTCGCGCCACAACTTGTTCGGGTTTCTCGAGGCACTGGGTGGCGACTGCGCCGGGGCTATCTCGCTTTGGCCGCCGGGGCGTGTTCCGACGGAGGATAAGGCATCCTTGCGCGAACTTGATGAGAACGAGGCAGACGAGATCCTGAGCTCCCTCAAGAAGCGTCCGCTCTATGTCAACGGCATTGATGGCTACCGAATCTCCGGCGCGGGTGCCCAGAGTAAACTGATTGCCTGCGTCAGGAACGGACGCATCTCGCTTCCGCTCTTTGGCGCACCTTCAACGCACATTATCAAGACTGCCGTGGAGGACTATCCCGATTCCGTGTTCAACGAGGCATTCTCGATGCGTCTTGCCGAGAGGCTCGGACTCAAGACTGCGAAGAGTGGACTGATTTCCGTCAAGGGACGCATCTACTACTGGACGGAACGATACGACCGCGAAGTGACGAACGGAAGAATCCTCCGTCTGCACCAGGAGGACTTCTGTCAGGTCGTTGGCGTGTCCGGAGAATTGAAATACGAGAGCGAGGGCGGGCCGTCTTTCGTGACTTGTATGGAGGCGATGGCGAAGATGCGCATGGCGCTCGCTGACCGCTTCGCGTTTGTCGACCGAATGATCTTCAATTACCTGATCGGGAATGCGGATGCCCACGGGAAGAACTCGTCCGTTCTCTATCGCGGACGCGACGGCAAGTCGCTTGCGCCAGTCTACGATGTGATGTGCACAGCCGTCTATCCGAGCCTCTCCCGCGTCAATGCCATGTCGATTGGCGGCGCGAAGGGCTTTGACGACGTGACGCGCCAGAGCTTCGCGGCGATGGCCGAAGAGGCTGGAATGCGTCCGCCGCTTGTTCTGCGGCGTCTTGATGCGATGGCAAAGTTCATTCAGCAAGCGGCTCGCGCCGTTGCCGAGGAACTTGAAGCCGACTGGCCGAGCGGCGTGTACGCGAAGATTGAAGCGGTTATCCGAGACCAGGCTGGGCGCGTCGCCTGATTTTCCATACGGACAGAGTAGTGCAAACGGGTTTGATGCACATCGACGACCTAGCGTAGAGCAAGGTCATATAAGATAAATGCCAATAATAGGAGTCAATTCCTGGATTATTGGCATTTATCTTGTCGGTCAGCCCTGCGCCGTCAGGCGAGGAGCGCCTTGATGGACTCAACCGCCGCGTCGGGCGCGACAACCTTCATCTGCGACTTGTCCTGGTCGCGGCGCTTGATTTCCACGCCGCCGTTGGCGAGTCCCTTCGCACCCACGACCACCCGCACGGGGAAGCCGATGAGGTCGGCATCCTTGAATTTCACGCCGGGACGCTCCGAGCGGTCGTCGACAATCACGTCAACGCCCGCCGTTTCGAGCGCGGTTTCGAGTGTTTCGGCGACTTTCGCGACCTCGGGCTGGTCGGGGTCGAGCAGGTCGATGATGACCTGATACGGTGCGACGGAGGCCGGCCAGATGATGCCGTCCTTGTCATGGCTCTGCTCGATGACGGCCTGCACGGTGCGGCTCACGCCGATGCCGTAGCACCCCATGACCATCGTCTGCTCCTTGAGGTCGTCGGTCTTGTAGACGGCGTGGAAGGCGTCCGTATATTTCGTGCCGAGCTTGAAGACGTGACCGACTTCGATGCCGCGCTTGATGGCGAGGGGCTTGCCGCACTTCGCGCAGATGTCCCCGTCCTGCGCGATGACGAGATCCGCATACGCGGCAATCGTGCAGTCGCGCTCGAAATCGACATCCTTCAGGTCGATTTCGCCGTCGAGGTTGCCGCCGACGATCACGCCCCGCGCACCCTTGAGTTCCTGATCGGCGTAGATCGGCACGTCTTCGTGCGGCTTGACGGGCCCTGCGTAGCCGATGGGCGCACCCGTCACCCGCCGCACGGTCTCGAAGTCCGCGAGTTCAAACTTCTTCGCATTCACGAGGTGCTTCGCCTTCACCTCGTTGAGTTCGCGGTTGCCCTGCACACAGAACAGCACGGGCTTCCCGTCCGCGAGATAAACGAGGGTTTTCACCATTTTTGTCGCGGGTTCGCCGAAGAACTTCACCATTTCCTCAATGGTTTTCGCCGGGGTCGGGGCTTCGGAATAGGCGGGACAGGGCGGATCGTTGCGTTCGGCGACCTTGCGCTCGGCCTTCTCGAGATTCGCCGCGTAGCCGCAGCCCTCGCAGAACGCGATGCCGTCCTCGCCGGACTCGGCGAGCACGTGGAACTCGTGGGAGAACTTGCCGCCGATGTCGCCCGTATCGGCTTCGACGGGATAGGCCTTCAGTCCGCAACGCGCGAAAACGCGCTTGTAGGCCTCGAACATCGCCATATAACTTCTGTCCGCCGCTTCCATCGACACGTCGAAGGAGTAGGCGTCCTTCATCATGAACTCCTTCGAGCGCATGAGCCCGAAGCGCGGGCGGATTTCGTCGCGGAACTTCCACTGGAACTGGTAGACCGTGACGGGAAGCTGGCGGTAGGAACTGACGATGCTGCGCACGACCTCCGTCACCGCTTCCTCGGCGGTCGGACTCATCGCGTAGTCGTGCTGGGCGCGGTCTTTCACGCGGAACATGTTCGGGCCCATCGCCTCCCATCGTCCGGACTGTTTCCAGAGTTCCGCCGGCTGCAGGACGGGCATCGTGATTTCGAGCGCACCCGCCCTGTCCATTTCCTCGCGAATGATGCGCGTCACTTTTGCGAAGACCCGCTGACCGAGGGGCAGATAGGTGTAGAGTCCGCCCGCGAGTTTCTTGACAAGACCCGCCCGAACGAGCAGTTTGTGAGAGTCGATTTCGGCGTCGCCGGGATTTTCCCGGAGCGTTTGGATGAGCGATTTAGTCCATTTCATAGACCGATATTATACCATATCTTTATCCGACCCGACGAGTTGCCTCAGGTCGCCACCCAGTGGAAGCACGCCTTGCGCAGTCCGCGCAGGCGCGGAAAGAAAAGTCCGACGAACCAGCCGACGAGAAAGACGCCGACGAGCGTCCCCTCCCTCACGCCCTCGATGCGTCCGAGCAAGGCGAGCGAGAGCGCGACGGCCGTGGCGACGAGCGTCGCGTCAAAAGCCATCTTGCAGCGCGGGAGCGGCCACTTGAACTCACGCGAGACGGTCTTCACGAAGGCGTCGCCCGGCACGCAGAGGAAGTCCGACTGAACCTGGCAGACGATTCCGACGGCCAGCAACGCCGCGCCCGCGACGAGCATCGAGAGCTGGAGCGGATAGACCGCCGTCGCGAACGAACGCGACAACCACATGCCGAGGTCAATGCAAAGTCCGAAGAGGGCTGTCGCCGGGATTTGCAGGAACTGGAACGGCGCGAACCGCCGCCGCAGGACGGCGACCTGTCCGAGGACGAAGGCGAGGTTCATGCCGAGCGTGAGCGTGCCGTAGGAAAGCGGCAGGACGTTCACGAGCACCCAGGGGACGCTTGAAATCGGCGTTGCACCGAGTCCGGAGCGCGTCGAAAGCGCAATGCCCAGTCCGGCCACCGCTACACCGAAGAGAAAGAGGGCGGCTCGTCGCCGCCAGTCGAACACCAGCATCAACTTGCCTCCCGAACGTAAATCCTGACAATTTGTTCCATAACGCCCGATATTGAACCAAAATCGCGGCGTTTTGTCAACGGGAACTGGTATGTCAACACACATATAATGTGCGTTCAACCCTTTCTTGCTCATGTTGACAGTTCCCCTTCACTTTCACAACGGACTGCCCTGTCCGTCCGAACAGGCGTAGAACCCCACCCGGACGGGCAACCCTGCCCATCCAAACGGGCGGAGATGCGCATCAGAACGGGAAACCACCGCGCTGCTTTCCCGTTTTGCTTACGAGCAAAGCCCATCATCACTGTCATCTTTGCCCGTTCCGCACGGATTGTCCGCCCGTTTTGTTGATGATGTTCCGCTTCGCTCTGCGCACCCCCGTTTGCCGCGCTTGCCGACCTGCAGACGCCGACAAGCGCATTATCGCCGCCCCGCCTTTGCGTCTCGCTCTTGGCAGAACGCGAACAACAGGGCCGCGCTTGTGCAACCTCCTTGCCTCCTGTTGCGGGGGTTTTGTCGCGTGAAGCGGTTTTCAAGTCGCCCCCCGAAAGACCGGACAGCCGAAGTCGCCTGACGGAGCAGGCGACTGCAAAACCTCGGACGCACCCGCGCCTGAGACTTGCTTCGCGGCAAAAAAGCGATGTCCCCGTCCGAAAGTTCTGCCGGACACCGCTCCGTCGATGTCCCTTGGGATTCAACTGGCGATCAATTGTAAGCAGGGCGGCACGGGCTCTCACTTTTAATTAAAAGTGAGAGCCCGTGCATTACTCATCGTGTCTAAGATCAGGGAACAACATCTCCAGAATCGCAAGTACATCATGCCGATGCTTTGCTGAAAGCATCCCGAATACGCGGATTTTCCCCGTTGGTCTTGTCAGAGGCAAGTTGACGAACACGCCCTGTGCGTCATTGATGACCTTTGCGTCTTCAGTCTGTATCCTTATTTCCTCCCCCTCAGGCTTTTTTGAACATACGCCTGAACGCGCTCTTCTGCTTTTGCATCTGGCTTTTCGCACGTGCCGAAGATGTCGGGATGCGCCGCTTTCGCCAGCGCAACAACATCGTTTGAAACGGACGCGAACTCGTCGCGAATGAATGGCACGTTGAAGTTGCCAAGATAATACGGGGCTTCCGCATACCGCTTGAAGCAGTCGACATAGCAGTAATGCGCCAGCTTCGCAGGATTGACGTCGACGGCGTTCGGAATGCGCTCGCGGATGAATGTCCGGCTCCTCCGCAAAGCGTTGATGTCGCGCATCGTATAGAACAGGATCTCCGGTTCGTAGCGTCGTCCGCCAGGATACTTGTCGATGTCGTCCGTCACGTAGTCGAATCCGTCGAGCGAAAACGTCTCGCCGGTCGTCGTTTGAAAGCGAATGTGCCGCACGGCGTCAAAGGTAAGCCCCCTTGCCGGCGTCCGCCGATAGAGCGCGACAATCACGGGGAAACTCGACGCCTTGGATGTCCCGTCAAACTCGCTGCTCGGAAAGACGACATGCTCCAGCAACGTGTAGTTGGCGAAGAATCTCCGCGTCGTGGTGAAGTTCGCCTTCTTGATCAGATACGAAAGCGGATGCAGCACGGCGACAAGATCGGCACGCAGCTTGTCGTAGGCGAGGAGCGACGACATGCCCAGATCCCGCGTCCGGATGTCCGCGTCGATGGAGACCGCGTTCGTCTTGATGTTCTGGTTCGCTTGCGACGTCACGTCGTTGTAGGGAGGATTCCCCACGACGACAAGTTTCTCGTCCTCTCCGATTCCGAACTTCGGTCGCGCCACTTCTGCGAGCGCGTTTTCGACGGACATCTCGACATTCGGGAAACAGGACTTCGCTTGCGCCACGGCCGTCGCGTCAATGTCGTTTCCGATGTAGCGGCATTCGCGCAGTCCGTCAATTTCGCCGAGCGCAAAGAACGCACCGTAGCCGCACGAGAGGTCGGCAATCGCCCAACCGTTTCCAACGACGTGTTTCAGCAACCAGTCGCCGACAAGGCGCACATAACGCGCGGGCGTGTAGAAGCTGCCGAGGTTCACGCGCCAGACGGCATCAAGATGTCGCGAGACGTTGGCCGATAGAGGCATCATCTCAAAGAAATCCATCTGCACGGGGTTGAATGCCTGCGCCGACTTCCACTTGCGGAAGTAGGGGCGCAGTTTCTCGAAGAGGTTGGGAATCGACCTTCCGCCGCATGCGGGAAGGGGTCGCGAATAGAAATCCGCGTCGATTTTGCCCGTCCAGCGCGACGAACATACCCAGACATCCGCCTTGGGATCGGAAAGCACCTTCGCCGCGCTCAGTTTCTCGCCAAGCGCGAGGAGCGCATACCGCTTGCCGTGTGGCGTTTTCGCGACCGAATAGCCGTTCGCCTTCAGCCACGCGCCATCGACGACCTCGCGGAACTTTGCCGCGAACGCCATCGCCGGCGCATCCCCGGCATACAGCACGACCGCCGCGAACCGCCCATACGCCTCCGCCGCCCGAGTTATCAACATGTTTTCGTCTATGGGGTCAGACCCCATGGCGATCCAGACCCCATGGCGATCCGCTGCTCCAGCCCGAGGAGCTTCGGCTTGAGGACGATTTCGTTCGCGGGGATCCTCCGGATGTTGAAGAGGTCTGCGACGTCCGTGCCGAACTTGGCCGTGAAGAGGTCGTACGGGACCTTGTCGCCGAGCGCCGGCCTCACGTAGCTGTTCACGTGCGACATCATCGTGTCGACGTCAGCCTGCGTGAGGTCGTCGAACGAGATCGGCAGCAGGTAGTGGTCCCCCTTGGGCAGGACGAGCCGGATGCCCTCGTGGTTGCGCTCGACGTGCGGCTTCTGGTAGGACGCGCCCGGATTGCAGTAGAAGAGGTTCGAGATGCGGTTCCCCTCGCAGTCGAACTCGATCACGAGGGGATCGCTGAACTCGGTGCCGTTGTCCGTGAGGATCACGGCGAACATCTCGCCCATGATGGCGAGGCCCGTGTCCTTGCCGAACTTGCCGGTCAGCTTGTCGCGGATCAGCCGGAAGGTCGCGCTCGCGTTCGCGGAGGTCTTCGAGTCGAGGAGGAACGCGAGCATGAACGAGTAGGGCATGAACATGAGGGAGAGAAGGGCCTTCCCTCCCTTGGTTCCTTCGACGGTGTCCATTTCCGTCACGGGCAGTCCCGGATTCGCTTCGATGAACCTGTGGTAGTCCTCCATGGCCCTGCCGATGCGGCACTTCGCGTCCACCTTGTGCTCGACGCCCTTTGACTTGCGCGGGGCGAGCCTGCACTTGCGCGGCAGATCCCCGTTCTTCGTCCTGAGGAGACCTCCGTCGATGTAGCGGTAGAGGGTCTTCTCGCTCACGGTGATCACGTCGCGGTTGTTGACCACGGCCGCGTGGACGGACTGCCCGTTGACCGTGAGCGTGTGGATGAGGCTGTCCATCGCGACCAGTTCCTCCTCGGTGATGTTCGCGCCCTGTCGAGACTTGACGAGAAGGTCCCTGTAGTTCGCCTGCGCGTCGTCGGCGACGTAGAGCTTCTTCCGGAGCGGGCACTTGAGCCTCTCGGCGCACCCGTTGCAGACGAAGGGCGAGGATTCCAGCTTCTCGCACCTCTGCTCGACGTAGTTCGGGCAGTGCGAGTTGCACTGGCGGCAGAAGCGGCAGAGCATGCTGCGCTCCGCGTGCAGGCACGTCCTGCACGCGTCGTTGCGCCTCCGGCAGTCGTAGCGGTGGACGCAGCGGTTGTTGATGCGCCCGACCGCGCCTTTCGTCGATTCGATCGCACGGTTCACGATCTCGCGCATGATCGTCTTCGGCGGACGACCGAGCGTCTTGGCGATCCTGTACGGCGTACAGCCGTCATCGAGCATCCTCTCGATGCGCTTGCGCTCGTTGTCAGTCAGACGGGGTTTCTTCCTCTCCATCTGGGGTAGTAGCATTTGCATTGTTGTATTCCTTTCGTTCCGGGCGGAATTGCCCGGGTGTGCAAATGATACTCTTATTTCTCAAAGTCGTTGCCCATAGTCCTCCCCCATGGGGGAGGAGAGAGGATATTCCTTCTCCTTTGTACTGTGCGACTAATTGACCATACTCCCTTCCTCATCCTTTGTTAGACTCATTGCCCATACCCTATGGGCATCGACTTTGACAATCCACCGTCGCGTCAGTCGCGTGGTGTGGTCACAATTTCGCCCTTGACGCGACGACGCGGGGTATGGTATACTTCAGGCAAATGCTCGGGGAAAATTTGAGAATAGATGCAGAGTCGTGCCATGGCTGCGCGACGGAAGCGGCGAGAAGGGCGCGTAGACGCGCTCTCGCGCGTTCGCGCACGGTTTTAATACCCCCCCCCTCACAGTTTAGAACGAGGTAGAGCCGCCACGCGGCGGCTAAGCGCGGTTGGCGTCGCGTCAGCTGTCGGTGCTCTTTCGATTGCGCGGCGGCTAAACCTGGCGTCGTCCGCGTCAGCCGTCAGTCGTCTTTTGTCGGTTGTCCGTTGTCCTTCTTCTTGTGGGCGGCTTTCGCCTCTTTGCGACAACCGTGATTTCGGCAACGGGCAGATGGCTAAAGACAACCGCCTCGGCAGCCCTGCGAAACGTTCGGTAGGGGTGGGCGCCCTCGCCCGCCCGCAGAACCCGGGGAAATTGACGTGGAGATCGGGAGAACGTGGAGAAGATTTCTCAACGCAAAGAGCGCGAAGAAAAGAGAACGCAAAGACCGCGAAGGGGTCGAACGGCATTCCTCCGTCGCCCGAAAACGGAAGTTTCGATTTCTCGTTCAATCAAGGCCGTTGCGCCAAGGCGGTGGCGCATCGTGGTAGAGCAATAGGAGAACGGAAGGAGTGGAAATGACCGACGATAAGCAAACAATTACGCCAGCGGATCTGAAGCAGAGGCAATATCGAGTCGTGATCTATAGGCGTCCGAACGGCTCGGTTATCGTGCCTGCTCTTAATATGCGCGGCGATTTGTCGAAATTGCCAGAAAAGCTACAAGAACATCTTAGGCATTGTTCTAAGAATGGCTTTTTGAAAAATCAAAGTGTCGTTGATCCGTCGACACCGTTTGGAAAGAAGGTTTTGTCTGATATAAAGGGAGAAGGGTTATTCTGTGGATACCGTGAAGGTGGAATTCTGGGAAGAGTTTGATCGTCACGGCAAGCGAATCACGTGGGAGAGCGCAAAATGAAGAAGAAAAGACTTATTGACACGCTCGGTCCTCAGAAATGGGGCTACCTTCGTGAATCTTCGGCAAAGGCCAAGAAGGCTGGCATTGACAGTCTGACCGGGTTGCACCGCACGGGTCTTGAAATGTATCTTGCGGTCATTTATCCTAACGTTCATGATTGGGTTTTCAACCGGGAACTTGGCAAAGCGAACGTGAGAGTCGGCACCTATAGGAAATGGAGGCCAGATTATCGCAGTGAACTTCTGAAACTTGTCGTTGAGTTTGATGGCCTTCAGCATTATACACGGGAAGCGGTTATAAAGCACGATGAGGAGAAAGATGCTTGGTATCTTCAGCAGGGGTATAAAGTTGTGCGGATTCCTTATTTCATCCAGTTGACGAACGCGGCTGTCAAGAAGTTGTTTGGTGTTTCCGTCAAGGAGAAGTTGTTCGACGAAAGGTTTCCGTCGTTGGGAACGAGAGGCAGTTTCCCCGCAGACCTTTGTCGTGACGGCATAAGGCGAATGGCGAAGGAGTTTGCGCAATTTTCAAAGCAATATGATGTTAACATAAAGTCCTTAAGATTGCACATAGAGAAAATGCAAAAGGAGGTCAAGATGCTTGAGTGTGAATACAATAAGGTAATGGCGAACACGAAAGGAGATCGGAAATGAGGCCCTTGGCAAATTTGATTTTTGTGGTCTGCGTGACACTGTTCTCGCAGCAGGCTTTTTCTGCGACGATAGAGAACGTCGTTGCGAAGCAACGCTATCCGTGGAATGGAAAGGTGGATATCACGTTTGAAGTGGTTGGCGATCCGGCGGCGGATTTGCCCGACGGGAAGGTCGTCGAGCTGTCGGTCGAGATGACGAACAAGGCGACCGGCAAGAAATACACCGCGACGAATCTGACCGGCGACATCAAGCCGGTCGAAGGCAAGCACCACGTCGTCTGGGACATGACGGAGCAGGGCGTTGATGTCTATGCGCCGACGGCTGTGTTTACGGTTGCCTGTCTCATGAAAGATCCTCTCTATCGCGTCATTGACGTTTCAGAAGGTTCGGAGGCGGAGCAATATTCGGTGTCGTTTCTCAACGCCGTTCCTGACGGCGGCTGGAGTGACGACTACAAAACCGACAAGATCGTTTTGCGGCGCATCGATGGAACGGACGGCGTTTACTACGCGGGGGTGTTCGAAGTTACCGAGGCGCAGTGGGACAAGGTGATGGGTGGCTCGTCGACTTCGATGAAACCGAAAGCCTATGTCTCTTACAACGACATTCGCGGTGATGCAAGCGTCTACGACTGGCCGACGACCGATGAAGTTGCCCCAACGAGTTTCATGGGCAAGTTGCGCCAAAAGACGGGTCTGACAACCCTTGACTTGCCGAGCGGGGCGGAGTGGGAGTTCGCGGCGAGGGCTGGCGTGACGACAACGTGGCTCTGCGGCGACAGCGAGACGGGGCTTAGCGACTACGCCTGGTATTCGGCGAACCCCACGCACAATGTCGGCATGCTCCAGCCGAACGATTGGGGTCTTTATGATGTTCATGGCAATGTGAGGGAGTGGAGTCTGGATTTGTGGTTGGGCATAAGTTCCTACCGGACGCTTTGTGGCGGCGCGGTTAGTTACGGTGCGTCGGACTGCGCTTTTTCTTCTCGGCAACCCACCCCCTCGACCTGTGATCATGACAACAGCGGCTATGGTTTCCGCCTGTTTTGCCGCCTAGAAGCGAACTGACGGCCCATGCTGAGGCGAATGAGCGCGAGGCGGAGAGTTGAACGGCGGCGGCGTGGCGCGGGCTTAGAACAAGTCCGCGTGTGTGCCGGTGTCGGTGAGCGTGAGGACGGTGTGCCTCATGAGAGAAGGAACTCTTTGAGCTTTTTGGGGTCGTCGCAGAATTTGGCGTTTGGCGATTTTGCTTCGCGCTTCGCCTCTTCCATGGCGGCGAGAAGCCGCCGCCGCTTGTCCCGGTGCGAGAGGGCGAAGGGGATGCCTTCGACATCGCGAACCTTCTTCATAAAACAGTTGAATGCCGTTGAGAGGTTCATTCCGATGTCTGCGAGGATCGCTTCGACATCAGCCTTGAGGCCTGGGTCAGTCCGAAAGGTGATGGTTGCTGTCGCGCTCATTGATTGTTCTCCTTTTGCTGGTCAAGATGTTGATAGTGTATCAAAGATGTCTTGCGCTGTCAACACGGCGGCTGGCTCTGCGAGAATTGAAAACGCCTTGAAACACGAACTTTGAACTCTCTTTGAAAGGAACGAGACGATGATGAAGAAACTGATAACGGTTGTGGCGGTCGCGATTGCGGCGTGGCCGACCTTGGCGGCGGTGATCTGCTCGGCGGATTCGCCGGCGACATTTGTCGATTCGCGGCGCGGCACTCGCTACGAGGCGGGCACGAACGCAGTTCACGCGCTCGCCTACGACGCCTCGTGGGTCGGCGGCGACGCAGCAGCCGAAGTCGCGATTGCCGTTGATGGCGCGGAGCTCGCGCGTGTCACTGGCGCGGACTCCTGCGTTTGGACGAACACGACCTACGGCGCGCACACGCTCACCTATACGACCTACATCGGCGGCGTCGCGCAAGAGGAGGTTTATTCGGCGACCTTCAGCGCCCTCGACGTGTCGGGGCTGGGTGCGCCCGGCCTTCAGCGGACGACTCTCACAGGCAACGCCTACGACACGGGACACGCCCGGATGGGCGGCGAGCCGCTCGTCACCCTTGACGGTGCGGGCATGTATGACGGCGACATCGGCGAGAAGACGACTTACACCTATACGGGCTACATGTTCTTCCGCGCCGGCGATACCTACACGTTCCGCGCCTACTTCGACGACTACGCCTGGGTGACGGTCGACAACCAGACGGTTGTGGCGCGGAACACGAGCGAATGCAAGGAGGGCACGGGAACGATCGCGTTCGCCGAGGACGGCTGGCGCGCGGTCGACTTCCGTGTTGCCAACAACGGCGGCACAGGCGGGGCCGTGAGCGGCGCGTCCTACCAGGGCATCTGGTATCAGACGGACGCGGACGTGACGTGGCGGCCGATTGCCGACGACGGCACGGGCACGCTCTTCCGCACGGGGCCCGACTACTGCGGCGTCGAGATCCTGTCGGCGCGGATGCGTCCGAGCGACCCGACGATCCTTGACATCGTCTACAAGGTGACGAGTCCGAAAGAGACGGTGAAGGTGCGCGCGCTCGCCTACGAGGACGGCAAGCGGAGCTTCGCGACGGCGGTGCCGGCGCTGACATTCGCGGACGGCACGGAGGCGAACGTCGGCGACGCGGTCGCGGCGAACGAGGAGAAGACGCTTTCGTGGCAGGTCGCGGCGGACTGGGCGACCGACCTCTCGAAGGTGCGCTTCGAGGTGATGGTCGCGGAAGACGAGCTCCTGCCGCTCCACTTCGTCGCGATTCCCGCGACGGCGGACCACGCGGCGATCACGTATTCGGACACGGAGGTGACGTCGGGGGCGGTGCTGAACGCGCTCCTCTGGCTCTACGCGGGGCTGGACGACGCGCTGACGCTGACGAACGGCCGGCTCACGAACACGGACGGGCTGCTCCTCGCGGACGGCGCGACGGTGAAGAACGAGGCGCAGACGCTCGCGTGGCTGTTCGTCCGCATGGGCTACGGCGTCCTGTCGGGCGACGACCTCGCCTATGTGAACGCCGTTTCGCGCATTTCGCTGAAGCCGAGCGGACTGCGCCAGTTCGCGGTGAAGACGGTCGCGCCGTAAGGCAGGGAGAACTCGCGTCGATGATGCGCCGCCTCCTTGCCGTCGCCTGTTGCGCCACCCTGCTCCTCGGAGTCTCCGAGGCGCGGGCGGACGTGGCGCATCAGGTGCATCTCGTCCAGCAGGTTGAGGTGGACGGCGAGATCGTCGAGATGATTGACCTCACGCCCTACACGGGCGACGGCTTCATGACCTCGAACGCGACGGCGCGGGCGGGCTTCATCTTCACGCACTGGTCAACCTCGGCGGTGCAGGAGTTCGCGAACCGCGATCCGTGGGGACGCGCCTACGAGCAGGTCGCGTTCTCGCTCTACGAGACGACGACGAACACGGCGCATTATGTGCGCTCCGACCTCGACGCGGACGGCGACGGCCTTGCGGACGGCCTTGAACTCTACTGGTATGGCGACCTCGACGAAACACCGACGAGCGACACGGACGGCGACGGAATCGGCTTCGCGCGCGAACTGGAGATGGGGACGAATCCGCATTTCTCCGACACCTACACACGCGGCATGATGGGAGCCTCTGCGAAACCGCAGTTCTTCAAGCTGGTCTTGCGCTCAGAACCTGAAGGGACTCTCTTCGCGACCGTGACGAATAACGTTGCACCGGGCGTCGCCGTGACGACAACGGCTTACAACCCCACCACTACGAGTTTCGCCCACTGGTCGTCTTCAGACGCGACGGTTGCGACACGCGACGATTTCGGACGCGCCTTCGACGCGCTTGCGTTCGCGATGCCGACGAACGACGTGGAGCTCGTCGCCGTCTGCCACGATGACGCGGCGGCTCGGCAGTCGCTCTATTGGTATGGCAACGAGACGACGCCACTCACGAGCGACACCGACGGCGACGGCCTCACGCTCGCCGAGGAGGTGCGCGTCGGCACGAACCCGCTTTTCGCGGATTCGTTTGTTCGCGGTGTCATCGGCGCGTCGGCGAAGCCGCAGTTCTGTAAGTTGATTATGCGGAGCGAACCCGCGAACGCGCTTTTCGCGACCGTCACAAACAACGTTGCGCCGGGGGTCGTTGTAACGACGACGGCCTACAACCCTGCGACCTCGGCGTTTGCCCACTGGTCGTCTTCGGACGCGGCGATTTCAACCCGCGACGCATTCGGACGCGCCCTTGACGCGCTTGCGTTTGCGATGCCGACGAACGACGTGGAACTCGTCGCCGTCTGTCGCGACGACGCGGCGGCGCGGCAGTCGCTCTATTGGTATGGCAATGAAACAACGGAATTCACGAGCGACACGGACGGCGACGGCATGACGTTCGCGGAGGAGGTGCGCCTTGGCACGAACCCTCTCTTCGCAGACTCCTTCTCGCGTGGTGTGATTGGCGCCTCTGCGAAGCCGCAGTTCTGTAAGTTGATTATGCGGAGCGAACCCGCGAACGCGCTTTTCGCGACCGTCACAAACAACGTTGCGCCGGGGGTCGTTGTAACGACGACGGCCTACAACCCTGCGACCTCGGCGTTTGCCCACTGGTCGTCTTCGGACGCGGCGATTTCAACCCGCGACGATTTCGGTCGCGCCCTTAACGCGCTTTCGTTTGCGATGCCGACGAACGATGTGGAACTCGTCGCCATCTGCCGCGATGACACGGCGGCTCGTCACTCGCTCTACTGGTATGGCGACGAGACGACGGCTCTCACGAGCGACACGGACGGTGACGGTCTCACGCTCGCCGAGGAAATTCGCCTCGGCACGAACCCGCTTTTCGTCGACTCGTTCTCGCGTGGCGTGATTGGCGCGTCCGTCAAGCCCCAGTTCTTCAAACTGATTATGCGAAGCGAGCCCGTGAATGCGCTGTTTGCGACCATGACAAACAACGTTGCGCCGGGGGTTGCCGTAACGACAACGGCTTACAACCCTGCGACCTCGGCGTTTGCCCACTGGGCGTCTTCAGATGCGACGGTTGCGACACGCGATGCATTCGGACGCGCCCTTGACGCGCTTGCGTTCGCGATGCCCACAAACGACGAGGAACTTGTCGCCGTCTGCCGCGATGACGCGGCGGCGCGGCAGTCGCTCTACTGGTATGGCAACGAGACGACGGACTTGACGAGCGATACGGACGGCGACGGCATGACGCTCGCCGAGGAGGTTCGCCTTGGCACGAACCCGCTCTTCGCCGACCGCTACAGTCGCGGCATCTTGTTCGCGCTGAGCGAGGAGCTGGAGGCCGACCTCCAGCCGTTCGAGCAGATGCGCGGCGCCATCGTGGACGGCGAGTATGTCGAGCTCTTCACGTCGGGACTTGCGGGCAACGAGGCGACGAGCGCGACGTTCGGCGAGAACGCCTGTCCGCTCGCGGTTGATGTGGACGGCGACGGACTCTTCGACCTTGTTGTCGTCTCGCGCGGCGGCCTGCAGGTCTTCCTGAACAAGGGCAGCGCGGCGAATCCAGACTTCGCGCCGACGGCGGTGGGCGACGGTTGGGCGAACTTCCAGCGGTTGCTGAAGGATATGGCGCGTCCGCTCGTCTGCACGGCGAACGGTGTCTTCTACGTGTCCGACGGCGGCGGTCCGATCTACGCTTTCACGCTCGCGGACGGCACGCTCGCCGAGACGGGACTGGTCGGCGTTCCCGGTGTGCTCGACGGACGCCTCTTCGCACTCACGGCGGCGGGAACGCTCGCTGCCGACGGATGGACGCTCACGCTTGACACGCCGGTCATCGGTGGCGTCTCGGTTTCGACGGCGGACATCGACGCGGACGGGCGGACGGACTTGCTTGTTTCCGATTCCGTCGGCCACATCTGGCTCTACCGCAACGTGACGGCGGCGGACGCGGGAGGGACGGCCTCCGTGCCGTCCGCCGAGACGCTGGCCTTCAAGCTCCTGCACAAGGTCTGGGCGGGCACGGGCGTCGGCTTCGCCGAGAACATGGCGATCTCGCTCGTCGACTGGGACGACGACGGCGACTACGACGTGCTGATCGGAACGCCGGACGGCAAGCTGATGCTCCTGCGCGATCCGCGCACGGGGCGTCCGACGAACGTGCGGGCGCATCCGGGCGCGGACAACGTGCTGCTCACCTGGGACCCGAACAGCCAGCCGCGCATTCGCGGCTACAACGTCTACCGGGCGCCGGACGAGGAGAGCTTCATGCGCATCGCGAACCAGACGCCGCTGCCGCGCTACCGCGACGTGCCGGGCGTCCTGCGCGACTACTGGTACCGCGTCACGGGCGTGAGTCGCTTCTACATCGCTGGTAACTCGACTCCGACCGTCTACGAGTCGATGCCGACGGACGCCGTCTATGTCCAGTTCCGTCCGAGCGTCTGGCTCAATGACACGAGCGGCTTCACGGGCTCGAACGTGACGGTCGTCGTCTCCATGAACAACTCGATGGGCATTTCCGCCGACGGCCTTTCGATGACGTTTGCCTACGACGCGGACGTTCTGGAGCCCGTGCGCATCCGCACGACGGGGCTGACGGATGAAGTGGAAGGTGAAGTCGAAGTCGAAGGGGCGACGGTTCGCTTCTCATCTCGCGGCGGCTCAATCGCAACGGGCGCGGGGCAGTTCCTTCTGCTCGACTTCAAGATCAGAGAGGTTCACGACGTCATCGAGACGACAGTTTCGCTTACTGACGCGACGGTGAAGGCCCTCGACGGGCGCACGGTCGCGCTTGACCTCCCGAAGTCGGCGACGATTGAGATCAGCGACTCGAACCCGATTGTGCCCGCCATCGTCGCCGTGAGCGTCGCGGACGCGGCGGTCGAGAGCGAGACGGAGTTTGCGCTCCCCGTCACCGTCACGACGACCGAGACGCTCACGAACTTCACCGCGACGCTGACATGGGATGAGGATTTGCTGGAGTTCAAGGGTTTTCAGACAGGATTAACAGGTATAATGAGAACAATTTCCTTTAAGCCCTTACCAGGTTTGTAGGAAGGGA
>CAVFWY010000006.1:0-26721 GCA_963626175.1 Gemmiger sp.
GGGCGTCCGTCTGCGCCTTCAACTCCGTCTTCGTGAGTTTGAACTTAGCCATCGGGTGGTTATTATAACATTTTTTTGCCGCCGTGAGCGAAGCAAAACACCAACAAGCAAAACAGGCGAAACACCCTGGCGCGGCCGCCGACGGCGACCGGTCAGATTAGCCCGCGCTTGATGAGGTGTTCGGCGATCTCAACGGCATTCAGCGCCGCGCCGCGCAACAGCTGGTCACCCGAGACGAACATCTCGAGCCCGCGTTTGTCATCGCGCGAGATGTCCTGACGGATGCGCCCCGCGAGAACGTCATACTTCGCCGTCGCGTCCAGCGGCATCGGGTAGCCCCCGTTCAGCGGGTCGTCCACGACCTTCACGCCCTCGCTCTTCGCGAGAATCTGCCGCGCCTCCTCGGGCGTGATCTCCTCCTCGAACTCCAGGTTCAGCGACTCGGAGTGGGCGCGGGCGATCGGCACGCGGACGCAGGTGCAGGAAAGGCGCAGATCGGGGTGATGGAGCATCTTCCGCGCCTCGTTGCGCATCTTGAGTTCCTCAAGCGTATACCAGTTCGTCTCGTCGAACTTGTCGATGTGCGGAATGAGGTTGCAGACGAGCTGGTGCTGGAACGCCTTCGCGGTGAGGGGCTTGCCGGCGGCGTAGTCGCGAATCTGCTCCTCGAGTTCGTTCAGTCCCGGCGCACCCGCCCCCGACGCGGCTTGGTAAGTCGCCGCGACGAGGCGTTTCAGCTTCTTCGCCTTGTGGAGCGGCGCGACGGCCTCCAGCATGATGGCGGTCGTGCAGTTCGGGTTCGCGATCACACCCTTGTTCCAGTCGAGGTCTTCGGGGTTCACCTGCGGCACGACGAGCGGCACTTCGGGATCCTGACGGAAGGCGCGGGAGTTGTCGATCATCTTCGCACCCGCCTTCACGACCGCGTCCTTCAGCTGAATCGCGACGTCCGTCTTGCCGGCGAACAGCACGATGTCCAGCCCCTTGAAGCTGTTCTCGTCCGCCTTCAGCACGTGATACGTCTCGCCGAGAATCTGCTCGTCGCGCTCGCGGGAGGCGAAAACCTGCACCTTCCCGCAGGGAAAGTGGCGGTCTTTGAGGACCTTGATCATTTCGGTGCCGACCGCGCCGACACCAACCAAACCGACGTTATACTGTTTCATAAGCGGCGGATATTATACCAAAAACGAAGCCGTGCGGTTAACCCCACGAATCGCAGCAGAAACCCTCACCGTTCGCCCGTGAAGAGCGCGGTCGTCGCGTAGTAGGGGTCGGAGGTGTAGCGGCAGCCGAGGCGGCGCAGACCGGCCTGATCGCCGGGCGTGACCATGTGTGTCATGTGGACTTCGCAGCCGCGAAGTTCGTTCAGTTTCTCCATGGCAATCTGTGCCGCCGGATTCGTCGTCGACGAAATCGCCAGTCCGATCAGGGCCTCGTCGAGATTCAGCGACGTATAGCCGACCTTCAGGATGTCCTGCTTCATGTGCGCAATCGCCTGAATCACGTTCGGCGCAATCAGCGGAATCTGGTTCGGGATGCCCGAAATCGCCTTGACGGCATTCATCACCATCGCCGCGGCGGCGTGCATCTCGTCCGAGTTTCGCCCCGTCACGATGCGCCCGTCCTTCAACTGAATCGCCGCGCCCGAGACAATCGTCCCGCCGGCCTTGCCCTTGCCGCTCAAGCGGGCCGCCTCGGCCGTCTGCCGCGCCGACTCAACGATGACGCGGTCTTCCGGCTTCAGTCCGAGAGACTCCATCAAGTCCTTCGCCCGTTCAACCGAATCACGGTCGGTCGTGCCTTCCGCAAACTGGCACTGGTAGCGGAGGAACCGCCGGATGACCTCCTGCTTGGAGGCCTGCCGCACGACCTCGTCATCCACGATGCCGAACCCGATGCGGTTCACGCCCATGTCCGTCGGCGACTTGTAGGGACACGCCCCCTTCGTCATTTTCTGCCAGATCGCCACGAGAAGCGGGAACGCATCCACGTCGCGGTTGTAGTTCACCGTCTTCACCCCATACGCCTCGAGGTGGTAGGGGTCGATCATGTTCTTGTCGTTCAGGTCGATCGTCGCCGCCTCATAGGCGATGTTGAGCGGATGGTCAAGCGGCAGGTTCCAGACGGGGAACGACTCGAACTTCGAGTATCCGGCGACGTTGCCCATGCGGTATTCGTGGTAAATCTGCGTCAGGCAGGTCGCGAACTTGCCCGAACCAGGCCCCGGAGCCGTCACGACGACAATCGGCTTCTCCGTTCGCACGAACTCGTTCTTGCCGTACCCGATGTCCGAGACAATCGTATTGACGTCCGCCGGATAGCCCGCCGTCTTGTAGTGATAGTAGACCCTGACGCCGCGCCGCTCGAGTTTCGCGCGGAAAAGCCTGACGGCCGGCTGCTCCTGATAGCGCGTGATGACGACGCCGCGCACCGTCAGCCCGAGATTCCGCAGGTCGTCAATCAGCTTCAGCGCGTCGTCGGCATAGGAAATGCCGAAATCCGCCCGCATCTTCTTGCGTTCGATGTCGCCCGCGTAAAGGCAGAGGATGACCTCCGCCTGATCCTTCAGCGTCTGCAGGAGACGGAGTTTCACGTTCGGGTCGTAGCCGGGCAGACACCGTGCCGCGTGGAAGTCGTTCATCAGCTTCCCGCCGAACTCAAGATACAGCTTGCCGAACTTGCCCGCACGGCGGCGAATCTCCTCCGACTGCTCGGCGAGATACCTCTCGTTGTCGAATCCTACCTTCATTTCCTGTTGATCTCGTCAAGAATTTCCTGAATGCGTCCCTTGCACCGACCGCAGCCGCCGCCCGCTTTCGTGAAGTTCGTCACTTCATCGACCGTCGTCAGCCCGTTTTCCGTAATCACGCGGCGAACCTCGTTCTCGGAAACGTTGTAGCACGTGCACAGCACGGTTTCCTCGAGATTCTTGTCGGTATTCGCACCGGTTTCGTAATTCTTGATGGCCGCCTCCATCGCCTCGCGACCCATGACGCTGCAGTGCATCTTCTGCGGGGGCAAGCCTCCGAGATAGTCGGCAATCTCCTTGTTGGTGATCTTCTTCGCCTCCTCAAGCGTCTTCCCGATCACCATTTCGGTCAATGCCGACGAACTCGCAATCGCGCTCGCACACCCGAACGTCTGAAACTTCGCCTCGCTGATTCGCCCGTCAGGCCCGAGTTTGAACTGAAACTTGAGCGCATCGCCACACGCCAACGACCCGACGGTTGCCGTACCGTCCGGATTCTCGATTGAACCGACATTCCGGGGATTCCGGAAATGATCCATCACCTTCTCTGAATAATTCCACATGCCAAGCGTTCCTTGCTATCCGTGAACGGGGCGTTATTATACCAAAAATCAGCCGACTTGCGCGAACGAACGCTACGACGGCTCGGCCGTGTCGCCCGATCCGTCGCTGCGCGGCTCTTTCAGACAGGTTGACAGGATTTTTTGGAAGTTATCGCCACGGATTTGCACGGATTTCTCACGGATTTAAGGAAGCAATTGGCCCGTCCTGCGCATCGTCCGAAGGTTTGATGCGCATCAACACCCTCTCTTGATGCGCATCAACCACCCCCTTTGATGCGCATCAACCACCCTCTTCGATGCGCATCAACCGAATTTCCCGATCTCAACGGCTACCCTCCCCCATTCCACCACCCCTCCCCAATCCCCTCCCTCCCCAAAATTCGTGAAATCCGTGGTGATAACAAATCCCTCTCCCGATTCTCCCGATCACGGCCATCCCCAACCCCCAACCCCCACTCCCTCTCCCGACCTCCACGGCTATCTCCCCCTCCCCCATCCGTGAAAATCCGTGAAATCCGTGGCGATAGCAAATCCCCTTCCCTCTCTCCCGATTCTCCCGACCTCCACGGCCATTCCCAACCCCATCCACCCTTTCTCCCGATCACCACGGCTATCCTCATCCACAATCCGTGAAATCCGTGGAGAAAAAAAGAGAGGAAACGCGATTGCGTTCCTCTGCAGAGTATCGTCTTCCGTGAAACTTCCTACATTTCGCACGACGATTGCTTTGCTGTTGCAAATTAACCCGAAACATCCGGGGGTGGAATGGCGGTCGGCCCACACACGGTAGCTTGACCAGACACTATCAGTTCCCGAACTATATTGTCCCTTCAGGTCTTTACCTTCAGGAACGGAAACATTATATCAAATTTTATGCTACAATATGGGCAATGAAACCAACTTCCGTCAAACTAGCGATTGTCGGCGGCGGTGCCGCCGGAATGTTCGCCGCCGCCGTCGCGGCAGACCGAAAGATCCCCTGCCTTCTCATCGAACGCAAGGCTCGCCTCGGCTCAAAAGTCCTCATGACCGCCAACGGACGATGCAACTTCACGAAAGACATCGGTTCCGACCAGTTTCTCGCCGATATAGGCCCTTGTGCCGCGTTCGTCGCCGAGGCGATCCGGGAATGCGGCCCGCGGCAGATCATCCGAGGGTTCAAGAGCCTGAACGTGCCGCTCCGACGCATGGCGGACGGGCGGATGTTCCCGGCGGACGGCAAGGCCGCGACAATCGTGCACGCCTTCGGCGACCTGCTGCGCGACGAGGCCGTGCCAATCCTCACCAACTGCCCCGTGACGGGAGTCGCACCATGCGGGAATGACGGCGGATTTCTCGTTCAAACCAAGAACTTCTCAATCCGGGCGGACAACGTGCTGCTCGCGACAGGAGGCGTCAGCTATCCGAAGACGGGATCGGTCGGCGACGGACAGGACTTCGCCCGTGCGCTCGGCCACCGCATCGTCCCCTACCGCCCCGGTCTCATCGGGCTTGAGACGGATGACCGCCGCATCACGAGCCTCGCCGGAAGACGATTCGAGGACGGACGCGCCAAGATTCTCGACACACGGGGAAGGACGCTCTTCGACTATCGCGGCGAAATCGACTGCGAACGCTTCGGGCTGAGCGGCGCGGCAGTCTACAACTGCCAGCGTTGGCTTGAGCACAACGAGATGGGGGACTACACGATTGAGGTGTGGTTCGCCCACGAGCGGCTGCAGTTCCGCAACCTCCGCCCGCGCCCCGTCAAGGAGGCCATCGTCACGATTGGCGGCGTCGCTCTCAACGAAGTGGACGCACGGACGATGGAGTCGAAAAAAGTCCCCGGTCTCTACTTTGCCGGGGAGGTGCTGGATATCGACGGCCCCACGGGCGGATACAACCTGACGCTCGCCTTTTCCACCGCACGAAAGGCCGTCGCCTCCCTCCGCTGAGTATTACAGTTCGCGGGGAGAAATCACGACCTCGACGACACCTGCCGCGCCACAGGCGATTTCATAGGGATTGTAGATGAAGTGAAGTCCGTCGTTCGCATAGTAGAAGTTCTCGACGACCTCAACCGGACTCTGGAGATTCGCCTCTCCGCCAATCGCCTGCACCGCTTTCGCACGAAGCCTCTGCTTCAGAATCGGCCACTTGTCCTTCGACACGAAGTCGGCGACGCCGAGAACTGCCCCCGTCCGCCGGTCAATTGTGCCAACGAAGACGCTGCTGTGATTGCCGTTTCCGCCGTGATAATCGACCATATCCGCACGAAAACTCACGTAGTTCGCGTCGATATGGACAACCTGAAACTCACGCTTGACAAGATGCGTGGTCAAGGAGGCGGAGAGTTCAGGCACGTCCGAAAAGAGTTCGCGCTCTTCCGCCGTCGGTTTGCGCGTCGCCGCCGCCCGAAGATAATCGACGTATTCCTTCAAAGTGAGGGGCGGCTCGTCCTCAAACGGGCGTTCGCCATCCGCAACGCATGAATACTGGCATCCAGACAAAGCCGCCGCCAAAGTCACGGCAATGGCAACACTTCGCAGGAAATTGCCGCGTCTCCCTATAATCAGTCTCTTTTCCATTTTGACCTTCCCTTTTGGACAACAAAGGGCCTCAGCGAAACGCTGCGGCCCTTTCGTGTGCCTGAATGCGTAATCCGGGCTTATGCACCGAGCTGGAGTCGCGCGAAGCGACGAATCGTCAGCGTGTCGCCGAGCGTCTTCGCCACGCCGTCAAGATACTTCTCGACGGTCATGTCGCCGTCGGCCACGTAGTCCTGCTTCGTCAGGCAGATCTGGGTGCAGAACTTCGCCGCCATGCCCTTCTTGATGCCCACGAGCGCCTGTTCGGGCGGAAGCTTGCCCTTCTGCTCCTTGAGCGCGTTGAGCTTGATTTCGAGTTCCGCGTCAATCTCGGACTGCGGCACGTCCTCCGGGTTCACGTATTTCGGCGCATTCGCGGCGACCTGCAGGCAGATCATGTGCGCGGCCTCGGCGAGCGCCGGGTTCGCGGCGGTTTCCGCCTTCGTGCAGCCGATCTCGACGAGAACGCCAATCTTGCCGCCCATGTGGATGTAGCCCGACAGAACGCCATCGCCCTCGAGCTGATAGCGCTCGCTGCGGCGAATCTTCACGTTCTCGCCCGTCTTGGTGAGGAGCATCTTGTAGTCGTCGTTGAGCGTCTGCTCGATGTCCTTGCCCTCGAGCGCGACCTTCGCCGCGTCATCGACGAACTTGACGAACGCATCGGTCTTCGCCACGAAGTCGGTCTCGCAGTTGACTTCCGCAAGAGCCATCGTCTTCTTGTCGGCGGCCTCGGCGAGGGCGACGATGCCCTGCTTCGACTCCTTGTCCACGCGCTTGGCGGCGACGGCGAGCCCCTTCTCGCGAAGGTACTTCACCGCCTCGTCCATGTTGCCGTTCGTCGCGGTGAGCGCTTCCTTGCACGCGCCCATGCCGGCGGAAGTCGCCTCGCGGAGTTCCTTGATCTGCTGAATGGTAATTGCCATTTGAGTTCTCCTTTCGATTGCGTCGGATTACTTGGTTTCGGTCGCGGCGGTCTCGACCGGCGCGGCGGCCTCGGCGGCGGGAGCCGGCTCGGTCTTCGCGACGGCGGCCTCGGCCTCGACGACGGCGGCCTGACGCTTCGCGGCGAGATCGGCCTTCGCCTTGATTTCGGCGGCTTCCTTCGCCTTGCGGGCGGCGGCCTTCACGTTCGCGGCGATCGAGGTCTTCTTCGCGGCGGCTCCGGCGGCGGGACGCTTCGCCCCGTCACGGCTCACCGCACGGGCCTTGCGCTCGGCGCGGGCGGCCTTCTCGCTCGCATCGCGGGCGGCGCGCTCGGCTTCGCGGCGGCGACTCTCCTCGGCGGCCTTCGCACTGTATTCGTCGTTCGCGCCCTTGACGACCTTCGCAAGGCCATCGACAATCAGTTCGATACCGCGCACGGAATCGTCGTTGCCGGGAATCACGTAGTCAATCGGCTCCGGGTCGGCGTTCGTATCGACGAGCGCCACCACGGGGATGTGGAGACGCACGGCCTCCTTGACCGCGTTCGCCTCGCGGCAGACGTCGATGACGACGACCGCGCCCGGGAGTTCCGCCATGTCGGCGACGCCCGTCAGGTTCTTCTCGAGCTTCGCGAGTTCGCGGCGGAGCACCGATGCCTCCTGCTTGTGCTCCGAAAGTTCGCCGCCGTTCGCCTTCGCCGTCGCCTGAAGCTGGCGCATGCGGCGCACGGAGGAGCGGAGGGTCTTCGCGTTCGTGAGCGTGCCGCCGAGCCAGCGCTCGGTCATGTAGAACTGCTCGACCGATTCCGCCGCGTTCTTCACGATTTCCTGCGCCTGCTTCTTCGTCGCGACGAAAAGCACCTTCTTGCCGGCGAGAATCGTGTCGCGCAGAAACGCCGAAGCCTCGTCGAGAAGCGTGACGGACTGGGTCAGGTCGATGATGTGGATACCGTTGCGCTTGTCGAAGATGTAGCCTTTCATCTTCGGATTCCAGCGCTTCGTCTGATGGCCGAAGTGAAGGCCGGCGTCAAACATGTCCTTGAGGGTGATGCCCGTGAGGGCGGAGGTAGGCATTTCCATTTTGTTTTCCTTTCAATCGCATTTGATTATCAGATCAATCCGCTTTGTCCGAGGATGGATGACCCCGAATCATTCGCTTCGCTCCCACCCACCGTGGGTGAAAGTGGCGCGTATTATACCAAAACCGCGCCTACCCGACAAGGGGGGGGGGGGGCAAACGCGCACGCCGGCACTTTTGCGTCGCGGCACTTTTGCCGTTCTCACCCGATCCTCCTTTATTCTTATCGTAGTCTAAAAAACTTCCCTTCGTGGTCTAAAATAAATCTGATGGTGGTCTAAAAAGATTTTGATACTGGTCTAAAATAAATCTGATGCTGGTCTAAAAAGATTTTGATGCTGGTCTAGAATAAAATCTGATGGTGGTCTAAATAGGAAGCAGAGTCTCTCTATTCAATCGCCGAAGCAATAAGACAAACATCACTGACCTTTGGGGCAAACATCAGTGATGTTTTTCAGCCTCCTCAGAGACGGTGTGGCGGAAGACCCCGCATCCTATGCTTGCCTGTTATGGGAAGTGAAAAACCATAGTTGACGGTTCTACATCGGATATGCTACACTATGCGGCATGGAACTTCGGCACATCAGGTATTTTTCGACAATTGCCCGCGAAGGGACGATTTCGCGCGCGGCGAAGAAACTCGGCATCAGCCAACCCGCCCTCTCGAAACAACTCGGCGAACTGGAGGCGTGCCTCGGGCAAACGCTTCTCGAACGCGGTGCACGGGCGGTGAAACTGACGGAGAAAGGCGAAGTTTTCCGCAAGCGGGCGGACGAAATCCTCTCGCTCGTCGCCTGCACGACACGCGAAGTGAGTTGCGGGAAGTCCAGACTTTCGGGACGCATCACCATTGGCGCGGCGGAGACCTTCGGCTTCTCCCTCGTCGCGAAGGCCATCCGCGACCTGCAGGCGCAGAATCCCGCCGTATCCTTCCGACTGACTTCGGGCAATGCCGAGGATCTCATGAGCCAGGTTCAGCACGGCGCACTCGACCTCGCCGTCCTCATGGGACCGGGACGCATTGACGGATGCGACGCGCTCTCGCTCGGGGTCTACCACTCGTTTGGACTCGTCCTCAAAAAGGACGACCCGCTCGTCGCGAAAGAATTCGTCGTCCCCGCCGACCTTCTGGAGCTTCCCCTTCTCGTGCCGCGCCGCATTCGAATGTCCTCCGAACTCACGGGGTGGGCAGGCTATGAATACTCGAAACTCAATGTCGTTGGCACATTCAACCTCCTCTATAACGCGGCATTCGCGGTCGCGGAAGGTGTGGGCGCGGCACTTACGATTGACGGACTCATCCCCGAGATGCTTCAAAAGAAGCTCGTGTTCCGTCCGTGTAAGCCCGAACTCTACAGCGAGGTCTATGTCGCGTGGAAGGAAGGTGCGGAACTCGCCCCAGCGGCGGCGGAACTTATTCGTCTACTGCGTCCCTATGTCAAAAAGGAGTGCACGGACATCGGCGATTTTCGTGACTAATGAGACAGGATTAACAGGATTTACATGATTAAGGATTGATACGAAAGGAACAAAAGAAATGAATCGCAAGGAGTTCATCAAAAGTTCAACCGCATTCGCCGCGGTGAGTATTCTCTTGCCCGGTTGCACACAGTCCGAATCAATACCAACAGGAGGTAGCAATATGCCGATAAAAGCAAGAAAAGACAAGATTCTCATCGTTTATTTCTCTCGGAGCGGCAATACGCGCTACGCGGCGCAGACGTTCGCGAAGGAATGCGGGGGTGCGCGGCTCGTGGAAATCAAGCCCGCGAAGCCTTACGCGGCAGATTATGGCGACTGCTGCGACGAGGCGCAACCCGAGTGCCGCGCAGGGACGCTGCGTCCGATTCAGAAAAATGACGGACTCGATCTCGCCGCTTATGATGTTGTCTTGGTGGGCACGCCGAACTGGTGGGGCACGATGGCTCCGCCCGTCAGGACATGGGTGAGCGAGAACGCGGCGGTTTTGAAGACGAAGGCGGTCTGCCTTTTCCAAACGCATGGCGGCGGTGGAATGCAGAACTGCGGACGCGACTTTGCCGCGCTTGTTGAAGGCGCAAACGTCCTGCCGCCAAAGGCGTTTCTCGGGGCGACAATCAAGGCCGGCCTCGGCCTCAAAGCCTTCATCACCGATCGGTTGACGGTGGAGGGGTAAGGTGTGCGTTGTTTTTAGACAGGATTAACAGGATTTACATGATTAAGGATTTACAAGATTGAGGATTGATGCGGATGGAACTAAAGCAATTAACTCATACCGTTATCGGCTTGGCGATGAAAGTTCATCGTCATTTTGGTCCTGGATACCTTGAAGAGGTTTACAAGAATGCTTTAATTGTTGAACTTGAACATGCAGGAATCCGTGCCTTGAAGGAAGTGCCGATTCAAATTGACTATGAAGGTGTTCGAGTTGGGAATTATGTCGCCGATATAATAGTTGAGAATTGCCTTATCCTCGAATTAAAAGCAACAACCACTCTTGTTATGCGCCATGAGATGCAATTAGTCAATTATCTCGCGGCGACGCAAATAGAGGATGGGCTACTCATCAACTTCGGCAGCGAATCCCTACAATTCAAACATAAGTATCGGAACTATCATAAGCCCATCAATCCTGTAAATTCAGCCTGCACACGCAAGGAAAATCATGTAAATCCTGTTAATCCTGTCCAAGAGAGAGGAGAAAAGACAGGATTAACAGGATTTACAAGATTGAGGAGTGATGCGGATGGAACTGAGAAGTTGCGCCAAAGGCGCAAAGAGAATCATGTAAATCCTGTTAATCCTGTCTGATAAAACAAGAAAGAAGAATACAGCAGTATGAAGAAACTCATTTTAGTCTCACTTATTCTCATCGGAAGAAGCGTTATGGCACTCACTGAAAAGGAAAAGACACTTTGCAGCGTCGCCGCCGCGACGGCTCGCGGCGACTTGGCTCGGCTCGAAGCGTCGTATGCCCTCGCCTATGGCGCGGGATGGACGACAAAAGAACTCAAGGAAGCCGCCACCCAACTCTACGCCTATTGCGGATTCCCCAAAGCCCTCAATGCCCTCGGCGTTCTCTACAAGGTCGCTCCCGAAGCCGACAAGGGCAAGCCGGGCTACAATCCGTCCCGCCCCGACGGCAATTCGCTCGAGCGCGGCGCGGCAAATCAGACACGGCTTTGCGGACGCGAGGTGAAAGGCCCGCTCTTCGACTGGTGTCCCGCCATCGACGACTACCTGAAGGCACACCTCTTCGGGGACATCTTCGGACGCGATGCTCTCGACTGGCGGACGCGCGAGATCGTCACTGTCGCCGCGCTCGCGGCACTTGGCAACGTAAAACCGCAACTCGCCTCCCATATCGCCGTTGCCAAACACAACGGCGTTGCCGAGGAGGACATCACGGCGATTCTTGCTTGCGCAACGACGATGGACGACATAAGCCCCTTCCCTGCGGGCACACCCAACGTGCGCTACAGGCAATACTTCACGGGGCAGAGTTATCTTGCCTCGCTCACGAAGAATGCGAAGGAAACGGGGGTGCCGATCAGCAACGTCACCTTCGAGCCGCGCTGCCGCAACAACTGGCATTCGCATACGGGCGGGCAAATCCTCATTTGCGTCGGCGGTGAGGGCTGGTATCAGGCGCGCGGCGAAAAGGCGGTGAAGATGACGCCCGGCTCGGTCATCGAGATCCCTGGCGACGTCGAACACTGGCACGGTGCAGGCCCGAACTCGTGGTTCGCCCATCTCGCCATCACCTGCCACCCCGACACAAATAAGACCACTTGGCTCGAACCCGTCACCGACGCAGACTACGCCGAGGCTACAAAGGAGTAATCACTATGAAAGCACTACTCATCAACGGAAGTCCGCACGCGCACGGCAATACGGCGCGGGCGTTGGAAGAGGTCGCGTCGGCGCTCAAGGCCGACGGCCTGGAGACGGAGATCGCGCATATTGGCGTCAAGCCTGTGCGCGGCTGCGTCGCGTGCCGAAAGTGCTTTGAACTCGGCCGCTGCGTCTTTGAAGACGATATTGCGAACGAGATACTCGAAAAGGCTCTCGCGGCGGATGCAATTGTCCTCGGCTCGCCCGTCTACTACGCCCAGCCGAACGGCGCACTGCTCGCGGTGATGCAGCGCGTCTTCTACGCGGCGAACGGACGCCTTCGCGGCAAACCCGCCGCGTCCGTCGCCGTCTGCCGGCGCGGCGGCGCGAGCGCGGCGTTCCAAACGCTCAACATGTTCTTCGGAATCCTCGGAATGCCCGTCGCGGGGTCGCAATACTGGAACATCGCCTACGGTGCCGCGCCAGAAGAAGTCGCTCAGGATACAGAAGGTTTGCAGACTATGCGTCTCCTCGGCCACAACCTCGCATGGATGGCGAAGAACCTCGACAAGGACATCCCCGCCCCCGAACAGCCGTGGGCAATGATGAACTTCATCCGATAAAACGAAAGAAAGCCCTATGACATCACACTTCACGATTGACGGGACGAAGGTTTCACTGCTCGGCTATGGCGCAATGCGTCTGCCGACGACGGATGGCGGACACGCCAACAACTGGGTGAAGGAGGGCTACACGACCTCCGCCATCGACCAGGAACTCCTCAACCGCCAAATCAAGATGCTCCTCGATGGCGGCGTCACCTACTTCGACACGTCGCCCGCCTACTGTCGCGGCGAATCAGAGACCGCGCTCGGCACGGCGCTCAAGGCGAGCGGCTATGACCGCAAGGACTACCTCCTCGCCACGAAACTCTCCAACTTCGCCCCCCAGCAGTATCCGCTCGCCGCATGCAAGGAGATGTTCGAAAAATCCCTCAAGGCACTCCAGACGGACTACATCGACAACTACCTCCTGCATTCCATCGGCGGCGGCGGCTTCAGGGCTTTCTCGCAACGCTACATCGAGAACGGTGCGCTGGACTGGTGCACGGAACTGCGGGCGCAGGGGCGCATCCGGAAGCTCGGCTTCTCCTACCACGGCGACCCGAAGGCGTTCGACTGGTGCATCGAGCGTCACGACAAGTATCACTGGGACTTCGTGCAGATCCAGATGAACTACGTCGACTGGCGTCACGCGAAGGAAATCAACGAACGCAACCTCGACGCGAAGTATCTCTACGAGACGCTCGCGAAACTCGACATCCCCGTCGTCATCATGGAGCCGCTTCTCGGCGGACGCCTCGCACGCTACAACTACGCCCTCGCACAGGAACTCACCCCGCTCGACCCGGAGGCGACACTCGCCAAGTGGGCGCTCCGCTTCTGCGGCACGTTCCCGAAGGTGATGGTCGTCCTCTCGGGCATGACGCGGACGGAGCACATCGAGGAGAACCTCGCGACATTCTCGCCGCTCAAGCCCTGCTCCGAGACGGAACTCGCGGCATTGGAACGCGCCGCGCAGCGGATGCTCGCGTTGAACACAATCCCCTGCAACAGTTGCAACTACTGCATGCCGTGTCCCTACGGACTCGACATCGTCGCGCTTCTGCAGTTCCGGAACTCGGTGCTCGCGGCGAAGACGACGCCGAGCGCGAAGGAGATCCTGAAGAACTACGCGAAGGCGGTGCCGGAGGAGCTGCGCCGCGCCGACCACTGCACGGGGTGCGGACGCTGCTCGCCGCACTGTCCGCAGTCCATCAACATTCCCCGCGAAATCGCGGCAATCGACGAATGGATCGACGCACTCAAAGACCAGGAGGTATCCAAATGAAGAACCTATTTCTACGCTTAGTCGCCCTTCTCTCGCTCGCGGCGGTTTGCGGGGCGTTTTACGGACTGCCCACGGCGAAGGCACTCGTCATCCAGCCCGTGCCGACACTCACCTTCCTCGTCGTCCTCCTACTCGCGGCGATTGTCGGACGCTTCTTCTGCGGCTGGCTGTGTCCGCTCGGCGTCTTGCAGAGCACGGTGAACTTCATCTTTCACCCGAAGGCCCATGTCCGCCGCGTCTGCTCACGCCTGCCCGAGACGAAGGCGCAGCGCGTCTGCCGCTGGCTCGTCTTCACGCTCGCGGCACTTCTCATCGCCCTCGGCTTCGGTGCGCTCGGCTGGGCGCTCACGCCCTACTCGATTCTCGGCAAGGCACTCATCGGCTTCGTGCCTGGCATCGTCCTCGCGGCACTTGTCCTCGCATCTGCGGCGGTCAGTTCGGGACGCTTCTGGTGCAACTGGGTGTGTCCCGTCGGGACGCTCTTCAACCTCCTCGCCCCTCACGCACGCTTTCCGCACAAGATCAACCTGAAGGCGGGCTGCGGAACGTGCCGCAAGTGCTTCCCACAGAAGAAACCCTCACCCAAGCCCGTCGCGGAAGGCGGTATCACGCGCCGCGAAACGCTCGCGGGCTTCGGACTTCTCGCGGCAACCGAACTCGCGGAAAAGACGACGGACGGCGGCTACGCGCCGATTTCTCTTCCGGGCGTTCCGACGCGACCGGCGGAAGTCCTGCCACCCGGGGCGATTGACCGTTCACTCTTCGACCGCCTCTGCGTCGGGTGCGGAGCCTGCATCGCGGCGTGCCCCGAAAAGTGTCTCGTGCCGTCCGTCTCGCTTCGCACGTTCGGTCAGCCGAAGATGGACTTCCAGAAGAGCCACTGCCGCCTCGCGTGCAACCAGAAGTGCGCGGCGGCGTGTCCCGCGAAGGCCCTTCGCAAACTCGCGCACCTCCCGCGCCGCGACATCCACATGGGTCACGCCATCTGGACGAAGGAACGCTGTTTGCGCGTAACGGACGAAGTGGCTTGCACCGCCTGTCAGCGCAAGTGTCCCGTGAAGGCGATTACGCTCGTCAACAACGTCCCCGTCGTCGACCGGGAACTCTGCATCGGTTGCGGCGCATGCGAGCACGTCTGCCCCGCGAGACCCCTTCCCGCCATCTACGTCAAGGGCTTCGACCGTCAACGCATCGTGCGCCCGTTCGACGCGGACGACCTCATCGCCGAAATGTCCGCGCTCGTGTGGCGCGGCGATGCGTCCGCCGTGGTTGCGAAGGATGGCATCATCCGTGCACGGGAGACGGGACGCGGCGTTCTACCACTCCTGACCCTGCTCGACGGCGGCAATCTCGACGGTGCGTTCGTCGTGGACAAGGTCATCGGTCGGGCGGCGGCGGCGATTTGCATCGTCGGCGGTGCGCGGCGCGTCCACGGCCTTCTCATGAGCGAAGACGCGAAAGAGCTCCTTGTCCGGAAGGGAATCACGGCTACTGCCGACAAAGTCGTGCCGCGCATCCTTGACCGCAAGATGAGCGGGGGGTGTCCGCTTGAGGCAACGGTCTCGAATGAAACCGACCCCGAGAAGATGGTCGCGGCGCTTCGTGCATTTGCGGCTGGCAAGAAGTAGCCGGAGGCAGAAAAATCCCTCAGACGGGGCGAGTTATGGTAAAATATGCCGCCAATGAACAAGAACTCGCTCCAATCATGAAAAAACATCCTTTTGCACTTCGCCGCCTCACGTCCATTGCCGTCAGTTCCCTCGTTGCCGGAATCTTGATTTCCCTCGGCGCAACCGTCTTTCTCGGCATTCGCCAGGGCGGACACTCCTTCGGCTTTCACATCGTCGGAGCGGTCTTCTTCACGCTCGGCCTCTACATCATCATCCACTGGAAACTGTGGCTTTTCACAGGCAAAGTCGGATTCGTCGCGGACTACAAGCCGCGTTTCTGGATCTCGCTTCTCGTCTGTCTCTTCTTCAACCTAATCGGGGCAATCGGCTTTCCCGCGCTCATCAAGATGACGCGCCTCTACGCGCAGATTGAAACGGCGGCGAAGCCGCTCGTCGCCGCGAAACTGAATGACGCGCCCCTTTCCGTCTTCATCCTCAGCATCATGTGCGGTGTGCTGATTTACATCGCGGTGAAAGGTCACGCCAACTTCTCCTATCCGCTTGCGAAGACCATTGCCGTCTTCCTCGCGATTCCGACCTTCATCATGTGCGGATTTGAACACGTGATTGCCAACGCCGCCTATTTCACCTACGCTCACGTCCTCTCGTGGAAGGTCGTCTGGTATTTCGTGCTGATGGCCGTCGGCAACGGCATCGGCTCGATCGGCCTCGCCTGGCTTTACGAAAAGCAACTCCAACTCGCCCGACGCAAGCCGCTGGATCTGCGTCGGGCGTAGAGTCTCGTCAGTATCCGAGTTCTTCGTCAACAAGGATGACGAGGGTCGGCGTTGCCGTGGGACGGCGCTCGAAGATGGCAATCACCTTGCAGATTCTGTCCGGCGAATTGCAGTCCGCGCAAACCCCCGTGAGGGCGCACGGCGTGCGCTTGCCAAGGCGACGGCAATTCGGCGGGCAGGCGCATTTGCGAATCCGGGCAATCGCCTCATCCACGCCGCCCTCCACCAACTTGTTGCGTCCGACGACGTAAACGACGCGCTTCGGGCCTGAAATGGAGGCCGCCACGCGATTGCCCCGTCCGTCGATATTGACGATGCGTCCGTCCGTCGTGAGGGCGTTGGCACTCAAGAGGAAAAGATCCATTTCAAGGGCGTGGTCGCGAATCTCCTTGCCGGCCGCGGCCAGTTGTTCGCACACGCCGAGAGCCTTGACGGTCTCGCTGCCGCCCCAGCCGACGGACGCCGCGCCTTCGGACTCTTTCATCACGAGGCTTGCCGCCTCTTCACGCGAAGCCGCGAACGCGACCTCAAAGCCACGCCGACGCAGACCGTCTGCCGCCTTTTCCATTTGTCCTGTCATTTTCGTTTCTCCTTTGCGCAAATTATATCATAAATCAGGTTCACGAGCCGTGGTGCGCACCAACGGCTGAAACGGTCAGGTGCGCAAGAAGACATGGCTTTGAGAGGGCGAGGTGCGAGATGTCGCGAGATCCAGTTGATCAAGCACGCGACGCGCCTGTCGTGCGACAGCCTCGGATGGCTCGACGATTACGGCTCTTCCGGCGGCAATTTTCTCAATCAACGGCTTTAAATGTGGAAAATGAGTGCAACCGAGCACGAGATTATCCGCCCCGGCGGCAAGAAGCGGCTCGATTTTCGTGCGCACGACCTCTTCGGCATGCGCCCCCGTCGTTTCGCCGCGTTCGACAAGCGTGATGAATTCGTCCGCCACGGAAGCAAGAACTTCGACATTTTTCGCGAACTTACGCTTCGTTTCGTTGTAAAGTCTGCCATTGAACGTCCCTGCCGTCGCCAAAACGCCGACGATGCCGCTCTGCGAATGGAGGGCGGCGGGCTTAACGGCGGGTTCTATTCCGATAAACGGGATTTTCGGATGGTTTTCCCGAAGGCTGTCAATCGCCGCCGCAGTCGCCGTATTGCAGGCAACGACAATCATCTTGCATCCGCGCCGCAACAATTCGGCGACATTCGCCTCGGAAATCGACCGAATCTCATCCGCAGGACGATTTCCGTAGGGGCAATTCCTTGAATCAGCCAGATAAACCGTGTCCTCATTCGGGCAAACCTTCCGAAAGGCTTCGAGAATGCAGAGCCCGCCCAAACCCGAATCGAAAAAGCCGACGGGGGCGTCATTCATGGCTCGTTCGCGCACCGGAATAAACCGCCGCGCACGATTCAAGGTGGGCAATCGTCCCGGTCTTCGTCACGGTGACCTTTGCAGCGTGGACGCGAGAGTCGACCATGCATTCGTCGAACGCAATCTTCGCGGCGCGTTCGATCATCTGGCATTTCGCCTTGCGCAGCGCCTCGCGGATCCGCTCGGCAAGTGTCGGATAGTCCACCGTATCCGCCAATTCGTCCGTCCGAGCGGCCGTCTCGTCAATCTCCAGTTCCGCATCAATGCGAAGCCGCTGAAGGCGGATGCGCTCGTCCATGCGTTCGCCGATGACGCAATCCACATCAAGTCCGTTGAGCCGAAGAATCATCATCGCCATCTCCCCTTCCGGCTACCGCGATTTCGGCGGGTCAAGCGGTGTCAGCACCGGATCGGAATACGGTGCCTTTGGATCGACCACGGCGAAGGAGACGAAACTCGGCGCACCCCACCCGGTCTTTCCCTTCTTCCGCGCGAAAACGGCGACGTCCACGCGATTCGTCGGGGACATCTTCGTTCGGTCGAGCGTCACCACCGCCGCGTCACGCCCCAGCCGCTCCACTTTCGCCGCGCCCAGGTCGTCGTGAACGCAGGCGAATGCGAACTCGCATCCCGAAAGTCCGACGGCATTGACGGTGAAAATCCGCTCGTCCATTTCCGCCCGCAGAACGTAAGCCCAGGCGAAGGGACTGCGGTAGGTCAACTCGGGCCAGGCGGGCTGTTCGGAAAGCGGGTGCGGCACGACGGAAATTGCGGCCAGCGGCGGCACGGCGTCCGTCGTCAGTTCCGCCGCCAGCTTCCTGAGACGCGGCAAGTCGAGCCCGTTCGGCGGCAATGCCGTCGGATGAGCCGTCGCCGTCAGATAGTCGTCCTCGCCCTTCACGCCCTTCAGGGACTTGCGAATCAGGGTCTGAACGACCGGCGCGAGCATTCCCTCGGCGACAATGGACTTCTTCACCTCCGGGCGGAGCGTTCGACTCACCTCGAGAGCCGCCTGCAGATAGGGAAGGTCTGACCAACTCCGACCCGCCGTCGTCAGCCAATAGGGCGTGACCGAGGCGAACACGTCGTTGTTCGTCCCGATGGGTGCGCAGTCGGCATTCGCAGGGAACACCCAGACTTGGTTCGAAAGGTAGAACTTCGTCATCCGACCAATCAACCGCCCCGATTCCGACGTCACCATCGCGCGCGGCAAAGACCGCCAGAACGGTCCCGTGGTAAGGGCGCGGCTGCAGTTGCCGAAGACGGGATAGGGGAAAAGGACATCGGGGAAGTCCAGCCCAAACCGCCGCGCTTCGCCCTCCGCATCCAATTTGACGCGAGTCAGTCCCGGGTAGTTCGTGACGACGAGCAGGGAATGACCGCCGTCGCGATTCATGTAGAGGTCGCCGACATTGCCGCCGCTCGCCCTCTCGGTCAACCTCATCTGCGCGGCAAAACACCCGGTGTCGAAGTCCCACCGCAAGTTCTGCGCACCGAGCGCCATCTGCTTGCCCGAAGCCCCCGTCGCCTCGACCGTTGCGAGCGGCCCGACCATCAGCGGACGGGTCTGCATCTCCTTCGCATACTCGACCAACTCGGCGAAACGACGTTCGCCCGCCAGCCGCTTCAGGTCACTATCCTTCCGAATCGCCTCGACATCGCGAAAACCGAGGTCAATCGCCTTCTCGAGTTCGTCAAACGCCGGCGCGTGATCTTTCTGATAGGCGAGCGAACAGGCGAGATTGTAGTGCCACGTCGGATCGTCGGGCAGCAGCGCGACTCCCTTGCGGCTCATCTCAATCATCGTCTTCGTGTCGCCTTCGCGAATCGCCGCGACGAACTGGTCGCGCAACTGCTCGTGCTTAACCTGTCGGGACGGATAGTCCCAGACGGAAAGAACGGCAAGGAAAAAGGAAGCGAAAAGACCCATAATCACCTCTTCAGACGCATCCAGTTCGGCAACTTGACCATATGCGCCTCACGGCTCTGATTCGTCGAAATCGTCTGCACCGTCCCGATGGAGGGCGATTCCAGCGAGGCGAGCCGCGTCATCAGCGTCTGCTGAATCGTCGCCTGACTCTGCCGGAGTTCCTCGCACTTCTGCCGCTCGGCGAGGAGTTCCTTCTCCCGAAGCTGCAGGCGTTCGCGAAGTTCCTGGACTTCGCGCTGCAACTGGGCGACATCCTTCGCCCCGGCGACGAGACGCGCTTCCGCCGCCTTCTGAAGGCTCACCTGGTCGGACAGTTCGCGGATCTTCGATTCGTAATCAAGCGCCTTGCGTTCGCTCAGGCGGCGAAACTCGTCCAGCTCCTTGCGCAGCCTCACCGTGCGCGGATCTTCGGGACTGTCGATCAGAGCCTTGCGCGTCATGTCCTCGATGTTCGACCCCGCCCGCTTGAGAAGTTCGCGCCGCCGCTCAAGCAGGCGATCCGTCCGCACCTGGTGCCGCCGGCGGAACTCGTCCGCCTCGGCCTTCTCGGCCTCAATCATCGTGCGCAACTCTTCGGCTTCCTTCGTCATCACCGAATACATCGCCGCCTGAATGTTCGCCACCTCGCTCGCCGCCTGGGGCAGGCGGCGGAGTTCGTCCTCGAGCGCCTTCACCTGCTCGTCGAGTTTCGAGGCGCGTCCCGTCGCCGCCGCCATCTCCCGCTTCAATTCCGCCTCGCGGTCGGCGGCCTCGCGCACCTGTCTGGCGGACTCCTGAATCTGCTGACGAAGTTCGCCTTCGCGAGACGAAGCAGCCTTTGAAGTCTCGTCCAATCGCGACTGGAGTTCGCCCGTGTGACGACGCTCCTCCGCAAGAAGTCCCTCCAACTCCTTCACCCGCGTCTCGTCCACGACAATCTTCTCGACTTCCCGCTCGACAACCTTCTCCACGGGAACTTCCACAATCTTTTCGACAACCTTCTCGACGGGGACTTCGACAATCTTCTCGATGACCTTCGGCTCTTCTTCGGCTTTCAGCCCTTCTTCAGGCTTTGGCGCATTCTCAGCCTCCGGCGCCTCTTCGGGCGCGGCCTGCACGGGTTCTTCAGCAGGGAACGGCTCGCGGGTCTCCACCAGCGTCGCCGCGGACGGCAGACGTCCGCTCGCGAGCAGTGCTTCCGCCGCGGCACGGTTGAACGGGCCGCGCGGGTTGCCGTCCCCAATGTCGATTGAAAAGCGCATGTCGAGAAACGGCACGTCTTCGACTCTCTGCCAGAGTTCGTTGTCGTCCGAGACTTCCTGCCCCGGCTGGATGCGTCCCATCTTCGCCCATTCGATGAGTTTTTCACGCGTCTCCGGGCCGAAGGTCTCTTCCTGAGTCCTCAAATACCACTTTGCTTCGCTCATTTCTTACTCCCGAATAAGTCCTTGATTCCGAGTCCCTGACGCTTCGCGGCGGCGAGTTCGCGCCGTGCGGCGGCCTCGAGCGCGGCGAGTCCCGTCGGATTCGTCCCCTTCGCCGAATGCGGCAGACCGGACGGCGGAAGCGGAGCGTCCGCGCTGGCGACGACTTCGGGTTCGAGCGGCGAAGGCGCACATTTCACCGCCGAGAACTTCGTCACGGACTCCAATTGCGAACGCACGTCGGCGAGTTCCGCCTCGGCGACGGAGAAGCGCTGGCGAAGCGCCGCGAGTTCGGCTTCGGCCTTCTCGGCGCGGCGCTTTTCCGCCTCGGCACACGCCTCGGCCTTCTCCGCGCGCTCCCGCCCGGCGAAGGCGTCTTCCTGCACCGCCGCGATTCGCGCCTCGGCCTTCGTCGCCGCCTGCTGAAGCGATTGCGTCAGTTCGGCGAGCTTCGCTTCCATGAACGCCATCGTGCGCTTCGTCGTCTCGGCCTGGCGCGCCGCCTGTTCCTTCAGTTCGGCGATGGTCGAGCGGGCTACGTCAACCTCGTCCCGAAGACGCTTTCGCTCCGCTTCGTCCGCGCCGTCGTTCAGAAGGTAAAGCCGCGCCTCGCGGCTGATCGTCCCCGCCGCAAGAAGTCCGTCCACAACCGCCCGGTTGAACGGGCCGTAGAACGTCCCGGCGGACGGCTCGACAAGCCACGTCATGCCGAGTTCCTTCACGGCGGGCGCGGGAATCCACGTTTCGCGGTCGTGCGAAACGGCGAACGTCGGCTCGATGCGCGAATCCTTCGCCCAGGCAAGGAGGGTCTGCGTGTCAATCGGACCGAAGACCTCGTCGCCTTCGCCCTTCACATACCAGCAACTCGCGTTCGCTTCCGCCATCAGTTGAACTTGACCGGTTCGACGTGCCAGATGTCGCGCGCGTATTCCATGATCGCACGGTCGCTGGAGAAGAGGCCGGACCGGGCGATGTTGACCAGCGACATCCCGTTCCACTTCTTCGCGTTGCGGTAGGCCGCATCGACGCGATCCTGCGCCTCGCTGTAACTGCGAAGGTCGGCGAGGAGCATGTAGTAGTCGTTGTAGTCCAGGAGCGAACGGATGATCGGATCGTAAAGCCCCGGCTCGAGAAGCGAGAACACGTTCGCCTTGATCATGTCGAGAGCCTGACGGATCTCCGGGTCCTTCTCGTAGTAGTCGCGCGAGCAGTAGGTCGGGCGCAACTTCGCCACGTCTTCCGTGCGCAGGCCGAAGAGGAACATGTTGTCGTCACCGACCTGCTCGTTGATTTCGACGTTCGCGCCGTCGAACGTGCCGAGCGTGAGCGCACCGTTCATCATGAACTTCATGTTGCCCGTGCCGGACGCCTCCATGCCCGCAAGCGAGATCTGCTCGGAGACTTCCGCCGCCGGCATGATCTTCTCGGCGAGCGAGACGCGGTAGTCCGGCAGAAACGCAACCGACAGGCGGCCGCGCGTCTTCGGATTCGAGTTGACGACGTTCGCCACGCCGTGGATGAGGCGGATGATGAGTTTCGCCATGTAGTAGCCCGGGGCCGCCTTTGCCGCGAAGATGAAGCTCCTCGGCACGGGGTCGTAGGTCGGGTCGGCAATCAGGCGGTTGTAGAACATGATGATGTAGAGGACGAGCATCAGCTGACGCTTGTACTCGTGGAGACGCTTCACCTGCACGTCGAAAATCGCGTCCGGGTCAAGCGCAATGCCGAGGTTCTTCATCGACCAGTTGGAGAGCTGCCCCTTGTTCGAGCGCTTGATCTTCGCGAGCGCGTCGAGGAAGTCGCCCTTCCCGGCGAACTTCTCGAGTTCGCCCAGACGGTCGAGGTCGGTAATCCAACCTTCCCCGATCGACTCGGTGATGAGCTGGGCGAGCATCGGATTGGCCTTCAGCAGCCAGCGGCGCGGCGTAATGCCGTTCGTCACGTTGTGGAACTTCTCCGGATAGAGTTCGTAGAAGTCCTTGAAGAGACTGTCCTTCAGGATCTGCGAATGGAGTTTCGCCACGCCATTCACGCTCGACGACCCGACGATGCACATGTTGGCCATGCGCACGTAGCGTTCGCCGTTCTCGTCGATGAGCGACACGCGGCGCAGACGGTTGATGTCGCCCGGATACATCGAGGAGATCTTCTGCAGGAAGCGTCCGTTGATTTCGTAGATGAGCTGCAGGTGACGCGGCAGAAGCCGTTCCATCATCGGAATCGACCACTTCTCCAGCGCTTCGGGAAGAATCGTGTGGTTCGTGTAGCCCGTCGAACGGCAGGTCAGGTCCCACGCCTTCTCCCAGTCAAGCCCCTCCTCGTCGATGAGCACGCGCATCAGTTCGGGGATGATGAGCGCGGGGTGGGTCTCGTTCAGGTGGATGAACACCTTGTCCGGAAGCGCATCCCACGTCGTGTTCTGCTCGCGGTAGCGGCGCAGAATGTCCCGCAGCGAACACGCCACGAAGAAATACTGCTGGCGGAGGCGGAGTTCCTTGCCGGCCGACGTGTTGTCGTTCGGATAAAGAACCTTCGTCAGGTTCTCCGACAAGACCTTCGATTCGACCGCCTCGACGTAACTGCCCTTGTTGAAGTCCTCAAGGTTGAACTCGTCCACCGCACGGGCGGACCAGAGGCGGAGCGTGTTCACCGCATTCCTGTAGCCGACGATCGGCAGGTCGTAGGGAACGCCCTCGACCGTTTCCGCCGGGACCCACCGCCACTGCTGGCGACCGCCGGTCGTCGTGCATTCGACGTGTCCGCCGAAACTGACGAGCTGCGAATATTCGGGACGCGCCATCTCCCACGGATAGCCGTCCTTGAGCCACTGGTCGGGCTCCTCGACCTGCTGACCGTCCACGATCTTCTGGCGGAAGATGCCGAAGTCGTAGCGCAGGCCGTAGCCCATGCCCGCAAGCTCGAGCGTGGACATCGAGTCGAGATAGCAGGCGGCGAGACGCCCGAGACCGCCGTTGCCAAGCCCCGCATCCGTCTCGAAGTCGCGCAGGTCGTTCCAATCGATGCCGTAGTCCTTCAGCGCATCGCGGCAAAGCTGGTCGGCCTTCAGGTTGATGACGTTGTTGCCGAGAAGGCGGCCGATCAGGAACTCCAGGCTCAAGTAATAGACGCGCTTCGTGTTCTGGCTGTGATAGGTCTCCTGCGTATTGATCCAGCGCTCGACGATGCGGTCGCGCACCGCGTTCGCAAACGCCGTATAGGTGTCGCGGTCAGTCGCCCGAAAGTCGCCCTTCGCAAGCGAATACCTGAGATGCCAGGCGAAGTCCTCCTTCAGTCCCTCGACGGACATCTCGACGCGACGGTCTTTTTTCCTGCTTGATGCTTTTTTTTCCATAACTGTCTCCTGCTTCAAATGTTTCGCGGCGCTTCACTCGCCTATTTGCCGAAGAGCCCCTTGAGGGACTTTCCGAGATCCTCGACTTTCTTCGCGGCGGAATCGACGGCTTCACCCGCCTTGTTCAGCGCGTCGGAAGCCTCCTCGGTGACCACGCCGATGGAGTTCGTCCCCCCGGCGAGCACACTCGTCCCGAGATTGATCAGCCCGTCACCCACGGTCGTCGCCGACTTCTGGATGGCCTCCCAAATCGCCTGCCACGCATCCTCGAACTCAACGCCGTTCGATTCGCGCCCGATGTCCGTCAGCGTAATCGTCGGCAGCGGAATCGGAATCATCTCGTACTGCATGGTGACGCCCTCAAGGCGGATGCGGTCAATCACGACCTTGCGCCCGGAATTCGTCGATGCCTCGTCCTCCTCCGCCTTCTCTTCATCGACCTCCTCCTTGTCCTTCGCCGCATACGCCGCAATCGCGGCAAAGTTGTTCGTGCCGTCCTTGCTCGCGATGGAGATGAACAAGTCCTTGACGGCGATGTCGCGAATTACGATCGTCTCGGAAAGGACGGTTGACATATCCACGTCCACGTCAAGGTTGCCGAGCGTCACGGCCTTGGCGGGACGATATCCCTGCGGATTGTCGAGCTGGACGCTTCCGACGTGCAGATGCCCCGAATAGGGATTGAGTCCGAATGCGCCGAGATTGAAACAGGTGCCCGTGTAGTTCGGCGTAATCCTGTTCGCGGCGGTTCGTGCGACGGGGCCGATCCACAGGGGCAGGGTCAGCAGCGCGACGACGACGAGAGCGACCAGCCAGAGCAGGGTCTTGACGATGATTCGGAATGCTTTCTTCATTTGAGTTCCTCCACGGTGATTTTGGTCCGGTGACCCGAACCGAGTGTTTCGACTTCCATGACGTTCGCCATCCAGCGATCGCCAAACTTCTTGATGCGCGTCCCCCAGAGACGGCGCACGGGCTTTCCGCCGCGCAGTTCCTCGGCCTGCATCAGCGCGCCCGTCTTGCGGTCAACCCACACGCGAACCGTGCGGTCGCCCTTCTTCATCAGGACGACCGCGCACTTCTGCCCGTGGACGGATTCCGCCTCGCGCTCCGCGTCGAATGCGAAATCATCCCACCACAGGTAGTCGAGCGTCAGGTCGCTCCACGTCACGTCCGTCTTGAGGATCTGCCCGTTCTTCTCGAACGCGACGCTCTTGCCGTCCTCGTCCCGAAGCTGAAGATCCGTCTCGCCATTCCGCCGCGTCAGCGTATAGTCGTATTCCGCCTGAGGGATGCCCTTGCGGTTCCGGAGGATGATCCGTCCGTCCAACTGCACGTTCGCCGGGATCATCGTGCGGCAGTTTCGCACGAGTTCGGCGGGTGTCGCGTTCGTGGCGACCAAGAGACTGGCGAGAAGTAAGATCATTTCAGGGCTTTTTCAAGTTGTTCGTCCTTCGGACCGCCCACGGCGCGTCCCGTCTCGTAATAGCGCCGAGCCGTCTCTCGGCTGCCGCCCGACTGCAGCATCAGGTTCGCCATGTTGTAGTAGGCGTAGTGGTCGCGGGGATTCGAGTTGATGGCCTGGTCGAGCGTCTTCTCCGCCGCGCGGAAGTCGCCTTCCGCCGCTTCGCACATCGCCCGCATGTTCAGGGCCGCGGCATCGTTCGGCTTCTCCTCCAAAAGCGCGCGAATCGACAGCTTCGCCGCCTCGTAGTCGTCGTTTCGGATGTCCTCGCCCGCCTGCAGCAGACGCGCACGGCGGCTTTTCGGGTCTTTCTTAAGCAAGGACTTGATTTCACGGTCGACGGCCTTCTCGGCCTTCGCCTTTGCGGCGGCCTTCTCGGTCTTCTTCATTCGTGCGCGATCCTGTTCGACATACGCATCGACCTGTTTTTCGAGTTTGGGAGTCGCAACGGCCGCCTTCGGCGTGTTCTCCTCGGCCGGCTTCGCCGCCGCCGCGCGCTTTGCCGCGAACTTCTTCTCGAGTTCCGTCGTATCCGTCACGGCCACCGCCTTCGCGTTTTCCCGCGACTGCGCAAGGAGAATCGAGTCAATCGCCGCGTTCACGTAAGCCCGTTTGACGCGGACGGTCGCGAACTCCGGCGTCGCCGCGCGCTCCGGGTTCTCCGCCTCAATCCGCTCCAGTGCGGCAAGCGCCTTGCGGTAGTGCTCCACGGCTTCGTCCGTCTTGCCGTCCGCGATCGCATCCGCCGCGTCGTCGATTGCCAGGGACGCCGGCTCCATCAGCTTCGACAGACGCGGCAAATCTTCCTCTTCGTCCGAACCGAACGGCCAATACCACGCCGCCTGCACCCCGTGGAGAAGCGCAGTGGCGACAACAACTGACAAGAAACCCTTCATTGCCCCATATTATAGCAAAATTTGCGTCCCCATTGTCTATTAGGTTTAATCGCCACGAGTTTACCCATTATCATTATCGCCACGGATTTCACGGATTTTCACGGATTGGGGGATGATAAGGGGGGGTAGCCGTGGCAATCGGGAGAATCGAGAGAGGGAGAGCGTCGGCGGGAGGGACACAATTCATTGCGTCCGATGGCCGTTTTCAGTGGAGAATAGCCCATCTACAATTCTATCGAAGGCGAACGGTGAAGCCGACACCGCCCAGCCGGACGGCGACCTCCGCTTCTGGCGACGGAAATCC
>CAVFWY010000007.1:0-26297 GCA_963626175.1 Gemmiger sp.
CTCATGCGGCGACCGCCCTTGACGGTCTTCGCACAGCGGTTGATGAACACGGTATGCTCGTCGAGATCGTCCTGCGCACCCATGTCGTTGCGCTTGTCGCGATTCATAGCCATGATTACTTAGCCTCCTTCTTGGTGCTGATCACGAGACCAGCCGCAACGGCGGACTCCACGATTGCCGCGACGCGACCCGTGTATTTGTTGCCGCCGCGATCCACCACGACGTTCACGATGCCGGCGGCCTTCGCGGCGGCGGCGGCGGAAGCGCCGAGCGCCTTCGCGACTTCGAGATTTGCCTTCGTCTCCTTGATTGTGCTCGCGGAGGCGAGGGTCTTGCCCGCGTCGTCGTCGATGAACTGCACATACATGTGCTTGTTGGTGATGCAAATCGACATGCGCGGACGCGCAGCCGTGCCGATGACGCGCTGACGAAGACGCAGATGGCGCTTCTGACGCTGAACTTTGCGATTGAAGCTCATTAGGCGACCTTCTTTCCTTGTTTGCGGCGGATGTGTTCGCCGAGGTACTTGATGCCCTTGCCCTTGTAAGGCTCGGCAGGATAGAACGAACGGATGCGGGCGGCGGCTTCGCCGACCTTATCCTTGTCACAGCCGAAAACCGTGACCTGAAGACCGTCGTTTTCCACCGTCACCTTGATGTTGGCGGGAATCGCATAGATCTTCGGCGAGGCGAATCCGAGCGAAAGCGAGAGGTTCGCGCCCTGAAGCGCGGCCTTGAAGCCCGTGCCTTCGATGGTGAGCTTCTTCGTGTAGCCGGCGGACACGCCAATCACCATGTTGTTGATCAGCGCACGGGCGAGACCGTGGAAGTTCCCAAGCGCCTTGTCGTCCGCACAGGCGACGAGGATGTTGTTGCCTTCCACTTTTGCCGTGATGCCATCATGCATCGTGTAGGAAAGCTCACCGAGCTTCCCCTTGACCGTCACAGTCTGACCCGCGATGGTCGCAGTCACGCCATCGACGAGCTTGACGGGTTCTTTACCGATTCGAGACATTGTCTTTTAGCTCCTGAATTAAGCGACCGTGCAGATGATTTCGCCACCGAGACGCGCCTTCTTCGCCTCGGCACCGGACATCACGCCCTTCGAGGTCGAGAGAATCGCCAGCCCCATGCCGTCGAGAACGGCGGGAATCTCGGGGACGGAAACGAACTTGCGAAGACCCGGCTTCGAGATGCGCTTGATCTCACGAATGGCGGGAACCGCACGGTCGGAGTATTTCAGCGTGATCACGAGCTTCTTCGGGAAGTCGGTTGTCGTGACGGCATCGGCGATGTAGCCGGCCTCTTTCATGACGCGGGCGATTTCGCCCTTGAGATTGCTCGCCGGGGTCGCGACGGAGTGAAGGCGCGCCTTCATGCCGTTGCGAATCGTCGTGAGCATATCGGAAATGGGATCGAGTGACATTTTTGGATTCCTTTCCTTTCTTGGTTACCACGAAGCCTTCGTGATGCCGGGGATGAGGCCGGCGACGGCGAGTTCGCGGAAGCAGAGACGGCACACGCCGAACTTGCGCATATACGCATGGCGGCGACCGCAACGCTGACAGCGGTTGTAGGCGCGAACCTTGAACTTCGGGGTCTTTTTCTGCTTTTCAATAAGACACTGCTTAGCCATGATTAGTTCCTCCCTGCGAACGGCATGCCCATGGAGACGAGAAGCTCCCTGGCGGCCTTACTGTCAGTCGAGCTGGTCACGAACGTGATGTCCATGCCGGAGTGGGCCGCGCCCGTCTCCACCAACTCAGGGAAAATCGAGTGTTCCTTGATGCCGAGCGTATAGTTGCCGGCACCGTCGAAACCGCGATTCGGAACGCCGCGGAAGTCGCGGATGCGGGGAAGCGCACTCGAAATGAGGCGATCGGCGAATTCCCACATGCGCTCGCCGCGCAGCGTGACCTTCGCCCCAATCACCATGCCCTCGCGGAGCTTGAAGTTCGAAATCGACTTCTTCGCCCGGCAAAGCATCGGCTTCTGACCGGTAATCGCCATCAGGTCGTCGACCAACTGCTTCTGCTCGTCCTTGGTGACGATGCCGAAGCCCATGTTGATGACGATCTTCTGAAGGCGGGGAACGAGCATCTTGTTGGTCGTGCCGAGCTTCTTTTCAAGTTCGGCGACCATCCGGCTCGCGTATTCGTCTTTAAGTCTTGCCATGATGTTCAATTCCTTGATTAGAGGGCCTTGCCGCTCTTGACCGAAATGCGAACCTTCTTGCCGTCCTTTTCGCCAATCCGAACGCGCGTACCGCACTTCTTCTCGGCGTCATAGGGCATCAGCTTGCACAAACGGACGGGAAACTCCATTTCAATGAGGCCTCCCTGCGTTTTCTCGGTGCGACGCACCGCCTTCTTGTGGACGTTGATTCCCGCGACAATCGCGGTTCCCTTCTTGGGGTCCACGCTCCTCACCGTGCCGGTCTTGCCCGCGTCATTGCCGCGGATGACGATCACGGTGTCGTTTTTCTGGATTCTTGCGATAGCCATTTCCTTGCTCCTTATCAGACCACTTCCGGGGCCATCGAGAGGATCTTCATGTAGTTCCTGTCACGCAGTTCGCGCGCAACCGGCCCGAACACGCGGGTGCCGATCGGGTTGAACTTCGAATCCACGAGAACGCAGGCGTTCTGGTCGAAGTGCACCGTCGATCCGTCCTCGCGGCGAATCGGATTGCCCGTGCGAACGATGACAGCCGTCGCGACCGAGCCCTTCTTGATCGAGCTGGTCGGCGACGCTTCCTTGATCGCCACGCGGATGACGTCGCCCAGATAGGCGTATTCCTTGCGCTGGCGGAGGATGCGGAAGCACATGGCGCGCTTGGCGCCGGTGTTGTCCGCAACAACGAGATTGGAGAGTTCCTGCAACATTTCAGCTGTCTCCTTACTTCACGATGCGCCAGCGCTTGGTGGCGCTGAGCGGACGCGATTCCATGATGGTGACGGTGTCACCGACTTTCGCCGTGTCGTCCTCGTCATGCACGTGATATTTCTTCGTGCGCGTGACGATCTTGCCGTACACGGGGTGGCGTTCGCGGTAGCTGACCGTCACGACCACGCTCTTCGCGCCCATCTTGGACGCAACGACGCCTTTGCGCACCTTGCGCGCGCCGCGGTTGTTAGTTTCCGTGCTCATCAGATTTTGACTCCTGCGCGGGTGATGAATTTAGTGTGAATGCCGATCTTGGTCGCCGCGAGACGGAGGCATTCCTTCGCCACTTCCTCGCTGACGCCGCCGACTTCGAAGAGCACCTTGCCGGGGAGGATGACGGCCGCCCAGAACTCCGGGTTGCCCTTTCCTCCGCCCATACGCACTTCAATCGGCTTGCGCGTGACGGGCTTGTCGGGGAACACGCGGATCCACAGCTTGCCCTTGCGCTTCATTTCGCGGTTGATTGCAACGCGGCACGCCTCGATCTGCGTGGCGGTGAGCAGTCCGCGCGTGAGCGCCTTCAGACCAAACTCGCCGTATGCGAGTTCCGTGCCCGACGTGGCGTAGCCCGAACGGTTGCCCTTTGAAACCTTGCGGTATTTGACTCTCTTAGGCATGAGCGGCATGGCGCTTACCTCCTTCACGGTCACCACGACGGTCGCTCCGGGGAGCGCGCGGCTGGAAACCTTCCTTCTTGCAGATCCAAACCTTGATGCCGATCTTGCCGGCGGTCGTGTTCGCCTCGGCGAAACCGTAGTCGATGTTCGCACGAAGCGTGTGCAGCGGAACCTTGCCCTCGCGAGACCACTCGACGCGCGCGATTTCCGCACCGTTGATGCGGCCGCCCGCGTGAACCTTGATCCCGTCGACGCCCATGTCCATCGCAACCTTCATCGCGCGCTTCATCGCGCGCTTGAGGGCGATGCGGCGCTCGAGCTGCTGGGCAATGCCCTCGGCCACGAGCTGCGCGTCGGCGTCGGCGCCCTGGACTTCCTTGATCTCGAGGTAGACTTCCTTCTTGGTCATCTTCTCGAGTTCGGCGCGAATCGCCTCGACGTCACCGCCCTTGTGACCGATGATCACGCCCGGACGGGCGCTGAAGAGGGTCACGCGCACGCGGTTCGCATAACGCTCGATCAGGATCTTCGAGATGCCCGCCTCGGCGAGCTTCGCCTTGACGGCCTTGCGAATCTCCTGATCTTCAATCAGATACGCGCCGAACGTCTTCTTGGGCGCGAACCAGCGGCTGCCCCAGGCGTGGTTGACGCCGATGCGGAAACCGATAGGATTGACTTTCTGTCCCATTACTTCGACTCCTTCTTGGCATCCGTGAGGACAACCTTGCAGTGGCACAGGCGGCGGGCAATCGGATGAGCCGAGCCGCGGGCCGTGGGCCAATAACGACGCATACGGGTGGATTCGTCGAACACGCAGAGCTTCACGAGAAGTTCGCCCGGTTCGGCAACGCCATTGTTGTTCTTCGCATTCGCGATTGCGCTCAGGAGCGTCTTGCGGAGGATCTCGGCCGCCTTCTTCGGCGAGAACTCGACGACCTTCAGCGCCTCCGAGGCCTTGAGGCCCTGGCACGCGCGCGCCAGCGGACGGCCCTTGAAGGCCGACATGCGCGCATTGCGGGTGATGGAGATGACTTCCATTGATTATATCCCCTTACTTCTTTTCAACCTTCGCGGCGGAATTGCCGTGCGCCTTGAACGTGCGCGTCGGGGCGAATTCGCCGAGTCGGTGACCGACCATGTTTTCGGTGATGAAGATCGGCATGTGCTGCCGTCCGTTGTGAATCGCGAACGTAAGGCCGACGAAGTCCGGAAGCACCATCGAACGACGGCTCCACGTCTTGATCGGCTGCTTCTTTCCGCTCGCCTGCATCTTTTCGACCTTGCGGAGGAGGCTCTCCTCCACGTACGGTCCCTTCTTGAGAGAACGCGACATGTGTTATTTCCTCCTCTTGACAATGACCTTGTCGGACGCCTTCCTCTTCGGACGCGTCTTGCCGCCCTTGGCGAGCTGACCCCACGGCGAACGCGGATGCGAACCGCCGGACGTGCGACCTTCGCCACCGCCCATCGGGTGGTCGACAGGGTTCATGGCGACGCCGCGCACCGTCGGGCGGATGCCGAGGTAGCGCTTGCGGCCGGCCTTGCCGAGTTTGATCGAACCCCAGTCCTTGTTGCCGACCGAACCGACGCACGCCAGGCAGCGGCCGTTGAACATGCGGACTTCGCCGGAAGGCATCTTGAGCGTCACGGTGTTGCCGTCACGCGCCATGATCTGGCAGGAGTTGCCGGCCGAACGGGCGACCTTCGCGCCTTCGCCCGGGACGAGCTCGACCGCGTGAACCATGAGACCGAGCGGAATCTTCGCGAGCGGGAGGCAGTTGCCAACCGTCGCCTCGGCATTCGCGCCGTTCATGACCTTCATGCCGGGCTTGAGCCCCTCGGGAGCGAGGATGTAGCTCTTCACGCCGTCCGCATACTCGATGAGCGCGAGATACGCGCTGCGGGTCGGATCGTACGCGATGTCCTTCACCGTCGCCTCGACGTCAAACTTGTTGCGCTTGAAATCGACGATGCGCAGACGCTGCTTCGCGCCGCCGCCGTGGTGACGGCAGGTGATGCGACCCTGGTTGTTGCGACCGGCAGTCTTGCGGAGAGCCTTGGTCAGCGACTTGACGGGACGCTTCTCGGTGATTTCCTCGAACGAGGCGGACACGCGGAAGCGCATACCCTCGCTGCGAGCCTTGTAGGTTTTAAGTGCCATTTTCTTTTCGCTCCTTAGACCTGCTCGATGCGCTCGCCGGCCTTGACGGTGACGATCGCCTTCTTCCAGGTGGGTTCCACGGTCGTGCGACGCGTGCCGCGGATGTACTTGATCCCGCCCTTCATGTTGGCGGTGCGAACCGCGAGAACGTGCACGCCGAACTTCTTCTCGACGGCGGCCGCGATCGCAGGCTTGCGGGCATCGCGCGCGACTTCGAGCGCATAGCGGTTCTCAAGCGCGAGCTTCGTGCCCTTCTCGGTAATCAGAACCTTCTTGATGATTTCCTTCGTCATGACTTCGTCTCCTTACTTGGCGATTCGCGCCATGAGCGCATCAAAACCGGCCTTGTCGCAGACGAGCTTGCGGTTCGCGAGAACCGTATACACGTCGAGCGCGTCGGCGGTCGAATAGTCGATGCTGGGAAGGTTGGAGGTGACGAGCACGACCGTGTCGTCGACATCCTTCTGGATGATGATGCCGGTGCGCGTGACGCCCAGCGTCTTGAGGAGCGCGGCCATCAGCTTCGTCTTCGGCGCCTCGAACTTGAACTCGTCGAGAACAATCACGTCGCCCGCGACAATCTTGTCCGAAACGGCGCGCGCGAACGCGAGCTTCATCACCTTCTTGTTGATCTTCTGCGAGAAGTCACGCGGCTTCGGGCCGTGCGCCACGCCACCGCCGCGCCACACGGGCGACTGACGGAAACCGGCGCGGGCGTTGCCCGTGCCCTTCTGCTTCCACGGCTTCTTGTTCGAGCCGGCGACTTCGCCCTTGCCCTTCGTCGAGGCCGTGCCGGCGCGCATCGCGTTGCGAATCGCGGTCACCGCGTCCTTGACGGCCTGCTCACCCTTGTCGAGCGTCAGGAGGGACTGATCGACGTTGATATCAATCTTTTCCATGATTACTTGGCCCCCTTCTTCGCCTTCGCGGCGAGAACGTTGTTCTTGAGGGACTTGCGCACGTAGACGATGCCGTTGCGCGCACCGGGAATCGAACCCTTGACGAGCAGCGCATTGTCCTCCGGGCGAACCTGAACGACCTCGAGGTTCATCGCCTTGCGGTTCACGTCACCCATGTGGCCGGGCATCTTCTTGCCCTTTTCAATCCAACCGGGGAGGTCGCGAGCCGCCAAGCCTCCGGTGCGACGCTTCGAGTGACCGCCGTGGGTCATGTTGCCGCCCGCGAAACCGTAGCGCTTGAGAACGCCCGCGAAACCCTTGCCCTTCGTCACGCCCGTCACGTCAACGTACTTCACGCCCTCGAAGTTCGAGACCGTCACGTTGTCGCCGACCTTGAGCGCCGCGTCGGCTTCCTCAAGGGCGAACTCGCGCAGAACGCGCATCGCCGGGACTCCCGCCTTCTCGAAGCGGGCGCGAACCGGCTTCGTCAGACGCTGGGGCTTCTGGAGACCGAAACCGACCTGGGCGGCCACGTAGCCGTCCTTTTCAAGGGTCTTGAGCTGCACGACCGGGCAGGGACCGACTTCAATCACCGTCACGCACGTGCGCTTGCCGGCTTCGTCGTAAACCTGGGTCATGCCAATCTTCTTGCCAATCAAACCTTCCATCTCGCGCCTCCTCAGACCTTGATGGTGATGTCGACGCCCGCCGGAAGATTGAGCTTCTTGAGCTCGTCGATCGTCTGGGCGGTCGGGTTGACGATGTCGAGAAGGCGCTTGTGCGTGCGCATCTCGAACTGGTCCATGGACTTCTTGTCGACGTTCGGCGAACGGTTCACCGTGAAGCGTTCGACGCGGGTCGGCAGTGGGATCGGCCCCACAACCTGCGCACCCGTTCCGCGAGCCGTGTCGATGATGCCACCGACGGCCAGATCCAGCACACGGTGATCGTATGCCTGGAGGCGGATGCGTACTCTTTGCTGCTGCATCTCTTGATGTTTCCTTACTGTTTTCGTTACCTTGACCTGCATTTCGACGACCACACTCTCGGCGGACTTCACCCGAAGTCGCCGCCGGAAGCCCGTTTGACGCGGCCTCGCGTGCGGTTGTGTCTCCACGCAGTATTCCCCATAAAAGGAAGCCGCCCACGGCTGCAATCGTAACCGCGGGCGAACCCAACGGCCACGACGCGACGGGATTGACTCGCCCGTATCGCGACCCTCCTCTTGCGAAGAATGGCGGATAGTATACCAAATTTCGGAACGCGGCGCAAGGGGGTGCCGCCGCCGGAGTTTGTAATGGGGCGTTTGCAGACCCATTCTGGAAGCGACGCCCTTTTCCCCAACACCCGAAATCTGTGTTGATAACGATCTCGCAGACCCGCCGTGCGCATCGTCCGACGGTTTGATGCGCATCAACACACCCCTTTGATGCGCATCAACACACCCCTTTGATGCGCATCATTCCACTGTTCGACTTCGACTCTCGACTTCAACTGATCACCATTCTCCACGGATTTCACGGATTTTCGCGAATTTAGGTCAAAAATGGCTTTAGCCGTGACGATCGGGAGCATCGGGAGATGGGATAGCCGTGGAGAGTTGTAGAGTTGGAGAACGATTCAACTGCAGAATTTGGGATACTGGTTATGCAGTTGACGCAACCAAGCACAAGCAATTGTGGTAAAGGGCAACAACACTTCACAAGATGTTGCGACAGGTTACGCCAACTGCATAACCAGTTTTGGGATTTATAACCTACCTTTTGGGGTAAAGGTCACTGACCTTTGGGGCAAAGGTAACTGACCTTTTGGGTAAACCTAAAAAAAGCAGTTGGATTTTGAAAGCGCATTGTAATGGATTGGTCGGGGGCGAGACGCGCAGGCGGGGCGGCGATGGTGCACTTGCCGAGGGTCGCATCTGTTCAGGTGAGCAAGGCAATTCGCCGCGAAAGTGAAAGAAAACAGCCATCATGCGCAAGAAAGTCGAAGATGTAGATGAACGAAAAGCCTTTGAATACGCAGTTGTCGAGGTGAACAAATGCGTGTCCATTGGCCATCGACCATCAATTCATAATGCTTCCGTCGCTCTCAAATATCGCCCCCAACTGTGCATCGGTCGTAATCGGCAATACCTTGTTTCGTATCGCAAGGTTCGCCATGTCTAAGGCCTTCAGCGTCTTGATGCCCGCAACGCTCACTCCCCGAATCAGCAGGATTCTGCCGAATTCACCCGAATGCCTGTTGGCATACTTCGCAAGGCCCACCGCCTTCGGCCAATTGTCGGATGCGTCATCTCGATGCGGCTCCAATATGTCCAGCACGATTTTACCGTCGACTTTCCTTGCGACAATGAAATCCGGATACATCGGCAACGGCTCGCCTTTCATCTCATACGGAATGGCGAACGACCAAGGCTTTCGGTCGCAATTCCTCAGCCACGCATAAAAGCCGGGCGTCTTGTCCTGCTCGTGTTTCAGCGTCGCTTCCTCCCATCCGGTCAGACGGACGGGAAACTTGCCGGCGTCGTCGCAATAGAGATGTCGGTCATGATCGACGGTCTGCGCATTGCGAACCGCGTCCATGGTCTGCGGCAGATTGTCGAACAATCTCGGAACTGGCACGGCCGCGGAGCGAACCATGCGAGCGTATCGCGACTTCTTGCCTTCGTCGAGCTTCGCAATCTGCGCCTGGTATTTTGTGTAGTTCTTTTCAAATCTGTCCTTCGCGAAGTCCTCAAGGTCGCTCAACGTCGTCATGTCCTTCGACAGGACAATCGCGTCGATCTTGACGTCCTTGTGAGTTTCGTCGCTTCTCCGCACCAGATAGGCCATCACGAGTTCGGCGCCCAAACGCCGGCCCGCGTCGTCAAACGCCGCGTCGACGTCATAGTCGCTGACGTATCCCGTGACGTTCTGCCCGACGGACACCTGTGCGCCGCCCGCCGGATTCGTGATCTCGATGGTCTTTGTCACCGCTTGCACGACGGAATTCTTAGCCACCTCATACGAGCCATCATCTTTCATGCGCTGAAGTTCTACCCCAAATTTGTCGACAATGGCAGACCGAACCTTGTCGCGCAGCCCGGGTGCCAGCCCGTCCCACGTCAATCTCGCCGCCAGTTCCATCGCCAATTTCAGATACGGCTGCTTCTTGGCCTTGTCGATCGAATAGGTGTGCTTCGTGGCGAGCGCGTCAAAGACATCCGCGAATTCGGGATTTCGCTTGCATGGGATCCAGTCTTTCGGATCCTGCACGTCGATCTGCAATTCGCCTTCCAGCGCCTTGAGCAGCTTCTGCGTGCTGTCGTCGTCGAAGTAAGGCACGAACAGATTCACGTTGTTCAGGCGCGGCACGGACTCGATCCTCCTTCTGAGCGGCGTGCGTATCATGCGACCGAGGATTTGCGCGATGTATGTCTCGTCAAGCGCCGTCCGAAAGGACACGAGCGTTTCGGCGCGCGGACAATCCCAGCCCGTGGACAGGTTTTCCTTGAAGAACACGACGATCGCGCTCTCGTCGTCCTGTATCTTCGACGCTTCGATTTCCCGTATGACGCCGTTCGGCACGGCCAACTCCCCCGCCCCGGGGAATGTGTGCACCGCTTCGCCGGACGACAGCGGCCTTCCAAGCCTCTCTTCAAGCACCTGGCAGCACATGGCAAGGTCCGTCGCCGTCACCTTGCCGCCCGACTCGTCTTCGACCTGGACGACCAAGAGCGGCTTGAACGGGGCCACGCCCTCCGTTGCACAGTAGTCCGTCCACGATTCCGTCACCTCAATCCATTCGTCGACGGCGCTCTCGAACAGCGCCTTGTCCGCACGAATCTCGGTTTCCTGCTTCCTGAGCAGGATGCGTTCCTTCAGCAGGCCGGAATCCCTGACGTCCTGGATCGGCACCGTGACCTTGTCGCTTCCGAATGGAGCCCCGGCGATCAGGTCTTCGAAGCGCTTGGGCGTCGCCGTCACGCCGATGACGACCGGCATCGGGACCATTCCGTCGGCGGACGACCCCTTGACGAACCGCTGCATGATGGGCAGTCCGTTCTTCGTGCCCTTCAGCGCCCCGCGATGCGCCTCGTCGATGATGACGTAGAGATGCTTCTTCTGGGCTGCCGCCGTGTTGGCGAACGTCTCCCAGATCGTCCATTGCCGGTCGTCGCCTTTCGTCACCAGCTTGTTGTCCTTGCCCAGCTTCTGCGTGTTAAGGAAGTAGACCGTCCCCGCCGTCAGCTCTTCGGCGTCGAAGGTGCTTTCGATCAGGCAGAGCTGCGCCGGGGTGATCTTGTCGGACATCGCCAGCATCTTGTCAAATGTCTGCTTGTTAAGTTCCGGCGAATCCGAGAGCCAGATGAAGACGGCGTCGGGATCGGGCTTGAACTCGACTGTCCCGGCAAAGACCTTCTCGATGAAATCGATCATCATGATCGTCTTGCCCGCGCCTGTCGGAGCGGTAAAGGAAATGCATCGGGACGGGTCGTCAATCTGATGGGCAATGTCGACCTTCTTCAGCAACTGGTCGACGGCGACTTCCTGAAAGGCGTAAGGCGGCGTGTTCATTTCGCGTTCCTCCTGCATCCGATGACGAAGTTCTCGAGATAGCTGTGATAAAGATGCGTCGGTTTCTTGCCGTGCCGCAGCCCGGTGCACATCTCGCGGTAGTCGTCTTCCGAATCGGTGACGAAATAGACGTCCCGGATCTTCGGGTCGCCGTTGACGGCCTCGACGAACTCCGCATACCTGTCGTAATTGACGAGGACGGCAAAGCCGTTTTCCGGCCTGACCATCATCTCCGGCTCGCCCGCCTTGTTCCATTGCGGACACTTCCCCTTCGCGCCCGACCGCATCCAGAGGATCGGCAGAATGCCCTTGAACTGCCGCCCCAGCCGAACCGAGTCCTTGTCCACGAAGTCCAGCTTGAAGAACTTGGCGTTCGCCTTGAACCCGTCCGCCATCGGAATCGTCTTGGTCGATGCGACCGTCACGTCCCCCAAGGCATCGCCGACCTTCTTTCGGATCGTGTCGACAGTCTGCTTCTTCTCCGCGACGACATACAAGTCTGTCACCCGCTCGGTCTCGCCCAGCGCGGCGATCCATTCGTCAACGGCGCTTTCGTCAAAGAGGATCGACGAGGACGATTCATTCGAGACGACGAACTTGCACGCGGAGTCAATGTCCGCTTTCGGCATCGCCGCGCCGGCGAGGATCTTCTGGGCGGCATCCGGGAGATCCTTTACCTCCTTCAGGAGTTTCTTCATTCCGGCTGGAACGCCGATCATGTCCGCGATCTTCTTTTTCTGGTCGGCGGACAGGCCGAAGAAGTCCTTGACGAATCCCAGCTGGTAGAACGTGCGCGGCAGTTTCTTCTCGCAGGGAACGTTCGTCTGGTATTCGCCGTCGAGCGGAGCGCCGCCGATGTTCTGTCCGAGAATCGAGCACTTTGTGCGCGGCCATGTCACGTGCTTGGCGATGCCGAGATCTTCCCATGCGTCGTCACCGGGCCGATGGCCGTCCGCTTTCAGTGTTTTCTCCTCGGCTTCCGAAACCTCGTTGTTCGTCACCATAATGCAGCGGCGATGTCCGCCGTCCTCGGCATTGAGCAGATTCACGGCATGGAGGGTTGTGCCCGAGCCGGCAAAGAAATCGAGGACGAGCGCATCTCTCTTCTTTGCAACGACGTGCCAAATACAGTCTCGTTCGGCGTAAACAGACTTCGGATAAGAAAAAACGTTCCCGACCAAACGATTGAGCAATTTCGTTCCATGCTCTTCAGCGTTGTATAATGCATCAGTCCAAACGGTGAGCGTGTTCTCCGACTCTCGGCGAATATTGATTTCCACAATTCCATTTTCTCTTGTCGCAAACAAGAAAGGCAGCACATCCGATTCGTTCGACTTTGCATAGCGCCACTTCCTCTCGACGCCATCCGAATCAATGGGATAAACATATGTCAGATTGCCGACCTTTTCATTTGCCGCATGAGTATGATCATCTTTATCAACCACATCCCCAAATCCAACAATGTTCAAATTGCTGTCGACCTTCACAGGAAAGAACGTTGTTGCCTTTGCTGTAATACTACGCTCCGACTGATTCCCCCATTTCCTAAACTTGCTAATATCTCCGCCGGTATGACTGCGCCGATAGATTTCACTTTCCTTGCCAACGACAAAAATGGCTGTTTCATGTGACACCGCAAACTTATCTCCTTGAGAACCGCGAGGGTTGTGTTGTATCGTGACAGGGTATTGCTTGCGATCTTTGAATATGTCAGCTATCAGCATCGAAAGATGAGCAAACTCATTGTCGTCAATCGTTATAATCAGGACTCCATCTGGCTTCAATAAAGGGCGTGCGATTCGAAGCCTTTTCTCCATCATAGACAGCCATTTTGAATGAGCCCATAGGTCTTTGCCGTCCACATAGTCGTTGTTGTATTTCCAATCGTGGGCGCCCGTGTTGTAGGGCGGGTCGATGTAGATGCAGTCCACCTTGCCGCGATACATGTATTCCAGCAGCTGCAAGGCGTGGTAGTTGTCGGCCTGGATGAGCGTGTGCCAAAGCGGGTTGCCCGGCGCATTCTCAATCTCGTCGACCGGCGTCAGCACGGGGAAGATCGGGTCCTCGAACTGCACCACCGCCACCAGGTCGTCGACCAGATGCTCTTCCATCGTCCGATCCGCAGCGTTGAAGCAGTTCGCGACGTCCTTCTTGATCGACAGCACCTTGAGCACGGCGGCGTCCTTCTCGCCGTTCACCACCGCCGACATTCCCTCCTTCACCGTCACGCCGTAAAGCGCCGTGTATTCGAGACGATGCTCTTCGAACACAAGGCCGAACTTCTTGTTCTTCGTCGCGCGCTTGAACTCCTCTTCCAGCTGTCCGCGCAAGATCGGATCCGTCACGCGCTTCACCAAGTCCTTGAATGTCGCCATATTCTCTTCTCTTTTTTCTCCTTGGGCTGCCTTTCGTGCGGTCACGCGAGACGCGTGACCCTACCGGCGATCCGCGTTTGCACACGCGGCTGTATGGAGAAAAGAATTCGGGGACGCACCCCTCGCTCATCTCATACTCATCCGAGGGTGCCCTGGAAGAAACCCGAACATGGATACAAGACGGCAAAAGAATGCGCCCCCGAAAGGGTCGCATCCCTGCCAACTCGTCGTCCACATTCTGAAAAACTTTCCAGGGCTTTTCGGATGAACGTCGCGTTTGCAGTTACGCAAAATCAATCAGTTTGACGGACTGTCGGTCCGTCTCTCTCGTCTACGTCTGGCAGACCTCCTTGTGTTTGGGTTGTTGATGAAAAATCATAAGACGCGAATTATACCACAACTACTTGAGCAGCAGCCGATTCTCGACTTGCTCGAGGACGCGCATCTGCTGCTTCGCCACTTCGTTCAGCTCGACCAGTCGCGCTTCCTGCGAAAGCCCATGCCCGATCATCACGGAATTCAGACTCTCCATGTTCGCAAGGCAGATCAACTGGTTCATCGACGCATAATCCCGGATGTTTCCCTGCAAGTCCTTGTGCAGGAGTCGCCACTCCGATGCTGTCATTCCGAACATCGCGACATTCAGCACGTCGGCTTCGCTCGCATACACCGCCGATTTCTGCTTCGCGCTCAACTGCGGCGGAATCAAGTTGCTCTTGATGGCGTCCGTGTGAATCCGATAGTTGAGCTTCGTGAGCTCGCGCTTTGCCGACCAGCCGAGCTGTTTCTGCTCGGATTCCTTCATCCGCTGAAATTCGCGGATCAGATACAGCTTGAACGGGACGCTAATGGCCGAGCCGAACTCAAAGGCAATGTCGCGCGCAGCATACGTGCCGCCATATCGTCCCTTCCTTACAGCAATGCCGATGGCGTTTGTCTTCTCGATCCATTCGGACGCACTCAGCACGAAGTTCGGCAGTCCGGCACGGCTTTTAAAGTGGTCAAATTCGACCACTTTAAAAGATGGGTTGTTCAGCATTTCCCACGTTCCGAGGAATTCAAGCGTATAGCGAGCGCGAAGCCAATTCTTGATGATGTCCGCAGCGCGGGAATCCCCCTGTTTCCCGCCCGCCATGTCCGTAAGCGAAATATAATCCTCGCCCTCAATTCTGAGAACTGAGATTTCCGTGTCCTGTACGGTTATTTTCGCCATATTCTCTTGTCCTTCAAACATCGCGTTTGCAGTTACGCGAAATCAATCAGGTTGACGAACCATAGTATACCACAAATCGGCTGACTATTGGAAGCGACGCGGAGAGCTGTTTCCGCCGCGACGGTCGTGACAAACTTTTTACAATCTGCTGACAGGCGGATGACAATGTGCGGGTGCGGATTTGGTTTAATATGCACCGTCAAGGCCGAAAGGCCGGAAAGGAACGTCTGAAATGAAATACGTCTGTCTTCTCTTCGCCGCACTGGCGGTGCAACTCCTCCGAGGAAGTCTGCCCGACTACCCCGAATGCGTCGCCTTCCCGCACAAGACCACCGTCACCGCCGCAGGTTCCTACACGGCCTCCGACATCGGACGGGACTTCGTCCTGACGGGCACAATCAGCGGCAACATCACGATTACGGCAACGGAAGTCTGCCAGGTGACGCTCCGCGACCTGTCGCTCACGGGTTCGCTGACCATCAAGGGCGACGCGATTCTCCGCCTTGAGGGGACTTCCGCGCTCGGCAACGACGGCAAGAACGTCCTCACAGCCGACGGCAGTCTCATCCTCTGCGGCACGGGTTCGGCTACGCTCACGGGCGGCGGTGCGAAAAAGGCGAACGCCGTCCTTTACGTGACGGACTCCCTCCGCGTCACCTCAGGTACGCTGGGAATCGAGATGACCTACGCGGAAGCCGAAAAGGGCTTCGGCATCTGGGTGAAGAAGACCTATTCGCAGTCCGCCGGGAACGTGCGCATCGCGTCCGCCTGCACCGACTACAAGGATACGGGGCTTTACACCGACAAGAAGGACATCACGCTTGCGGGCGGGACGCTTTCCATCGCCGTGCAGGGGCCCAAGTCCGTCGCGCTGACGGCGGACGCGGAGAACGCGACGATGACACTTTCGGGCGGTGCGCTCATCCTCTCCGTCGGCGGCGCGGCGGCGAAAGGCGTCAAGGGCGACGGCGCTTTCGTCATGTCGGGCGGCATTCTCAACGCGACCGTCACGGGCGACCCGCTCTACGAGGCCTACACGACGGACGACGGCTCGACCTGCACGGTCACCGTGGCGAGTTCGACGCTTGTGACGAAAGGCACCTATCTCGTGGAGGACGTCTCGGTTGCCGCCGCCGTCAAGTGCGACTCGGTCTCGATTTCGGGCGGCACGGTCCGCGTCGTCGCCAGCGGCGTCGCCTCACGCGGAATCGTCGCCGACACGACGCTGAACCTCACGGGCGGGCTCTTCGACATACAGGCGAACGGCACGGCCTCGAATCCCGTCATCGAACTGGAGGACGAGAGCGACCTCACCGTCACCGCACTCGACCGCAAGACGGCCGCCTGCATCAAGCAGGGCGACACCAACGGCACGGCGCACGTCACGGGTGGCGTCTTCTACCTCGTCACCACGAACTACGGCGGCAAGTGCATGGCCATCGACGGTACGCTCACCATCGGAACGGAAGGACAGGCGACCCTGCCGACGGACGACTCGTTCGCACCGGACATCCAGTGCTCCTCGTTCGGCGAAAAACTCTTCGTCGCCGCGAAGAAACTTTCCGCCTACACGACGCTCGGCACGGCGACACCCGTCGCGGACGCATCCAGCGCGATTCAACTCAGTTCCAACGCCTCCCGCGTCACTTCAGGAAGCGGGGATGACGTCGATTACACGAACCCGAAGGCCGTCCGCGTCGAAAGCGGGCTCACCTTCCACGGCGGGCGGATGCGGGTCTACTCGAAGTGCGACGGCGGCGAGGGAATGGAGTCGAAGACCTACCTGACCTTCAACGGCGGCGTTTTCGAGGGCACGACCTACGACGACTGCATTCAGGCGAGCGACGCCATCACCATCAACGGCGGCTACCTCTACTGCGGCTCGACGGGCAACGATGCGCTCGACTCCAACGGCACGCTGACGATCAACGGGGGTGTCGTTCTCGCCTTCACGACCACGACACCTGAAGTCGGCATCGACGTGGACGCCGCCGCCAACCTCAAGATCAACGGCGGCGTCGTGATGTCCCTCGGCAGCGCGACGGAGATGGCCTACGGCTCCAGCGGTTCGCAAAGCTCCTACCTGAAGACCTCCGTTTCCGCCAGCACCTACGCGGGCAAATACGTGAAGATTGCGGGCAGCACGGCGACGGTCAAGATACCCTCCATGAGTTCGACAAGCGGCACGATCTCCATCATGTGCTCTGCGCCGAGTTGCACGGCTTCCGCGCCCGGCACCTCGTCGTCCGCACCCTCCTCGGGCGACACGGGCTTCCACGGCGTCTACATTCAGTAACAAAGGAAAGGTCTCACATCATGAACACGAAGTCAATTCTCCCCTTCACCTGTGCAATCCTTGCATCCGCCGCGCTTTTCGCCGCGCCGGGCGGCGGCGGTGGTGGCGGCACGACCCCCGGCGGCGGCGGCAACCAGCCCGACTCCCCCGGCGGCGGCTCTTCCGGAACATTCACCTACGATACGTTCCTCACGGACGCGACGACCGCCAACGGCACGATTGCCTATGACGGCGTGTGGACGGGCTTTGTCGCGGACACGACGAGCCTCGTCGCCGCCGCCACGGTGACCGACCTCGTCCCCGGCGTGCTCGCAGGGAACACGTCCGTCACCACCCTCGACCTTTCCGCCGCAACGAGCCTCACCGCGATTCCCGCCGCCGCGTTCGCCGGATGCACCGCACTCACGACCGTCATCCTGCCGTCCTCGGTGACGACAATCGGCGACGGGGCGTTCGAGGGCTGCTGTGCGCTCGCGTCGCTGACGGCCGTCGGCGTGACGAGCGTCGGGAAGTGCGCCTTCCGTGGCTGCACGAGCCTCACCGCGCTCCCGAGCGGCGTTCAGTCGCTCGGCGACTTCGCCTGCGCCCAGAGCGGACTGCAAACCGCCGCGCTCGCGGCAGTCTCGCTCGGCGTCGGCGCATGTGCGGAATGCCCGTCCCTCGCATCCGCCACCGCGCCCGACGAACTCCCCGACGCAGCGTTTGCGGGCTGCACGAACCTGACGACCCTGACGTCGGGCTGCACGAACCTTGGCGCGGCATCGCTCGCGGGCGTTCCGCTTGAGACGCTCATCCTGCCCTCCACCGTTACGCTCGGCGACTACGCCCTCGCGGCAAGCGAATCGCCCCAGGTGCTCGTCCTCACCTACGGCGGCGCGACTCTGCCGACCACGAACGCAACGACCTTCATCGGGCGCACCCTCACCGCCTCCTACACGCCGACGGAGGGCGTGGTCTGCCGTGTCGAGGCGAAGCCCCTCGTGGACTGGCTTGAGGAAAACGCCGCGTCCGTCACCCAACCCGCGTCCTACGCCTCCGCTGACCTGCGCACGTGGCTTGCCAATGCCGACAACCTCACCGCCTATCTCTACGCCGACTCCCTTGCGGCGGACGAATCTTTCGTCGCGCTCTCCGTCTCCGGCACAAGCTTTGTCCTCAACGCGCAGGACGCGGCGACGGCCGGGGTCGTGTCCGCCACGCTCCAGTATTGCACGGATCTCGCCGACGCGGACTGGCAGGACGTCGCGGATGACGCACTTGTGGATGGCGCGTTCACGCCGGGAACGGACGCGGCGTTCGCGCGCATCCACTACTCCATCCCGTGGTGAAGCCGCCCGAAAATTGATATAATCATAGGGTATGAGAACAAAAGTCCAGTTCCTGTTCGCCCTTGCGGCGGTGTATTGCCGCCTGACGCTCTGCGCCGCATCCGATGGGCCCTATGCGCCGCGTCCGATGGATGGTCGCCCGCCGGACGACCGCCCGCCGCCTCCGCTGGGAGCGCTGTTGCCCGACGGGCTTCGCCCGCCGCCCGAGCACGAGGAGCGGAAGGCTCAGGAGAAAGAACGAACACCGCCGCCAAGACCACGCGGCGAAACGCTGCCCGACGTCGCACTCTTCGCCGCGCTCGGAATCGCGGGGATTCTCGGCATCGTCCTCGTTCTCCTGCTCGTACGCGAGGCAACGCGGGGGCGGCGCGAGGCCACCAGGAAACTCTCACTGCTCGCAACCGTCTCTCACGAGTTCCGAACGCCGCTCACGAACCTTCGGCTCTATGCGGAGATGATGGCCGGCACTCCCGGCATGAGCGAAGACGACCGGCGGAAATACCTCACCATCATCTCCGACGAGGCGGAGCGGCTGGCGCGGCTCGTCGACAACGTGCTCGACTACGGCCGACTGACCGAACATCGCCGCAAATACAGCCTGAGGGAGATTGACCTGCCGCGCATCCTCCGCGCCATCCTCACCCACTTCGACGCGAAAGCCGCCTCGGCGGGCGTCGCCATCAACCTCGGCGGACTTTCCGAGGCAACCGTCCGTGCGGACGCGGACGCCGTTCGGCAGGTCGTCACCAATCTCATCGACAACGCCCTCAAGTATGCCGCGGACGGAAAGAAGATCGACCTCGTGGTCGGCACGGAAGCGGGCGCGGCATTCGTGGATGTCACGGACTTCGGGCCGGGCATCCCCGCGAAAGACGCCAAGCGAATCTTCACGCGATTCTTTCGCGGCGAAAACTCGCTCGCGGCGGGTATCGGCGGCGCGGGGCTCGGTCTGGACATCGCGAGCGGCCTCATGCGCGGCATGGGCGGTGCGCTTACCTACCGCCCGAATCCGGCGGGCGGCAGCGTCTTCAGGGTCGCATTCCCGCGTCCGGAAAAGGGAAAGGAATCAGAATGACGGCATCCCACCATCGCCACCGCGTCCTCGTCGTGGAGGACGACGACAACATCCGCAACGGTCTCGTCGCCCTGCTGTCGGCGAACGGCTACGAAGTCTTCGAGGCCGGCGACGGCGAAGCGGGGCTTCAGGCGTTCGCGCACAATCGCCCCGACCTCGTGCTTCTCGACGTCATGATGCCGGGAATGAACGGCTACGACGTCTGCCGCGCCATCCGCAGGGACGACACGCACACGCCCGTCGTCATGCTGACGGCGAAGGACGACGAAATCGACAAGGTGCTCGGACTGGAACTCGGGGCAGACGACTACATCGTCAAGCCGTTCGGCGTTCGCGAACTCCTCGCCCGTCTCGCCGCCGTGCTACGACGCGCCGCACCCGTGGACGCGACGAACGCGGCGGACGAGAGTTTCGCGTTCGGCGACGACCGCGTGGACGCAAGCCGCTACGAACTTGTGCGGAAGGACGGAACGAAAGCCGCTCTCTCGGCGCGAGAACTCGCGCTACTGCGTCTCTTCGCGGCAGAACGCGGCAAGGCACTCACACGCGACCACCTTCTAAACGCCGTCTGGGGAGTCTCATATTTCGGCAGTACGCGCACCCTTGACCAGCACATCGCCCAGTTGCGCAAGAAGTTGACGGACGCCCGAGTCATTGAGACGCTGCACGGCATCGGCTACCGCTATCCGTCCGAGTCGTGAAGTCCCCCGTCAGAGTTCGTCGATGGCGAGCAGGCGGAGTTCGACGTGGCGTTCCAGATAGTCCGACACTTCGACGGTAAAGAGGATGTCGTGCGGCATCGGCAGTCGGCGCAGTTTCTCGATGAGGTCGCCGCGATTCCACCAGATTGCCTTGAGCGCATCGGCCTTGTGCGCGACCTTCCCCGTCGCCGAGCGCGGCAAAACCGAGACAAGCAAATGCTTGCCCTCCTGTCCCAGCGGTTTCACGTCGTGGAAGATGACTCCCTTCATTCCGAAGACGGGGCGTTCGTTCCCCTCTCCGAAGGGCGCCATCCCCATCACGCGCACCGCGAAGTCAAGCGTAACGTCGTCGCCATCCACCCATGCGTCAAGCATTCTGTCCCCAAGGCTTTCCGCCGGAATCGCCGCGCGTTGCGCGGCACAGGCGGAGGTGAAGAGCTCGCGGAACCGGTCGATTTCCCCGTCCTTCACCGAAAAGCCGCCGGCGGCGGCATGACCGCCGAAACTCGTGAGTGCGGCGGAAGCGGCTTCAAGCGCGTCGCGGGCATTGAAGCCAGCGGGAGCGCGAGCCGAGCCGCGCCCGTCCACGATGACACAGACGGGTCCCTTCCCGATGCGCTCGAGCACTCGTGCGGCGACGATGCCCGCCACGCCGGGGTGTCCATCCGGGATGTCAATCACTTGCGCCGCGGCATCGGACACGACCTTCGTCAGCGCGAGGTCGAACATCTTCTGCTCCACGCCCTTGCGCTCGATGTTGTGGAGGTCGACGCGCTGGGCGAGTTCCCGCGCCCGCTCGCGGTCTTCGCACAGGACGAGCCGAAGCGCGTCGTCGCCGCTCGCCATGCGCCCGGCGGCATTGATGCGCGGCCCGATCAGAAAGCCGAAGTCCTCGACCTTGAGATGGAGCGAACCCGTCCGCGAAGCACGGTCGAAGAGTTCGCGCAGACCGATCGGCGCGAGTTTGCGAAAGTGTTTCAGGGCTTCCGCGACGAGAATGCGGTTCTGCCCGACGAGCGGCATCACGTCCGTGACGGTGGCGAGTCCCGCGAGAACGAGAAGTGGCCCGCCCATCTTCGGACCCTGGTAGAGTCCCCTTTCCTGGGCGCGGCAGACGAGCTGGTTCGCCAGCAGAAAGGCGACGCCCGCGCCGCAGAGTCCGTCGAGCCGTTCGGGCGCGGCGACTTTCGGATTCGCAATCGGACACTCCGGCAGACTCACGCCCGGCAGATGATGGTCTGTGACCACGACCTCGACCCCGCGCCCCTTCAGTGTCGCCACCCACTCCTCGGAGTTGATGCCGTTATCCACCGTGACGACCAGCCCGACGGACGGATTCTCGGACAGCATCCGCCCGACGGAGGTTTGCGACATGCCATACCCTTCCGCCAGCCGATTGGGAATGAACGGGCGAACATCGGCATGAAGAGCCGTCAACGCCATCACGAGAATTGCCGTCGCGCAGATTCCGTCGCAGTCGTAGTCGCCGAAAACAACGATTTTCCTACGCTCGGCGACCGCCGCGAGAATTCGCTCGGCAATCGCCTCGACGCCCGGCAGTTCGCAGGGCTTCGCGAGATCGGCTACGGACGGGGCGAAATACTTCGCGGCGGACTCGGCGGTGACGCCCCTGAGCGCGAGCAGACGCGCAAGAAGCCGCGGATACCCCGCGGCTTCCAGGCGGTCGACGCTCTGTTCGTCGGCTACGCGCTCGTGCCAGCGGTTCAGAGCGCGACCTCGTGACACCAGCCGTGCGCATCTTCGCAAACGCCGTACTGAATGCCCTGAACGGCATCGTAGAGCTTCTGCAGATGCGGCCCGACGACCTCCGGGTCGGAGATCTTGATGACGTCGCTGCCGCGCGTGATTTCCCACACGGGCGTGACGACGACCGCCGTTCCGCACGCGGCGATTTCGGCGAACTCGCGAATCTCCTCGTAGGGCACGGGACGGCACTCGACCTTCCACCCCATATCCGCCGCGCACTGCTTGAGCGACATGTTCGTGACGGACGGCAGAACCGAACAGCTGTCGGGCGTCACGTAGGTGCCGTCCTTCTTGATGCCGAGGAAGTTGGAGGTCGAGAACTCTTCGACGAACTTGTGGCTCTTCGCGTCAAGATAGAGTTCGACGGGCCAGCCGCCCTTCTTCGCGTTCTCGTGAGCCAGCAGCGAGGCGGCGTAGTTGCCGCCGACCTTCACGTCGCCCATGCCGTGCGGGGCCGCACGATCCCAGTCATCGAAGATCACCGCGCGAACGGGCTTCAGCCCGCCCTTGTAATACGCCCCGACGGGCATGCAGAGCATGATGAAGGTATATTCGCGCGCGGGCGCAACGCCAATCTGCGGACCCGTGCCGATCAGCAGCGGACGGATATACATCGACCCGCCCGTGCCATACGGCGGCACGAACTCCTCGTTCGCCCGCACGAGCTTCTCGGCGGCTTCGACGAACATCTCCACGGGCACGGGCGGCATCACCGTCCGAATCGCCGTGCGATACATGCGCTTCGCGTTCTCGTCGGGACGGAAGATCACGACCTTCCCCGACTTCTGGCGGAACGCCTTCATGCCCTCGAACGCCGCCTGCCCGTAATGGAGGCAGGATGCCCCGATGTGCATCGTAATCATCGGATCCTTCACGAATTCGATTTCGCCCCACTTCCCGTCCTTCCAGACGCTGCGCACGTGGCAGTTCACGTCCGAGAAGCCGAAACCGAGTTTTTCCCAGTCAATGTCTGTTCTTGGCATATTCTTTAGTCCTTTTTAAATCCTTTTCCGCGTATTATAGCACATCATTGACGGCGCTGAAAGAGCGGCAAGGCGATTTCGTAGAGTTCCTGATCCTTTTGAAGAAGGTCGAAGACGCCCTGCCTGTCAATCTGATAGGCGGCGAGGAAACTCTTCTGCGCGGCGGTTTTGCGTCCCGTGCGGTGCTGAATCTTCGCGAGTTCCACCCAGGCGAGGGCATCCTTGTTCGGCTCGATGCCGAGATACTTCGTCAGGTACCGCTCGGCATCGCCATCGAGCCGCGCCGTGACGAGAATCGTCGCAATCGCCCGCAGAACGGCCGGCTCCTTGACTTCATCAATCAGGGGTCTGACCAACTGCGCCGCCTCCATCGTGCGCCCCATGCCGAAATAGGCGCGGGCGAGCATCAGCGTTTCGGGGGCGGGGAGTTTGCCGTCGGCGGCGGCGCGGCGTTTCGCCTCGAAGCGCGAAACGTCCTCCTGCAGCATGCGCATCCGCGTCACATAGTCCCGAACGCCTTCCGTGCGCCTGTTGTTCGGGTCAATGCGGTCGGTGTAGTCCATCATCTCCAGCACCACGTCCCACTTGCCGAAGGGAATCAGGCACTCCTGCGCATAGCGGAAGGTCGCCTCGGGCGAAGCCGGATAGAGCAGGCACGCCTCGCGGAAAGCCTGCGCCGACTCGACGTAGCGTCCCTGACGGTTGTAAAGCCCGGCAATCGCGGCACGAAGCTTCGAGAAGGACTTCTGCCCCGCGAAGTCGCGCCGATACATCGGGTCCTTCAGCAGACGGCGCGTATACCAGTCCCAGAAGTCCTGGTCTTTCGCGGCGGTCTTCGCATCATACGGCGTCGGGTCGCGGTTGATCTTCATGATCAGCCCGTGCGGCGAGAGATAGGGATACATCCAGGGGATGACATAGCTCTCCTCCACGTAGAAGGCGTGGCGCAGGCGGTCGTGGTCGAACATCATCTTCGTCAGGATGCCGTTGATTTCCATCACGCCGAGCGCACCCGTCACCTGAACGCGCCCGTTCTCGATGCGGAGATCGCCGTTCGCGGCGCGAACGCCGCGCTGGACTTCGTCCACGTAGATGTTGAACGCCTCGGCGGAATCCTCCTTCGACGGAATCCAGATCTCGTCGCCGTAGAGGTCGCGCTCGACGGACATGTAGGTGTCGTCCGCAAGGGCGTTCTGGGTGATGAGGTAGACGTCGGGACGATAGTTCGCCGAATAGATCATGTAGGTCGGCACGAAACGACCCGGGTCCGTACCGCCGAAGAAGATGGAGAACGGCTCCATCGGCTCGGGCCAGTTCGGGTCGGGCAGCGGCTCCTCGTCGGCGACCAACTGGTCGTTGATCGCCTTCGCGCCTTCCAGCTGATATGCGCCGAACTGCCAGCCGAAGGTGTGACCGTTCTGCTCCGCGCCGCCCAGTTCGAAGACAAGGCGGTCGTCGGTGTAGTTCTGGATGATCGGCGTCAGCCCCGCGCCAAGGATCATCAGCCCCGCCAGGAGCGGCGCGAACCGCCGAAGCCGCCCTGCGCGGCAGATCAGCGCCCCGACGAAGACGAGCCCGTAGCCGATCCACATGGCGATCATCGCGTGGGAGGAGATGAACTTCACCTTCTGGATGAAGCCATCCTGCACGTCGCCCTTCACCTGCGCGAGGAGGATGAGGAGGAACGACATCATCAGGAAGCAACTCGCGGCGGCAACCATCCACTGCCAAAACGTCTTGCGGTGGGTCTTCTCGACGACCCAGCGTCCCGCCACGAACGGCACGAGCGCGAAGAACACGAGCAAGTCCGTGAACTGCATCATCACGTCCGCGAAGTAATGGCGCATCTGCGCACCCATGAACTTGAGGAACTCGAAGACGGAGGGGAAACTCGGCACGCCGATCGCCTCATACTGTCCGCGCATGATGGCGTGCTTGAAGCCCTCCCACGTGCGCGGATAGCCCCAGTTCATCGGCGGGTTGCGCAAGTCGGAGACGATGGGCATGTAGGCGTAGAACGAGACGCCGAGCTGGGCGAAGAACGCCGCGCCCGCCACGGAGCGTCCGTGCGGCAGGGTCGCCCACGCGAGGGCGAGGAGCACGAAGTTCCACGCAATCGGCCAGCCGAACCACCAGCTCTGCGGATGCGTGAGACCGTTCATCGCGCCGTGCGACAGAAGGAAGAAGGCCGAAACCTGCAGCCCCGCCACGGGAATCGCGAAGCACAGCCCCTTCTTGCGCGTCAGGGCGCAGAGGACGAAGAGAAGGACGATCAGCGACCAGAAGACGGCGGTTGACTTTGTCCAGTTGTAGGGAACTCCCTGATAGCCGCCGTTCCCGGCGTGAGGAACGCTCGCCGCGATGACAATCGCCACGAGCGCGAACGCGGCGGAAGCGCCGAGGCACTTCAGTGCGGCGGGCGCGGACAGCTTCTCCTCGTCGCCCCGCATCGCCGCCGCGACGGCCGCCACGACCGAAGCCGCGACAAACGCCGCGATGAGCGCGTATTTCGTCGGTTCGATGAGCGGGGCGACCGGCGCGGTGATTCCGCCCCACGCATTCTTCGAGGTGAAGACCGTCGCACAGAGGAACATCAGCACCGCTCCCGCACCGCCGCCGCCGAGCACGACCCGCCGGGCGCGGTCGGTTTCGCCGCGAGCGCGCAGAACCGCCGCCGCGACAATCGACCCGACGAGCGCGACAATCGCCAGAATCAGGATTGTCGTCGAGGGCGTCGCCAGCACGGGCGTCGCCGCCGTCTGCGGCAGGAAGAGCGTGTGCTTGTTGATGACGTCGCTCTGCATCAGGCGGTCGGCCCGCGCCAACTGCCCGATCTGCAGAACCTGATAGGTCAGGGCGACGGGAATCAGATAGATGAAGACGTCGCGGAACATCCCGATGTTCGTCATCAGAATGATGATGGCGAGCGGGACGATTGCAAAGAGAAGAACCTGGTAGTTCGTCAGCCCGAGACCGAAGACGAACGCCGTGAGCCACAGCATCTTGTCGGATGGCTTGCGCATCCAGCGGTAGCTCAAGAGGAACACCCACATCAGGAAGAGGGCGTTCAGCGAATAAATCTCGACAATCGTGGATTGCGACCACTCGACGGGGGAAAGCGCGAACGTCAGCGCACCGCCCACGCCGCCGCCGAACGCGAGCCACGCCGAAGGCGACAGCTTCGGAAGCGAAAGCCCGTCCGTCGCGTCGGAATCGGGCGCAATGAAGTCACGCGAACTGCGGCAGATGAGCATCGCCGTGCAGCCCGCCGCGAACGCACCCGCCGTCGCCGAGAAGCAACTGATCGCCCACGCGGGGGTCGGGTGACCCATGTAGGTGACCCAGAAGAAGAGCTTGCAGAAAATCCAACTGCACAGCGTCC
>CAVFWY010000008.1:0-25395 GCA_963626175.1 Gemmiger sp.
ACGTGCAGCGCATGAGCTACCTGAAGCGGTTCGCCGAAGCGGCAGACCGCCGCGTCGTCAAGGCGCTTGCGGATGAGTTGCGCGACCGCTTCGGGCCGCCGCCCCCGGCGGCGCGGCGGTTCGTGCGCCTCGCCGAGTTGCGCGTCGCCTGTGCGGCGGCGGGCGTCGGCATCGTGGACGCGAAGGGCTCGCGCGCAATCCTCTACCGCAACGGCACTCGCGAAATCGCGAAGGTAATCGACCTTCGCGGCAAAACCCCCGACAGGAAAATCAGCGAACTTCTCGCGGCACTCAACTAACCTCCCCGTCCGCCACACGCCAAAAAAGAATCGCGTGGCTATTGACGAATGGGGCAGAAAATTGATACAATTCCCGCGTTTCTCCAAAAAAGGCGGGTGTCTTTGCGGGGGACATAAAAACAAGAAGGAAAGAATCAGATGGAAATCTATGTTGGTAACCTCGCGTACGCGACGACTGACGATGGACTCAAGGCGGCGTTCGCGGCGTATGGCGAAGTTACCGCCGTTCGTGTCGTGACCGATCGAATGACCGGTCGCAGCAAGGGATTCGGCTTCGTGACGATGCCCGATGCCACGCAGGCTCAGGCGGCGATCGACGCCCTCAACGGACACGAACTCGACGGGCGCACGGTGCGCGTGAACGAGTCGCAGCCCAAGCCGGCTGAAGGCCGTGGCGAGCGCGGCGGATTCGGCGGCGGCCGTGGCGGTCGCGGCGGATTCGGCGGCGGCCGTGGCGGTCGCGGCGGTTTCGGCGGTGGTCGCGGCGGTTTCGGCGGCGATCGCGATCGCGGTCCCCGGCGCGAGACCCGCTGGTAATCGATGCCTGTCGATTGTTGAAACGGAGCACGGCCCTCGATGCCGTGCTCTTGTTTCGTATGGTATAATATCCGCGCTATGAAGAAATGGAACGTTGCCGCGATTCGGGCGGCGAAAGGTCACGAGAAACTCGGTTGCTGCACGGCGTATGACGCCTGTTTTGCCCGTTTGGCGGACGAGGCGGGCGTGCCGATCATTCTCGTCGGCGATTCCATGGGCATGACGACCCTCGGTTACTCGACGACTCTCCCCGTGAAGATGGAAGAGACGCTTTCGGCTGTCGCGGCGGTTACGCGCGCGGTGAAGGATGCGATGGTCGTCGGCGACCTGCCGTTCGGCAGTTACCAATGCGGCGACGACGAGGCGATGCGCAATGCCGTCGCCTGTCTCAAGGCGGGGGCTGACGCGGTGAAACTCGAGGGCGGAGCGCGTGTCACCGGGCTGATTCGGCGGATGACCGAGGCGGGGATTCCCGTCGTCGCCCACGTCGGCATGACCCCCCAGAGCGTGAACGCCTACGGCGGCTTCCGTCGGCAGGGCAAGACCCGCGAGGCGGCGGAGCGGATTCTGGCGGATGCCCGCGCCGTGCAGGATGCGGGCGCGTTCGCCGTCACGCTGGAGTGCATCCCCGCCGAACTCGCGGAGGAAATAACCGCCGCGCTCTCGATTTCGACGATTGGCATCGGTGCGGGCCCGGTCTGCGACGCGCAGTGGCTCGTGATGCACGACCTGCTCGGTCTCAACGAGACGCCCCCGCCGTTCGCCAAGCGATACGCCAACCTCGCCGAAACCGTGCGAACCGCGTTCGCCTCGTATGTCGCCGAAGTCAGGGACGGACGCTTCCCGCAATAAGGCAGGGTCACATGAAAAGGAGAGGCTATCTCTGGGGTGCGCTCTGCGGCATCCTTGCGGCGGTCAGTTATGGCATGAACCCGCTCGGCGCGTTGCCGCTTTACCACGCGGGCGTGAGCACCGAGACGGTGCTGCTCTACCGCTTCGGCTTCGCAATCCCGATTCTCGCGGCGTTCATGCTGGCGAGGGGCGTGACGTTCGCCCTTTCCCGCCGCGCCGCCGTGCTGACGTTCTCGCTCGGCGCACTCTTCGCCGCGTCGTCCCTGACCTTCTACTCCAGTTTCCAGCGCATGGATGTCGGGGTCGTCTGCACGATTCTCTTCGTCTATCCCGTGATGACGGCGGCCATCATGACCCTGCTGTATGGCGAACGGCTGACGGCGAAGACGGTCGGGGCGATTGTCCTCGCGCTCGGCGGAATCGCCTTCCTTTCCCTCGGCGGCGGATCGATGCGGATTGACGCGCTCGGCGTGGGACTCGTTCTTGTTTCCGCCCTCACCTACGCCGTCTATATCGTCGTCGTCAATCGGTCTCGCGTCCGCATGCCCGTGAGCGCGATGACCTTCTACGTGTTGGTGTTCTGCTTCGCCTGTCTCGCGGGCTGGTCGGCGTTCGCGGGCGGAAGCGCCGCGTTTCACCTGCCGCAGAACGGCAGGCAGTTGTTCCTCGGCGTCTTTCTGGCGGTCGTGCCGACATTGCTCTCGCTCCTTTTCATGGTGGTGAGCGACAAGCGGCTTGGCTCGACCCCGACGGCCATTCTGGGTGCGTTGGAGCCGCTGACCGCCGTTTGCGTGGGCATTTTCGTCTTCGGCGAGGCGTTCACCCTTCGCCTCGGCGTGGGCATCGTCTGCATTCTCGTCGCGGCGGTGCTGATCCTCATCCGTCCCAAGGGGCGGCACAAGCTGCCGAACTAGGCGGAGTGCGCCCCTCTTGCGTTCTTCAGGTGCGGAGGGCGGGGTCGAGCTTGTCGCGCAGCCAGTCCGCGAGGTGGTTGAACACGAGCACCAGCAAGAAGATGGCGAGCGTCGTGAAGGTCATTTCCCACCAGACGCCCTGCCAGAGCCGCAAACGGGCGTTGTTGATCATCACACCCCACGAGGGCTCGCCCTGGACGCCGATGCCGAGGAAGGAGATGAAGACTTCGGTTGAAACGGCGGACGGGAAACGGATCGAGAACTGGATGAGGATCACGTGCGCGACGTTCGGCAGGATGTGCCGGAACATGATGCGGGCGTGGGAGTAGCCGAGCACGCGGGCGGCCTGGACATACGCCTTGTCGCGGTGCTTCATCACCTCCGCGCGAATCGTGCGGCACACGCCGACCCACGTGGTGAGACCGATGCCGAGGTAGATGCCGAGCAGACCCTGCCCGACGACAAGCGAAATCGCCAGGATGAACAGCAGCCCCGGCATGGAGGCGACGGTCGCGCAGAGCCAGACGACTGCCGAGTCCGTCTTCCCGCCGAAATAGCCGCCGAGCAATCCCAGCAGAACGCCGAGCGGAATCGCGATGAGCGAAGTCATCACGCCGACGTGAAAGGCGATGCGCGTCCCCTGCACGAGTCGAAGGCCGACGGAACGCCCGAGGTTGTCAGTTCCGAGCCAGTGTCCGGGGCCCGGCGGCAGGTAGCGTCCGTCGGGGTTGACGACATTGTAGGCGGGGGTGACGTCCCGCGCGAGGGCGACGCGATACTGGATCTCGCCGTAAATCGCCGCGCACAGGTAGGCGGCAAGGACGGCGAGGCAGAGTTTGACCGAGAGTTTCATTTCCACCCTTCGGGGAGTGCGTTCAGGACGGTTTCGACGACCTGGTCAAGCGTGAGGTCGCTCGAATCGATTTCGATTACACCGTCCGCCTTGCGCAGGGGGGCGTATTTCCGCGTCGAATCGATGGCGTCGCGCGCAAGGAGCGAGGCTTTCACCGTTTCGGCGTCTTCGTTCGCAATGCCCTTCTCGACTTCCTCCTTCTGGCGGCGGCGTGCGCGGGCTTCGGCGGAAGCCGTCAGGAAGAATCGCGCGGGCGAATCGGGGAAGACGGCGGTCGTGATGTCGCGTCCCTCGACGACGAGGTCGCCGTAGGCCGTCATTCCGCGCAAAAGCGCGGTGATTCGGTCGCGGACGGCCTTCACCGTGGCGACCTGCGAAGCGTGGGCGTTGATTTCGGGAGTCCGGATTCGGTTGCCCGGGGCTTCGCCCTTCACGTAATAGGCGATCGCGCCGCGCTCGGCGCGGCACTCGACGTCGACTTGCGGCGCAAACGCGGCAATCGCCTCGGCGTTCGCCGTGTCGATTCCGTTCTCAAGGCACTGCCACGTCATGATGCGGTAGAGCGCACCCGAATCGACGTGCAAAAAGCCTAGCCGTTCGCCGACGATTCGCGAAACACTGCTCTTCCCCGCGCCGCTCGGCCCGTCAATTGCTATAACTCTGTTCATTTCGGTGATTCCTGATAGATGACGAAAACCGCATACACGACAAACGCCAGAACCCAGAAGACGCCTTCAAGGCGCGTGACCAGCCCGTTTTCCCTCGGTTTGCGGATGTTGACGCCGAAGAGGGCGATTGAAAGCGAGAAGGCGATCATCGTCGGCAGGTCTCGCGTCAGCACGTAGGGGGAGAACTTTGCGACGGGGGAAATGCCCGCCGCGATGCCGACGACAGCCAGCGTATTGAAGAAGTTTGAGCCGATGATGTTGCCCAGCACGAATTCGTGTTCGCCGCGACGGGCGGACGCGACCGCGCTCGCCAGTTCGGGGAGGGACGTGCCGATGGCGACAATCGTCAGTCCGATCATCAGTTCGCTCACGCCCATGGCCCGCGCCAGATCGACCGCACCCCACACGAGATGGTGCGACGAGCCAATCAGTACCGCGAGCGCGAACAGGAGTTTCAGCGCGGCGATCAGGATTCGAGACGCCGATTTCGTCCGGATTTCGGAATCCGCCGACGCGGCGCACGGCGCATCCGCCTCCGCCTTCTTGTTCCGCTGGTCATACCAGCAGTAGATCGGCAGAAGGACGAGAAAGATGGCGAGCAGGATGAAGGCGTCCGTCCGCGAACAGTGTCCGTCCCACAGCAGCCAGAGCGAGACGAGCGAGATCGCGGCCAGTGCGGGCGTCGCGATGAAGACGGCCGCCGGCTTGACGACAATCGGGCGAATCAGCGCGGCGATGCCGAGAATCCCCGCAATGTTGAAGATGCAGCTGCCGTAGGCGTTGCCGAGGGAGAGGTCGGAGTGGTTGGAAAGCCCCGCCATCGCGCTGACGCAGAGTTCCGGCGCGCTTGTGCCGAAGCCGATGATGACCATGCCGATGATGAACGGGGAGATGCCGAGCATCTTCGCGAGAAGCGAAGCCTCGTTCACGAACAAATCACTCGACCAGGTGAGCGCGACAAGCCCCCCGACCACAAAGGCAATCGATAGCGAAAGTGAAATGTCCGGATACATGGGGCGGTATTATACCATAAAACGGACGGCATACCCTTCATGCGCGGGCAATTTTTGGTATAATACGCGGCAAAGAAGGAGCAATTGACATGGAAGAGCAAATCAAGGCCAAGCTTGAGGAACTCCGCGTCGGACTTCAGAACGACGGCGGGGATCTCGAACTCGTGAAGATTGAAGGAAAGACCGTTTATTTGAAACTCGTCGGTCACTGCGGTTCGTGTCCGTTCGCGATGATGACGCTGAAGCAGGGCATCGAGGTCGCCCTTCAGGAAATCGACCCCGAAATCACCGTCGAGAGGGTCGGGGAATGAAGACCGTCAACGTTTCGCTGGTCGGGGTCGGCGGTCAGGGCATCCTGCTGACGGCGGACTTGCTCGCGAAAGCCGCCGCGCTCGCCGGGATGGACGTCAAGAAGAGCGAGATTCACGGCATGGCCCAGCGCGGCGGATCGGTCATCAGCCAGGTTCGCTTTGGCGAAGACGTCGCCTCGCCCATCATTCAGGAGGGGACGAGCGACGTGCTCGTCGCGTTTGACAAGCTGGAGGCCCTGCGCTGGAAGCATCTGCTCGCGGCGGACGGCGTTGCGCTCGTGAACGACCTCTACCTCGTGCCCGTCACGGTGTCGTCGGGGCAGCAGCCCGCCGTCGAAGACCTGGACGAAAAGGCGCGGGCGGCGTTCGCAAAGTCGATCTTCATCGACGCGATGAAGATTGCGACGGAAGAAGTCGGGAATGCGCGGACGATGAACATGGTGCTGGCGGGAGCCCTTTCGGCGCTGACGCCCTTCGAGGAGGAACTCTGGCTTCAGGCGATGAAGGAAATGCTGACCGGGCCGAAGGCGAAGCTGCTCGAAGTGAACGAAAAGGCGTTCGCGCTGGGTCGTCAGGCCGCCATGCGCGGCTGAAGGGGAGGACGCGGCAATGGCGATGTGGAATCGTGCGGCGGAAACGCTTTCCCGCGACGAGTACGCGAAGATTCAACTGGAGGGGCTGAAGAAGTCCCTTCAGCGGGTGTGGACGAACGACTTCTACCGTTCGCGCCTTCTGCGCGGCGGAATCGGCTCGCCCGAGGATGTGAAAAGCCTTGACGACCTTGCGAAACTGCCGTTCTTAACGAAGGACGACTTCCGCGAGGCATATCCGCTGAAGATGAACTGCGTGGACCGCCGCGACCTGATGGAGTTCCACATGAGTTCCGGCTCGACGGGCACGCCCGTCGTGATGGCCTACACGAAGAACGACCTCCTGCAGTGGGCGGAATGCATGGCGCGGTGCTATGCGATGGCGGGGCTTGAGCGGGGCGACGCGCTTCAGATCATGCCGACGTTCGGGCTCTTCAACGGCGGCTTCGGCTGCTACCACGGGGCGCGAAAGGCCCAGCTCTTCACGATTCCCGCGTCGTCCGGCAACACGGAGCGTCAGATTCGGCTGATGCGCGACTTCCATGCGAAGGGCTTCGTCTCGGTCGTCTCCTACGTGCCGCGCATCATCGAGAAACTGGACGCCGACCCGACGGGCGATCACGACATCCCCTCCCTCCGCGTCGGCATCTTCGGGTCCGAGACCTTTTCGGACGAGATGCGCAAGAAGATCGAAGACCGCCTCCACATCGAGTGCTTCGACATCTACGGCATGACGGAAACGGGCGGCATCGGCACGACGGGGCAGGACTGCCGCGCCCACGCGGGCATTCACGTCTGGGAAGACCAGTATATCACCGAAATCATCGACCCCGTGACGGGGAAGATTCTGCCGGACGGCGAATACGGCGAAATCGTCTTCACCTCGCTGACGCGCGAGGCGATGCCGATCATCCGCTACCGCACGCACGACATCACGCGAATCCTGTCGCGTGAGAAATGCGCCTGCGGACGCACCTCGCTGCGCATCGACCGCATCACGGGGCGCACCGACGACATGCTTATCGTGAAGGGCGTAAACTTCTATCCGCGTCAGGTCGAGCAGGCGCTGATGGAGATTCCCGGCGTTCGCGACGAGTTCCAGATCATCCTCGAGGAGCACAACGGCATGACGGACGTGACGGTCAATGTCGAGGCCGATCCGGGCGTGACGGGGCATACGGTGGCGAAGCACCTGCGCGAACGCCTCGGCTTTCTGCCGAAGGGCGACGTGTTCCCCGTCGGCACGCTGCCGCGCACGGACGGCAAGGCGAAGCGCGTCATCCGGCGAAAGGTGGACTGATGGCGCGCATCGGACTGTTCGGCGGCAGCTTCGACCCCGTCCATTCGGGTCACGTCGGATTGGCGCGGCGGGCGATCGGCGAGTTCGGGCTTGACCGCCTGATTGTCCTTCCCGCCGCCGTTTCGCCGTTCAAGACGGAAGACCGCCGCGTCCCGCCTTACGACCGCCTGATGCTCGTTCGCGCCGCGTTCAACGGCATGGCGAACGTGACCGTCGACGACCGCGAACTCGTGCGGGGCGGCGTCTCCTACGCAATCGACACCGTGCGTGAAATCGCCGCCGAGAATCCGGACGACGAACTCGTCTTCATCATCGGAGAGGATTCCGTCGCGGGTCTGCCGCGCTGGAAGGACTACGACGAACTCTGCAAACTCTGCACGTTTCGGGCGTTGCCGCGTACGCGGGAGTCCTCGACGGAAGTCCGCCGCCGTCTCGCGGCGGGCGAGCCGATTGACGACCTCGTGCCGGAGGCGGTCGCCCTCTTCATCCGTCACGGCGTTCGCGAAAACGAAGACCAAAAGATTGCCGAGTTGATCCGCAAGGGCTTGGTGCGCAAGGAGGGCTACTGCCCCTGCCGTCTGCCGAAGTTGCCGGAGTTCTTCTGCCCGTGCGCCGAGTTTCGCGGACAGCTCGCCGACCCGAACTACCACGGCCTCTGCCACTGCCGCCTTTACCGCAAGCCGTAGGGGGTGCGATGACGGACGGGAAAGCCAGTTTGCCGCATACGATGGAACGACGCGTTCTCGTCGCACTCGGCTCGAACCTCGAACCGCGCGAAGACTATCTACGCCGTGCGATTGCCGCGCTGTCGGACTTGCCGGGGACACGCTTCGACCGGGCGAGTTCCGTGATCGAGACCGAACCCGTTGGCGTGCCGCCGCAATTCGCGGCATTGAAGTTCCTCAATCAGGTTGCCGTGTTCTACACGACGCTCGAACCTTTCGACTTTTCGCGGCGGATGCACGGAATCGAGGATGCGCTCGGACGCATCCGCACGGTTCGCAACGGACCGCGCACGATTGACATCGACCTCGTCGATTTCGGCGGCGAGGTCGTCTCGACCCCTGAACTCACGCTTCCGCATCCCCGCGCCGCCGAACGCGACTTCGTCCTCCGCCCGCTCGCGGAACTCGGCATAGCGTTCCGCGCTTAGCCCGTGCCGCACGTTGTCAGGCACAGGACGACAGAGATTTTGAAATTACCTCTCTAGAGAGGCATGTCGCAACTGCCGTCACGGCTGGAGTCCACAGCAGTCGGCGGATGCTCGAGTCGAGATGCCAGCCGAATGTCTCGGCCTCGCAGCATCCGTAGACGCAGAAAACCATCACGAGCGAAATCGCGACAAAGACAAGACCTGCCTTCTCGTGCACGGCAAAACGTCGGTCGCGCCGCCACGCCCCGACGACAACCGCCGCAATCGCCAGCGGAATCAGCCAGAGTCCAGAATCGAACTCGACGAACATGCACCGCGCCGTCAGGGCGGCCGCCGCCCATGTCTGCGACAGGAAGACGGATGCGCCATGCCACTCGAACCCGTCCAGTCCGCCTCCGGCATACCGTGCATACGCCTGCCAGGCGGCCGGAAGCAGCAAACCGCAAAACACCCACTGCAGACGGAACGCCTCGCGGCGTCCGCAGACGACAAGCGACGCCGCCATGGCGGCGTAGAACAAGAATCCTTCGTTCTTGAAGCAGGCCGCCAGCCCGAGCAGTAGCCACGCAACGAAGCCGCCGCGCCCTGCGACGATGCGCCAGAAGCCGAGAAGCAAGAACAGCACCATCCATCCCTCCGCGTAGAACCCCCGGCACAGGGTATGCGTTGTCGCGGAAAGCGCAAGGAGCAAAACGAGCATTCTCCCGGCGGCCGTCTGCGCACGGCAGAACACGAACCAGAGGCTGAGAGCGACTCCGATGAACGGGACGATCTGTACGAGCCAGTTGCCGCATTCGCCGGAGATCCAGTAGAAGAGCGCGGTCAGCGCCGTCAGCCCGAACGGATATGACGGCTGGAACACAGACCAGTCCCTGTCGACGAAGAATCCCGGCGGCCATCCTCCGCAGGCGAGGAGCAACTTGGCCTTGCCGGCATGGACTGCGGTCCCGTTCGGGCTTATCAGCGTATGCGGCATCGTCGCCGACAGGCAGACGACGGACATGACGCCGACGAAGATCAGTGTCCATGCCGGAGAGACGCGCGTCGTCTTCATAGCCGTCGCGGCGAAGACGACAACGACGCCTAATGCCGCAAGCGCGAGCCCCGTGCGAAGCCAGCGGACCGGCACTGGCGTCAACATTGTCTCGTTCGGCGACTCGTATTCCATGTCCGCCCTTGCCAGCAGGCAGACCTCGCGAGACTCATTGACCTTTCTGAATCCGAAGTCGTTGACAAGGCTCTGCAAATGCCTTGAATAGCGATGCGTCATCACGAAGTCGAAGTCAACGCATCGCGCATCGTCCTCGGCGACGACAAGCGCATTGGGAAGCATCGTGAAGTCAACGGCGGAGACGATGATGCGCTCGGTCGGGGAGATTTGCGGCGGCCGCTCGATGCGATATGCGACGCTTCGTGGAGGAAGACTCTTCCAGTCAAGAAGGCAAAGCGTAGGCTCAAACCACGGACGCCCCTCGTCCGACACTGAAGTCGCCGCCGCCGCGATTCGTCCGAAGTCAATCGAGGCGATGCGCCAGACGAGCGCCGCCACAAGCAAGGCACGCAAGATCCCTGCGGATGTCCGCTCCGCCTTCATCTCACGGTGAGGTTGCGGATGACGAACGGTCCCGGCGAGGCGTCGGTGACGACGACGCGGACTGCTCGGACGGGTCTGCGCACGGAGAACGCCGCCGCGCCGGACTTCTTCGAGAGCGTCGCCGCTACCGTCCAGCGGCGTCCGTCCTCGCTCGTCTCGACGCGCCCAGCGCGGACTATGCCGCCGCCGTCGGGACGGCCGGTCTCCACCTCGAAGCGCCCGGCGAGCGGGCTCTCGAACTCCGTCGCCCACCAGTCGCCGCGCACGGCGTCCTCCAGCATGAACCACGTCCCTGAGAGCCCGTCAGCACCGCAGCGCGGCGGATGGCCGTCGTCGCCGTTCTGGCGGCTCGACGAGCACTTCGCCCACGACAGATCCTGCGCCGGCGGCGGCAGCCCTGGCACGGCGCGCCCGTCGAGGGCCTGCGCGAAGAGCCAGTCCCAGACGCGCGGGTCGGACCAGGCCCTGTCCCACGCGTTGTGCCCGAGAGACGGATAGGCCGAATACCGCAGCTCGCCGCCCTTGCGGCGCGCTACCGCCGACAGGCTCCAGTAGTAGTCGTCGTCACGCTCCTTGCGGGCGTTCTCTATCTTCCACGCCACGACGCGGTTGGTGATCATCCCGTGGCGCTCGAACCCGCCGACCGGCACGGACGCGGCGAACACGCCGGGATAGGACGTCAGCATGTCGAAGGCCATGCAGCCGCCGGACGACAGTCCGGTCGTGTACAGCCGGTTCGTGTCGACGGCGTCCCCGAGCCTCGCCAGCACGAGCCGAAGAGCCTCCATCGTCAGGTAGTTGGACCTGCTCGGGCTCCCTGGCAGCGGCGCTACGTCGCAGAGTCCGGACGGGAACACGGGCGCGAACAGGTAGCACGGACGCCGCGACTGGAACTCATCCGACGTCACCTGTTCGACGACCGTCCGCTGGTGGAACTGCCGCGCGAGGTCGCCGCCCATCTCGCCCATGCCACCGAAGTAGACCAGCATCGGCAACGGGCCGTCGCCCTTCGCCCCGCGCTTCGGCCCGTAGACGAGGAACGGCACCTCGTTGGACCCCTTCGCCCCGGAGCAGACGAACACGCCGGTCTTCAGCCTGTAGCGACGGAGGTCGGCGGAGATCGCCGCGTCGCCGCCATATGGCAGCAGTCTCCGCACCTCCTGCGGCGGCGGCGTAGGTGGCGGCGGCGGAACGCGCCGCGGCTGCGGCGGCTTCTCCTCGGGCGGAGCCCAATTCACAAGCCCCTTCCCGACCTCCGTCTCGAAATCCGCAAACCCCGACATGGGCAGGAACAGCTCCGGATGCCGCTCCGCGAGGCGCGAATAGACCGACCTGCGGTTGCGCTTCGCGAAAACCCAGAACGCAATCTCGGACACCTCTCGCTTCGAAAAGGAGACCAGCTTGCCATATCTCGGCACCGTCTCCTGCCTCTCCGAAAGGCACTCTGGACGGTCGTGTTCCAGCACTTCCCGCACGACAGCAGGCGCAAGGCCGAACACGCCGCCATCGCACATCTTGAACACGACGTTTGTGAACTGCGAAATGTCAGACGCCGCATATCCAAGTTCGGAGAGGAACTCCAGGAACGTATGCTCCACAGGCTTCCGCGAGCCATCTGCCATCACCTTCTCCAGACGCATCGGACGGTATTGCGCGTCTATCGCCTCCTTGCTCCTCGTCACAAAGAGAATGCGGCAGAGTCCGTCCATGACATTTGGGCTGCCGACATAGACAAACCGTCTGGGGTCGGGGATGCGTTCCTTGTAACGCGGAGAAGACCTATCTTTGCGATATCGGTCTGAAAGGCGAAAATACAACGCATCCTCGTCTCCGGAAATGCGACTGTCGCGCTCCGGCCGAAACGACTCAATCAGAGACCTCGCACGATATAGATCAAGCGCGAAATACGGCAACGGAGGACGCTTCTCTTCCATATAATGCAGTTCGGGGAAGGAATTTACAACAAGAAGCTCGACGTCCGCTGGATAGGACGCGATTGACTGGAGAATGGAATCTTGCGTCGCCCTCTCTACGCCAATGTAAGTCGAGCAGCCCCCGCTATTCGGCCAAGGTTCCTTGACTGTTGCCAAGCATGGTGCGGTCGCTGCGGCTACCGTCAGACAGACGACACCAAGGAAAGCGGCGAAGGCAACGCCATCATTGGTAGGCTTTGTGCACGACATTGGTCGGATCCTCCGTATCGCTCCCCTGATAGCAGCAGTGGTATTTCCATGCTGCATTGTAGCCTGCATAGGCTTTTGCGTGGAACTCGTTGAACTTCAACCGCTGCGCATCCACCCTCGTGGACTCCTCGATTTCCTCATTGATGGCCTTGCGCAGAATGTTGCATGCGGAGATTCGCGCCGCAATCGGAGAAACGCCATACACATAGTCATCCGCACTCATTCCGAATTTTCTTATTGCAAACCACCGCATCCCGCGAATGGTGAAGCAGTCGCCAGAGCCGCCCTGTACAACCGGCACAGCCCCCTCCCATTGCATCTTGTGGAAATTCTCCTCCCTTTCGGTTTCGACAAAATACTGGTCGCTTGTTGGACAGCCTTTGACGACACCCTTCTTGGCCGGGAAGTCGCCGAAGACGATCTTTGCTCTCCATAATCCGTTCGACTGGACATATTCTGCTGTCGATATCGAGCATGCCGTGTTGTCGGTCGGATAGCCATATTCCATCCTCGGGCTCTCGTCCGGCCAGCCGACGTCGTACTTGCGCGAGGCGCACCTGACGCCGTCGACCGTCAGATCGAACACGTAGTTGAAGCGCATGAAGTAGCAGCATCCGTCGGGATTGACGCCATACCAGTAGACCCTGGTCGTCCTCCACTTCGACGACGACGTGTCCACGGCGACGGAAACCGACGTCCCCGCCTTGTTGACGCCCCCGGCGGTATGCTCGGGGCGAACGGACATCGACGCCGAATGCCCCTGTAGGCTGGAGATCCCGGAAAGCAGGAGAGACACCGTCGCCTCCTGGTTGTCCGTGAGGTCGCCGGAGAGAGAGTCGCCTCCTGAAGGCTTGTCTGACACCACCACGAAGTCGGCGGAGAACATCCTGATCCAGCCGCTCTTGGTCGCCTCCCGGTCAGCCTCTTCCACCACCTTGTAGAACACTGGGCTGCCGACGGACAGGCGTCCCGCTCCTCCGCTCGGCTCAACGAGCCGCCAGCCTGGTGTCGCCGGCCAGACGCGGATGCCGGCGGTCGCTCCGGCATTCGTGACGAGCAGGTGGATGTCGGCGTCCACGGCGACGGCGGCCGCCACAGGTGGCGCGTCGGCCTCGACCTTCACGGCGCAGTTCTCCGCCATCATGGCGGCGATGCTGGCGAGCGGAAGCGTCAGGCATGACAGCGCAAGCGGGACCAGCAGGCGTTCGCGGAACTCTCTGAATTTCGTGGCCATGGCATCACCTCGGACATACGGGACAAGTTTACCAAATCGCCCGCCCAGTCGTCAAGCCAGTCCGTCGACAGCCAGATAATGGGTTAGCCGCTCGCCCCAGACGACCACCGGATCAAGCACCTCAAGGCTTCCCGCCGCTTGAACAGTTGGCAAAAGAAGCGAAAAACCAGCGAAAATCATCGCTTTGATGATACGCGGCGCGTCGGCAACAACCAATTTTCTTGACTGCATTTCAATACCTTGTGAGAGATTGAAAAACGCGACATAGTATACCAAATTTTCCGCTAAGCCGTGTTCACTGTTCGACTTTGATTCTCAGACGCGACTGATCCGCAGGCGGTTTTTGCCGCCCCTTACGCAATGCGTTTGCGCTTCAGGGCGAGCGCGGCAACACCGACGAGAACCAGCACCCCGCCCGTCGGTTCGGGAATCGCCACCCACGTATTGTTCGGATCGGCATCCCATGTCCAAGTGCGCCTCATCGCCTTCTCGTTTCCATCTGGCGCCGTCGCTGTCGCGATGGTGCTGCCGTCCGAAGTCTTCGCAAACATATAGTGCTTTGCCGTGGCAAGACTGGTCGAATCAAGAATCACCGCAAGACATGTTGCCGCCGATATGGCTGGAGTCCAACTATCGTTTCCAAACGATTGATTAAGGGTAAATGTCGCCGTAGCACCTTCGTCACTGACCACGCTCGTAGCAGTCCCCCGTTTCGTGATTTTGTTAAGATCCCCGGCATTCCCCTTGTTGATTTCGGCAAGAATCGCCTCCTCGGTTGTATGATTGGTGAAGTATTTTCCCGCATCCGTTAAGGTGAAGAAATATGCGGTATACGTTCCTGACGCGAGATTTGAGTCGATGGAAGCAACGACATTGGCAACTTGCCATGTATACGAGACCGATGCCGCCTCTGCCGAGGTGAGCATCGCCGCCACGACTGCCGCGAACGCTAGTTTTGTTGCAGTTTTTACCGTTTTTCTCATTTGTTTCTCCATTTTTGCCGCGCCCCGACCGACGACTTGCCGGTCAATCCACGCAGCATTTCGCTTTTTTGCTTTTACGGCGCTTATTATATCACCCCCCCCCCCCCCCCCCCGTCAATGGGGAATTTACTGGAAACCTCATTTTTTCACATTTACAAAATAAAGTTTCCAGTAAAAGCCAAATAATGGAAGTTGTCGCCACGGATTGGGGAGGGGGATGGCCGTGGTGATCGGGAGAATCGGGAGTGGAATAGCCGTTGAGGGTTGTGGAATGGGAGTTATCGCCACGGATTTGCACGGATTTGAGGAGGCAACTGACCCGTCCTGCGCACCGTCCGAAGGTTTGATGCGCATCAGAACACACCTTTGATGCGCATCAACACCCCCCTTTGATGCGCATCAACGCACACCTGTGATGCGCATCAAGCCCCCTCGGTGATGCGCATCACACCATTCTCCAACTCCAACCTTCTCTCCCGATTCTCCCGATCACCACGGCTATTCCTCTCCCCAGCCCCCCTCCCTCCCCCCCACCCCCTTGCGGGATGCGTCCGTATGTGATAATATACCCATCCAATGAACAGGAGACTGACAGATGAGTTGTAAGGGCTTGTGCCTGATGAGCGGCGGGCTGGATAGCCAACTTGCCATCCGCGTGTTGCAGAATGCGGGGGCGGAAGTCGAGGCGATAACCTTTTCGACGCCGTTCTTCTCACCCGACGCGGCGAAAAAGGCCGCGGCGGCGCTTGGCGTGCCCCTGCGGATTGTCGATTTCACGGATGACGAGATTGCCCTCATTGAGAATCCGCCGCACGGATTCGGCGGGGCGATGAACCCCTGCATCGACTGCCACGCGACGATGATTCGCCGTGCGGGCGAGTTGATGGCGGAACTCGGCTACGAGTTCGTGGCGACGGGCGAGGTGATGGGGCAGCGGCCGATGAGCCAGAACAAGCAGTCGCTCGGCGTCGTCGAGCGGAGTTCCGGTCTCGCGGGTCGCCTGATCCGTCCGCTCTGCGCGAAGTTGCTGGAGCCGACGATTCCCGAGACGGAGGGGAAGATCGACCGAGAGAGACTACTCGACATTTCGGGGCGCAGCCGCGAACGCCAGATTGCCCTCGCGGCGGAATACGGCATCGTGGACTATCCGAGCCCGGCGGGCGGCTGCAAACTGACGGAAGTCGGTTTCGGGCGGCGGCTCAGGGACTTGATGGAGCACGAGGGGCTGAAGAACCGCCGTCTCGTCGAGTTCCTTCTCATTGCGCGGCGTTTTCGCCTGCCCGACGGAAGCGGCGTGATTCTCGGGCGCGACCAGAGGGACAACGGCGTTTTGCAGGCTTCAAGCGACCTCGGCACGCTTCTTGCGCCCGTCAACGTGCCCGGCCCGACCGCACTGATTCCGGACGTGAAGTCGGCGGCGGATCTGGAACTTGCGAAGGGGCTTGTCTGCTCGTATAGTCGCTACGACAGTCTGGTCGGCGACATCAGCCTTCGCGTCTGGGGGGCGGGAGCGAACGGCGATGCGGTCTTTTCAATCCCCCGTCCGTATCCGCGTGAAAAATACAAGGAATATCAGATATGCTAGAGACGATTGCCGCGCATCTTGATGCGATTGCCGCCCTTGCACCGACCTGGGGCTACCTGTTTATCTTCGTTTTCATGGCGATTGAGTCGAGTTTCATTCCGTTTCCGAGCGAAGTGGTGATGATTCCGGCGGGTTTTCTCGCCGCACGCGGCGAACTCGCGGGGGGAAGTCCGCTGACGGGGCTTTCGCTGGCGGTCGTCTTCGGCATTCTCGGCTCCCTTGCGGGCGCGTTCGTGAACTACTACCTCGCCCTCTGGGTCGGCAAGCCGTTCCTCGAGAAGTATGGCAAATACTTCTTCGTCAAGCCCGAACCTCTCGCCCGGGCGTGCGAAGTGTTCAACAGATACGGCGCGGCGACGACATTCGTCTGCCGCCTCGTGCCCGTCATCCGCCAGTTGATTTCCATTCCCGCCGGGATTGCGCGGATGCCGCTCGCGCCGTTCACGTTCTTCACGGGGCTGGGCGCGGGGATCTGGACGGCGATACTCGCGGTTGTCGGCTATGCGCTCGGCCGTCAGGCGGGCGACATGACTTACCTCGAACTGTGCGTGAAGGGCGGCGAAATGGCCTCGAAGAACCTGCCTTACGTGATTGGCGGTGCGGTTCTTCTGGTTGCGCTCTACGTTCTCGTGTCGAAACTTGCCATGGGGAAGAGGGACTGATGCTTCTCAAGGTCGAACATCTGCGTGTCGCGTTCCATGTCGAGGGGCGGCTCTCCGTCCCCGTGCGGGACGTGAACTTCGAGATACCGGAAAAGGGGCGGGTCGCCCTCGTGGGCGAGTCAGGGAGCGGAAAGTCGCTCACGGCCCTCACGCTCGGCGGGCTTGTCGACCGGGCGGAGATCTCCGGCAAGGTCACCGGTTCGCCACGCATCTCGTATGTCTTCCAGAATCCGATGCAAAGCCTGAACCCCGTGATGCGCATCGACCGGCAGATTGCCGAATCGCTCGGAACGCGGGATTCGCGGCGGATCGAGAAGTTGCTCGCCGACGTCGGCCTGCCCCCGGCGGCGGCGCGGAAGTATCCCTGCCAGCTCAGCGGCGGACAGCAGCAGCGCGTGATGATCGCGATGGCGCTCGCGGCGAAGCCCGACCTGCTGATTGCCGACGAGCCGACGACCGCGCTGGACGTCACGACCCAGAAGGAGGTTCTCGACCTCATCGACCGCGTGGCGGACGCACGGTCGATGGCCGTTCTGCTGATCACCCACAACCTTGGGCTTGTCTGCCGCCATTCCTCTTACGTCAACGTGATGTATGCGGGCGAGATCGTCGAGGCGGGGCTCGTGAAGGACGTGCTCGTCTCCCCCGTCCATCCCTATACGAAGGGACTTCTCGCGGCAGTTCCCTCCCTCGCCGCGCCGAAGGATGCGCCGCTGAAGGACATTCCGGGGATTGTCCCGCCCCCGTGGGACTGGCCGAGCGGCTGCGCCTTCCATCCGCGCTGTCCGCTGGCGGACGGGGACTGCCTGACGGGGGTGCGCCCCGCGTGTCGCCGCGAAAAGGCGGCTTCATGAAGTCCTATCGGGAGATCCTGAAGCTCGTCTGGCCGCTCGCGCTCGGCATGGTGAACAATGCGCTGATGCAGTTCACCGACCGCGCCTTTCTCGCACGGGACTCGATGGAATCGCTTGAAGCGGTTCTGCCCGCCACGATGCTCGTGGGGATCTTCGTCAGCTTCTTCCAGTCGGCGATCGCCTATTCGGGGGTCTTCGTCGCGCAATATCACGGGGCGAAGGACACCGCCTCGTGCGTCCGGTGCTATCGGGCGGCGACGCTGCTCTCGCTCGTCGCGGGCCTGTTCATGTTCGCGCTCGTGCCCGTGGGCGGCTGGATCTTCTCGCTCTCCTCCCCTTCCGCCGAACTTCTCGTGCGCGAGCGGACGTATTACGACATCTGCATTCTCGGCGGGTTCTTCGTGTTCGGCCAGATGGCCGCCGCCTCCTATTTCACGGGGCTTGGGCGGACGCGCATCGTCTTCTTCGTCAACCTGATCGGCAACGTCGCGAACGTCGTGCTCGACCCGCTGCTCATCTTCGGCCTGTGCGGTCTGCCGCGCCTCGGCATCGCGGGCGCGGCGTATGCGACGGTTGCCGCAACCGCCCTCCAGTGGGTCATTCTCGTCTGGGCGGCGCACCGCGCCACACGCGGCATTTCCGCCCCCGGCGGCGTGTGGCGGATCGCGACGAAGATCCTGCGCCTCGGCATCCCCTCCGGCGGCTATTCCGTCCTCAACACGCTTTCGTTCACCGTCTTCGTCTTCGTCACGGGAGCGGTCGGGGACGTCGCATTCGCCGCGTCCAACGCCTGTTTCACGGTGAACTACCTCCTGATTGCGCCGATCGAGGGGTTCGCGATCGGGGCGCAGACGCTCGTCGGGCAGGCCTGCGGACGCGGCGACGTGCGCGAGGCTGTCCATTCGGCGCGGCGGACGCTCGTGCTCGCGCTGGGCTTCGTCGCCCTCGCCGCCGCCGCCGTCCTGCTCTTCCACCGCCCGATCCTCGCCCTGTTCGCGCCGGACGATGCATCCGCCGCGGCGGAATTCGTCCGCATGGGGTGGATTCTCTTCGTCCTGATGGTGGCGTGGCAGTTCTTTGACGCGACGGACGTCGTGATTTCGGGTGCGCTCAAGGGGGCGGGCGATGCGCGGTTCGTCTTCTGCTGGATGCTGGTCGCGGCGTTCCTCGTCTGGCTGCCGCTCGTTTTCGTCGTGGCGAAACTTCACAACACGATGCCCACGCTGTGGGGGACGATGGTCGTCTACGTGGTGGTGATCAGCATCGGCTCGCTGATTCGCTGGCGGCGCGGCAAATGGAAGTCGTTCGACCTGACGAACGAGACGCGGACACGAAAGGGGGCCTGACGATGCCGAAATGCCTGATCCTTGCACTCTCACTCGCCGTCCAGCCGCTGGCGGACGAGGATGTTCTCGAACCGAGCGTCCAAAACGAGGTCGATCACGCCCTCTCCATTGCACCGGCCGTGACGAACCTTGCGCCCTGTGTCGTCTCGAATCTGCTGAAAACCGCCGCGAACGGCGACATTTTCGCCACGAACGGACTGAGCCGAACCGCCATTGCGATTCGCCTTGTCTCGTCGCAGAAGCGTGACGGCCGCTGGTTCGTCGGCACGAACGACGTCACGTTCGCCGCGCTGGAAATCCTCCGCGCCCTCTAACCGCCAAATCGCGAAGGCGTTAACAGGTTGGCTGGATTCTCCGCTGTTCGACTTCGACTGATTGGTTCGCCACGGATCTCACGGATTCTTACGGATTTTGGTGAGATAGCCGTTGAGGGTGGGGGAGGGGGAGATAGCCGTGGTGATTGGGAGAATCGGGAGAGGGGATGAAAAGAAGTTAAAGTTGGAGTTGAAGTTGAAGAATGGAATGTATACCCTCCATCAGAATTGCCAACGCGGCACGGCTGTCGGCCGCCCGCCGAGCGCCCGACCTCAGGCGCGGCGGATTGCGCCGGACGCGCCCCCGAAGGCAATCTCAGGATTGCCGAGCGGGGCGACGGACGCGCAAGCCGCCGCGCATCAGGGCGGGGTCAGCGAGGTTGCCGCCCGCCGTGCCGCACGTTGTCAGGCAAAAAGGCAAAACAGCAAAGAACAAAGGATCACGAAGTTCTCACAAATGACGCAAATGATCCATTACGCGAAGGCGATTTTCGCACTTGCGCGAAAGCGATTGGATTTGATACAATACGCACATCTCTAACCACATAAAAACAAGAGGTCAGTTATCGCACAGTTCACTCGTGTCAACTTCAAGATCCGCGTGCCGCAGGTTCGCGTTCTTGATGCTCAGGGAAAAATGCTTGGCGTAATGCCAACGCGGGATGCGCAGCGTCTCGCGGACCAACAGGGGCTCGATTTGGTGGAAATCACGCCGAATGCCGTGCCCCCTGTCTGCAAGATAATGGACTACGGCAAGTTCAAGTACGAAGAGTCCATTCGGGCGAAACAGGCCCGCAAGTCGCAGAAGGTGCAGAAGGTGAAGGAAATCAAGTTCCATCCCGGCACCGACACGAACGACTTCGACTACAAGTTGAAGCAGATTCGCGGCTTTCTGGGCGAGGGATGCAAGGTGAAGCTGACGCTTCAGTATCGCGGGCGCGAGAACGCCCACCGCGAACTGGGTGAAGACGTCATCAACCGCGTGCTGGAGACGCTGGGGGGCGAATGTTTCGTCGAGCAGGCGCCGAAGACGCTCGGGCGCGTGCTCGGTGCGCTCATCGGGCCGCCGCGCAAGAACGGGCCGAAGCCGCCGCGTCCGCAGGCTGACGCGAATCCTCAGGAAATCAAGATCACCGTGCCATGAACGAACCGAAGCCGGATTTCTCGAACAGCGCCTACCTCTTCCCGCGCATCAACCGCGAGGGGATGAGGTTCGGGCTGATTGCGCTCGCCATCGCCGTGCTTTTCGCCGTTCTCTCATCGGCGTTTGCGCCGATCCTCTCGTTCCTGACGCTCCCGCTCTTCCTGCTGGCCTACGGGGTCTTCCTCTTCTTCCGCGACCCGGACCGCTATCCGCCGGAAGACGAAAAGGCGATCCTCTCGCCGGCGGATGGGCGGATCTGCCTCGTCAGCGAGGAGGAGTTGCCGGACGGGCTCGCGGACGGCACGAAGCACTGGCGCGTTTCGGTCTTCATGAGCGTCTTCAACGTGCACGTGAACCGACTGCCGACGGCGGGGACGATCGAGAAGAAGGAATACATCGCGGCGGGCAAGTTCTTCAACGCCTCCCTCGACAAGGCGTCGAAGGAGAACGAACGGTGCAACTATCTCGTCAAGGCGGATAACGGCCAGGTCTACGGCGTGACGCAGATCGCCGGGCTCGTGGCGCGGCGGATCGTTCCGCAGGTTGCGGAAGGCGACAGGCTCGAACGGGCCGAACGCTTCGGCCTCATCCGCTTCGGGTCGCGCCTTGACGTGTATCTGCCGGAGGGCGTGAAGCCCGAAGTCCGCGTCGGTCAGACCATGGTCGCCGGCGAGACGGTGCTCGCGCATCTGTCATGAAAGAAAGAGAAGATCTTCAGCAACAGGTCCCGCTTCGGGCGATTGTCCCGAACCTGATTACGTCGCTCGCCGCCTGCGCGGGCATCACCTCCATCTCGCTTTCGAGCGAGGGGCGGTTCATGTCCGCCCTGTGGGCGTTGCTCGTCGCCTGCATCTGCGACGGCATCGACGGGCGCGTGGCGCGAATCCTGAACGCGAGCTCGAAACTGGGGGCGGAGCTTGATTCGCTAGCGGACTTCGTCAACTTCGGCGTCGCCCCGGCGATGTTCATGTATTTCTGGATGACGGGCGGCCCGGCGCACGTCCTCCCGGACGGCACGGACGTTTCGCCGCTCCAGATCCGCATCGTGCTCTGCTGCGCGCTTTACTACGCGATGTGCGACTGCTTCCGTTTGGCGCGCTTCAACACGATGCTCGAACAGCCCTCGCTCCCCTACTGGAAGCACTTCTTCACCGGCGTTCCCGCGCCGGGCGGATGCTGGATGGTGCTGACCCCGGCGATCATCTCCTTTGCCCTGGAGGCGAAGGAACTCTCGCCGAAGTTCGCGGTCTTCCTCCAGAACCCGCTGATGGGCATCTTCATGCTGCTTTTCGTCGGGACGCTGATGGCCTCGCGCCTGCCGACGATCTCGCTGAAGGCGATTCACATTTCGCGGCAATACCTGCTTCCCGTGATGGCGGGCTTCCTTCTGCTGATTGCCGTGCTCGTCTCGAACTTCTGGCTGACGATGGGGCTTCTCGGCTTCCTCTACATCCTGACGATCCCCCTCACCTGCTGGTGGTTCGTGCGGACGCGCGCGGCGTGGGAACGCGCAAACGGGTAAACACGGTGCCATCCATGCCAATGAGCCCCTATAAGTTCGAGGTTTATCTGAAGAAAACCCTCTGGGGAAGCGAAAGTTGGCAGATTTCCGGCGTGCCCGGTCACGAAAGCGTCGTGGCGAGCGGCGGCGCGGAGGACGCAGACGTCGGGCTTCCCCTTCCCGCACTCATCGCGAAACACGGGGCGGACTTGCTCGGCGAGCGCGTCTATCGCGCCTTCGGCAACGAGTTCCCCCTGCTCGTCAAGTTCATCGATGCGCGGCAGGACTTGTCCATTCAGGTTCACCCGAACGACGAACTGGCGCGGCGGCGGCACGGTTGCAACGGCAAGACGGAAATGTGGTATGTCATCAAGTCCGACCCCGGCGCGAAGATTCACGCGGGGTTGCGGCGGCGACTGACCCCCGAAGAGTTCGTCGGGCTGACGGCGCGAAAGGACGAGGGCAATGCGTTCGCGGACGTCATCGCCACCTACGATTCGCACCCGGGCGAGGCGTTCTTCCTTCCCGCCGGGCGAATCCACGCCATCGGCGCGGGCAACCTGCTGGCGGAGATTCAGCAGACAAGCGACGTCACCTATCGAATTTACGATTACGGCAGGAAGGATGCGAACGGGAACACCCGCGAACTGCACACCGACCTCGCCAGGGACGCCATCGACTACGACGACGTGAACGCGGCGAACTGCCGCGTCAGTTACGACGCGGACGCGGCGAACGCCGAACTCGTGAATTGTCCGTATTTCAAGGTGCGGCGCGTGGCGGTCGAGAAGTCGGCGCGAATCGACCTGCAGACGGACTCGTTCGTCATTCTCGTCTGCCTGTCAGGCGCGGCGGACGTGAACGGTGCGTCCGTTCGGCAGGGCGAGACGCTGCTCGTGCCTGCGAAGGAAAATGTTCTGGAGGTCGTCGGCACGGCAACGTTCCTGACGGCCACGGTCTGAAACAAAACAAAGGAGAGAAAAACCAATGAAAAAAGCATGCCTTGCCGGCATCGGCATACTGGGCGCTTGTGCCGCCTTCGGGCGGACGGTGACGGACTTCACGGACGGCTGGTCGTTCGCAAAAGAGGGCGAGGCGTTCGCGCCCGTCGCAATCCCGCACGATTGGGCGATTGCGGGCCCGTTCATTCCCGACGGACAGGGTTCGACGGGCAAGTTGCCGTGGAAGGGACGCGGCGCTTACCTCAAGACGATTGTGCTCGACGAGAATCCGAAAGGGCGGGTCTTCCTCGATTTCGACGGCGTGATGGCGCGGGCGACCGTCTTCGTGAACGGTCAGCCGTGCGGCCGCGGCGAATACGGCTATCTCGGCTTCCGCGCGGACGCGACCCCCTACCTGATGAAGGGCACGAACACCATCGAGGTGAAGTGCGACACGATGGACTTGGCGTCCCGCTGGTATCCGGGGGCGGGAATGTATCGAAAGGTGGTAAAGGTCGAGACGGATTCCGTGCGGATTGACGACGACTCCATTCGCGTCGAAACGGCGGACGTGATGAAGGACGAGGCGCGGATGAAGGTGAGCCTTGACGTGCGGAACGCGCAGCTGAAGACGGCGAACGGCATCGTCAGGGCGGTGCTCGCGGACGCGGACGGGAAGGTCGTCTCGCGTGACGCGGCGGAATTCAGCGTTGCGTCCTACGGCACGGGCGCGGCGGAAATGACCCTTTTCGTCGAGAAGCCGAAACTCTGGGAGATGCAGCCGAACGCGGCGCTTTACACCCTGACGCTCGAACTCGCGTCGGACGGGGCGAGCGACGAACTGACGCGGAAGGTCGGCTTCCGCGAGTTCCGCTTTGACGCGGACGAAGGCTTCTTCCTCAACGGACGGCGCATCCAGCTCAAGGGCGTGGATCTCCACTCCGACCTCGGGCCGCTCGGCATGGCGTTCGACGCGGACGCGATGCGCCGCCAGCTCGAAATCATGCGCGACATGGGCGTGAACGCCCTGCGCACTTCCCACAATCCGCCCGCGCCCGAAGTGCTCGACCTCTGCGACGAGATGGGCATCTTCGTCTGGGACGAGTGCTTCGACAAGTGGAACGCGACGTGCGGACGCGGCGACATCCCGCTCGAGGAGTTCGTCGAGCGCCAGTTGCGTGCGCTCGTCCGCCGCGACCGCCTTCATCCGTGCGTGTTCATCTGGTCGATCGGCAACGAGATTTCACCCGGCGAGGCGACGCCGCCCGGTCAGGAGAACTGGGCGGGACCCATCGCCCTCGGCACGACCGCCGAGCGGTGCGCGCGGTTCCGCCGCGTGATGCTGGATGAGGACTCCACCCGTCCCGTCGGCATCGGCAGTTGCTTCCCCGAGGCCGCCGAACGCGGCGACTACGACGCGCTGGAGATTTCGGGCTGGAACTACCGCGGAATGTATGACAGGGCGAAGAAGGCCTGCCCCAAACAGGCTCTCCTCTACACCGAAAGCGCGTCCGCGCTCTCCGAGTTCGGTTTCTACGCCGACCGCCTCGCGACGAACAAGACGGACTACGCGCAGGACGTGAAACGCGTCGATTCGATGGACAGGAACGCCGCCAGGTGGAGCGACATCCCCGACCGCGAGTTCTTCCGCATGGAGCGCGACCGCTACTGCGCGGGCGAATTCGTCTGGACGGGCATCGACTATCTCGGCGAACCCACGCCCTACGCCGACTCGCGCAGCTCCTACTTCGGCATCTGCGACCTGCTCGGCTTCCCGAAAGACCGCTTCTACCTCTACCGTGCCTACTGGAATCCGGAAGCGTTCACCCTGCACATCGCCCCGTCGCACTGGAACTTCGGCGAGCGCGCGAACGCGGCGCTTCCCGTCTACGTCTACACGAGCGCGAACGAGGCGGAACTCTTCCTGAACGGACGCTCCCTCGGGCGGCGGCGGAAGAATCCGACGGCGGGCAATCTCGACGACTATTACTCCGTTCTGCCGCGCTACCGTCTCATCTGGGAGAACGTCGTATGGGAGGCGGGCGAACTCAAGGCCATCGCCTACGGGAAGAACGGCGAGACGCTCGGCGAGAAAGTCATCCGCACGGCGGGCAAGCCCGTCAAAGTCGTGCTTTCGCCCGAAAAGCGGTATGGCGCGTTCTGCGCCGTGCAGGTGACGCTGGCGGACAAGGACGGCAACTTCGTGCCGAACGATGACCGCCGCATTTCCTTCGCGGCGGAAGGCTGTGAGATTCTCGCCGTCGGCAACTCCGACCCGCGCGGCTACGACAGCTTTAAGAAGACCGACTCCCATCCACTCAAGTTCGGACGCGCGGGCGTGTTCCTTCGCGTCAAGCCCGGCGTGAAGGCTCGCCTCGAGGCAAGCGCGGAAGGTCTTGACGCAGCCTCTGTTGAGTTCTGATACTCAAAAGAGAGCAAACAGAAAACAGAGGGGGCGCAGGTGAAACCTGCGCCCCCTCCGTTCGTTGGCTAGTCTCGAAATCAGCGACGGGCGACCTTGCTGGCCGCGTCGGAGGCCTTCGCCTCCTCCGGCACGACCGCCG
>CAVFWY010000009.1:0-22353 GCA_963626175.1 Gemmiger sp.
GTCTACGCGCGAAAGGCGGTACGAGGCCGCGCAGCGACGGATCGGGCGACACCCGCCCTCACCGCCGGAGCGACCAGGATTGGTTGGCCTGTCGCGCGACCGACTAACCCATTACCCGATGTAATGGGTGACTGGAGTTTGCCCATTTCCCCGTCATGGACGGCTTTCCTGACCATCAGGAAGGGTGGTGATGCGCATCGTTGGAGGTTTTGATGCGCATCAACAAGGGGTGGAGATGCGCATCAAGGGGGGTAGTTGATGCGCATCAAAGGGGGTGGTTGATGCGCATCAACAGGGGGCCTTGATGCGCATCAAAGTGGGGTCTTGATGCGCATCAAATCTGCGGGCGGTGCGCAAGGCGGGTCAGGAGATGGCGTTCGCGTGGGTGTTATCTTTACGAATTTCGTGGATTTTTGCGTATTTGTGGAGAAAATGTCTTCGGTCGGTGAAATTGGGGGATGGAGTAGCCCTTCGTGAATTGTGAAATGGCAAAAAAGCGGATGAAAATATGATATAATATGCGCGTTCCCTTTGGAAAGGGGGTCGTTCCCGTCCCGAAGGGTGGCGCACACGATGTGTGCGGCGGTATGACAAAGGTCTTGGAGGCGGCACGTGCCGAATCGAAGACTGGTTGAAAATCCCACTGACGTCGGATGGAGTCGCGAGGAAGTGGCTTATCCGAAACTGGAGAAACTGGAAATGGCAGAAGAATTCGACGTATTTGCAAATGTGACGAAGGCCGCGCAGGGCGGCGGTTCGGCAGGGGGCGCGACGCCGCCTCCGCCGCGTCCCAATGGCGGGAAGAAACCGGGCTTTCGCGGTCGCAAGGGCTTTTCCCGTCCGGCGAAGCAGAACAATTCGCCGATTCGCGGTGCGAATGGCGAGGAGAGCGTGAACCCGCTCCTGAACCCGCCGCTGCCGACCGAGCCGCAGGATGTCGGGCCGGATGCGCCGGTGAACCCGCGTCGGAACTTCGACTTGCCCGAATACCGTCTCGCGGACATCCAGACGTGGCCGGCGCAGCAGATCGTCGACCGCATGATGCCGGGGGCTGACCCGGAGGAACTCGGAACCTACCGCAAGCACGAACTCATTTTCGCCGCGATTCGCGCCTACCTCCAGCACGGTGGCGCGGTGCTGGCGAGCGGATGTCTTGAAATCGTCCGCGAGGGGCACGGCTTTCTGCGCTCGGCGAAGAACAACTTCATCGCCTGCCCGGAGGACGTGTTCGTCACCCAGCAGCAGATCCGCCGCCACGCGCTGCGCACGGGCGACGTCATCGAGGGGCCGATTCGCGACCCGCGTGACCGCGACCGCTTCTTCTGCCTCGGGAACGTGAACACGGTGAACGGCAAGGAGCCGTCCGTCGCGGCGCGTGTGATTCACTTCGAGAGCCTGACGCCGACGTTCCCGACGCGGCGAATCATCCTCGAGACGAAGGCGACGGAATATTCGACGCGCGTGGTCGATCTCTTCACGCCCATCGGCTTCGGTCAGCGCGGGCTGATCGTGGCTCCGCCGCGCGTCGGCAAGACCGTGCTCCTCCAGAAGATGGCGAACGCCATTACGACGAACTACCCGGAGGCGATGCTCATCATCCTTCTCGTGGACGAACGCCCCGAAGAAGTGACGGACATGCAGCGCAACACGAAGGCGATGGTGCTTTCCTCGACCTTCGACGAAGAGCCGCAGCACCACGTGAACGTCGCCGAGATGGTGATCGAGATGTCGAAGCGGCAGGTCGAGAACGGACGCGACGTAATCATCCTGCTCGACTCGATCACCCGTCTCGCCCGCGCCTACAACACCGTCCAGCCGCACTCCGGCAAGATCCTGACGGGTGGCGTGGACGCGCTCGCCCTGCACCGTCCGAAGCGCTTCTTCGGCGCGGCGCGCAACATCGAGGGCGGCGGTTCGCTGACGATCATCGCGACGGGTCTCGTGGATACGGGCAGCCGCATGGACGAGGTCATCTTCGAGGAGTTCAAGGGCACGGGCAACATGGAACTCGTGCTTGACCGCGGCCTCGCCGACAAGCGCATCTTCCCGGCGATCGACATCGACAAGTCGGGCACGCGCAAGGAAGACCTGCTCCTCGACCCGATGGAACTCGAGAAGACGTGGGGCATCCGCCGTCTGCTGGCGTCGGCCGGTCCCGAATCGGCGATGAAGTCGGTGCTCAAGTCGCTCAGCAAGACGAAGTCGAACCCCGAGTTCCTGCTCGCCATGACGCCGAAGCCGATCTGATGGACTGAAGATGGACATCACGATCAAGAACGCTCGCGTTCACAACCTCCGCGGAATCGACGTTACGATTCCGCGGAACTCCTTGACGGTGGTGACGGGGCTTTCCGGCAGCGGAAAGTCCTCGCTCGCGTTCGACACGCTCTACGCAGAGGGGCAGCGGCGATACGTCGAGTCGCTCTCGGCGTATGCGCGGCAGTTTCTTGATCGGTTGCAGAAGCCCGATGTCGAGAAGATCGAAGGGCTTTCGCCCGCGATTTCCATCGAACAGCACACGACGGGCGGCAATCCGCGTTCCATCGTCGCGACGGTGACGGAGATTCACGATTACCTGCGAATCCTCTACGGGTCGGTTGCCGTGCCGCACTGCCCGACGTGCGGGCGCGAAGTGCACCGCCAGTCCGCCGAGCAGATTGTGGACGCGATTCTCGCCTCCGGCAAGGGGAAGGCGATTCTTTACGCGCCGGTCGTGAAGGGACAGAAGGGGCGGCACGAGAACACGCTCGCGGCAATTCGGCGCAATGGCTTCGCCCGCGTGCGCATTGACGGCGAAACCTATCCCGTCGACGAACTTCCCGAACTCGACAAGAAGCGCAGCCATTCGATTGACGTCGTGGTTGACCGCCTCGTCCTGCCCTGCGACAGGACGCGCCTGACGGATTCCGTCGAACTCGCCCTCCGCGAGGGCAAGGGCGTGCTGACGGTCGAGCGGCTTGAGACGAATCCGCCGACGAGCGAAACGTATTCCGAACTCAACGCCTGCACGCACTGCGGCATTTCGTTCGACGAACTGAAGCCGCGCTCGTTCTCGTTCAATTCGCCGTTCGGGGCGTGTCCGACCTGTGCGGGGCTGGGCAACCTCTACTATTTCGACGAAGATCTCGTTGTGCCCGACAAGACCCTGCCCCTGCGCGAGTGCATTCACGCCTGGCGGCGGGCGGGACACAACGCCATCATGTATTACAACGCCCTGCTCGAGCACATCGCGAAGCAGTATAAGGTGAGTCTCGACACGCCGTATGAGAAGTTGCCCGCGAAGTTCCGCCACGACCTGATGCACGGCTTCAGCGACGACTTGATTCTGCCGTGGCGAAGCGTGGACAGACCTTTCGAGGGCGTGCTTGCCACCTTGCAGAAACGGCTTGAGGAGGCGGAGGACGACGAGACACGGAAGAAATACGAGGCCTACCAGAACTTCCGCACGTGTCCCGACTGCCACGGGGCGCGACTTCGTCCTGAATCGCGTGCCGCGACTGTTGCCGGACGCACGATTGTCGAGGTGATGGCGATGCCCGTTGCGCAGTCCCTCGCGTTCTTCAAGTCGCTGGGGGCGGACGCGGCGGATCGGACGTTCGCGCCCGTGCGCGACATTCTGCGCGAAATCGTCCGCCGTCTGCAGTTCCTGCTCGACGTCGGGCTTGACTATCTGACGCTCGACCGTCCGAGCGCGACGCTTTCGGGCGGCGAGATGCAGCGCATCCGCCTTGCGACCCAGATCGGGTCGGGGCTGACGGGCGTCCTCTATGTTCTCGACGAACCGACGATCGGGCTTCACCCACGCGACAACGACCGGCTCATCGGGACGCTGAAGGGCTTGCGCGACCGGGGCAATACCGTCGTCATCGTGGAGCATGACGAGGAGATGATGCGCGCGGCGGACTATGTCGTCGATCTCGGTCCCGGCGCCGGACGCGAGGGCGGGCGCGTCATGTATCAGGGCGACTTCAAGGGACTGCTCAAGGCGAAGTCGCTGACGGCGGACTATCTGACGGGGCGGAAGAAGGTCGTGCCGGAGGACTTGCGCCACATTCCCATCAAGTCTTCGACGAAGTTCCTCACGCTTTCCGGGGCGAAGGAGCACAACCTCAAGAACGTCACCGTGCGCATTCCCGTCGGGTCGTTCACGGTCGTGACGGGCGTGAGCGGAAGCGGCAAGTCCACGCTGATTGACGAGACGCTGAAACGCGCCCTGATGAGACACTTCTACAAGTCGCGGGCGATTCCCGGCAAGTATCGGAAGCTGACGGGAGTCGAGAACTTCGACAAGGTAATCGAGATCGACCAGTCGCCGATTGGGCGAACGCCGCGCTCGAACCCGGCGACGTATGTCGGGTTCTTCTCCGACATACGGGAACTGTTCGCCCAGACGGAGGCGGCGAAGGCGCGCGGTTATACGGCGGGACGCTTCTCCTTCAACGTGAAGGGCGGACGCTGCGAGGTCTGCGGTGGCGACGGGGTGCGCAAACTGGAGATGAGTTTTCTGCCCGACGTCTACGTCGCGTGCGAGCAGTGCGGGGGAAAGCGGTTCAACGCCGAAACGCTGGAGGTGACGTATGGCGGCAAGTCCATTGCCGACGTGCTCGCGATGACGGTCGCGGAGGCTTGCGAATTCTTCGCGAAAGTCCCCTCGCTCGCCCGCAAACTGAAGACGCTGGTGGATGTCGGACTCGGCTACATCGCCCTCGGACAGTCCGCGACGACGCTGTCGGGCGGTGAGGCCCAGCGCATCAAGCTCGCGACGGAACTCTCGCGCCGCGCCACGGGGCGGACGCTTTACCTCCTCGACGAGCCGACGACGGGGCTGCACTTCGACGACGTGGCGAAACTGATGCGCCTTCTGCTGAAATTGCGCGACCAGGGCAACACCATCGTCGTCATCGAGCACAATACGGACGTGATGAAGTGCGCGGACTGGATCATCGACCTCGGGCCGGGCGGCGGCGATCGCGGCGGAAACCTCGTCTGCGAAGGGCCCGTTGCTGCGATTCGCGCCTGCCCCAACTCCATTACGGGAAGATTCCTCGGCGGTTCGGATTCGGATTAGGAGGCGTTGCCGTGCGTTCGTCCCTCCCGCTCTTTCTCCTGTTCGCGGCGACCTCTCTCCTCGGTGGGCGGATTTGCGCGGCACACGTCGAGGCGACGTTCAACGCCGCGCTCACGAACGAGACGGACTGGGTTTACGGGTCAGGCGTTCAGATTTACAAGGAGGGCGACTATCCGTATATCAGGAAGCAGGACGGCGGCTTCATCGCGTCGCCGAACTTCGGTTTTGCGATCACCTCCGTAACCGTCGAGGCGGGGAACAGCACCGCGAATACCTCGCGAAAGGTCGACCTCACGCCGATTGCACCGTCCGGCTTTCGCGGCGATTCGCCCGAAACCTACCGACTGGACTTGACCGAAGACCCGCAGAAGCTGACATTCAACTGGTCTCGCGAGTCCGCCGTGCAGGCTTTGACGATTCGCGCGGCGGCGGGTGGCAGCGGCAACGTTTACTTTCGTTCCATCGTGATTGACGGTGCGCCGCTGACGGCCGTTCCGACAAACCTTTCTGTGGAGGCCGCCTATGGCGACTCGTTCGTGGCACGTTGGGAAAACGGGAAGGGCATTTGCTCCAACCGTCTCTCGGTTTTCAGGAAAGACGTGAAGATCTTCGACTTCGCCCGTGCAAAAAGCCAGCCGACGAACATTTCGGCGGACATTCTCGGCCCCGGCTTCATCGGGGAGAACCTCTACAGTGCAACGAACGCTGACGGGGTCGTTCAGATTGGCACGTCCGAGAAGCGGGGGTGGCTTGCCTATTCGGATTCGGAGACCTTCCGTTCGCGGCAGCTCTTCCTGACCGTTCAGCGCTATCCGCATAAAGACGAGGCAAAGTATCTGATGCTCCAATGGGTGCGGGACGGCGAGACGAATGACATCGCCCGCGTCGATCTTGATGCCGTTCCCGGCGACCGGACCGTCAGCCTCTCGTCTGTCCCCGATGGCGCAACGCTTCTCGTCAGTCCGCCGAACAGGACGACTCACACGCGGATTCTCCTTTCCCGATTCGGGTTTCTTTCGCCCGTTGGCGAGCATGTGATTCCGAGTTCAGGCGTCGCCCCCAAGCGCCGCTTTCGCGTTCCCGGACTTTCCCGAAACACGGACTACTTCTGGACGGTCTCTGCTTTCGCCGACGACGGCACGGAATCGCCCGATTCCGCGTCAGTTTCCGCACGGACGAACGATCTGCCCCCGCCGGGATTCGTCATCCGCTTCCGCTGACTCGCCTTACGCATGCGCTCACTTTTTGAGCCAGACGGACATCCCGCGTTCAATGCGGGCCGGGTTGATGACTGAGCCGGAAATGACCTTGTCGCGTATCGTGTAGTAGGTGTCCGCCGCGTTCCACCGCGAACCGGCGATCTTGAGCGCCGTCTGTTCGCGGCTCACCGAACCAACGAGCCGATAGCCCCGCGCCTTCAGTTCGGCGATGGACTTCGGTTGGGCGGCGGATACCGTCGCCTTTGGCGCGGCGGATGCCGCCTTCTTCGGCGGCGGGGTGCGTGCCGTCGTGTCCTTTCGCGTGAACCAACTGAAGAACCCGCCCGATTCCGCGGCGGGCAACCGTGCGTTCGCGTAGGCGGACTTCATTGTATCGACGCGCCCATAGAGCACTTTCTCAAGATAGGCGTCCCCCACCACGAGCCGCTTCGCCCGCACGTCCTGGTCTTGTGCCGGACGCGCCCGCAACCCGAGAAGCGCGCGGACGGACGGCATCGCGAACAGCATGCCGCACCGCTTGCGGCCCCGATGCTTCTTCTTGTGCCATTTGTTCGGCGGGCCGTATGCCACGTGACTGTGGCAGACGACACGCTCGTCCGAAAGCCCATACATCGACTGCAACTCCTTCACCAGACTGCGGATTGCCGCGAGTTGGACGGTGGACATCGCCTTGTCATGATACCCGACGCACTCGATGCCGATGGAGAAGTCGTCCACATCCTCCTTGCCGTTCCACATCGAACGCCCCGCGTGATAGGCAACGCGGTCGCGATCCATGATGCGATAGACCGTTCCCTCTTCGGTGACGCAGAAATGCGCCTCGCCCATGTTGCTCAACTTGTTGAGGGAACTGCGCGCGGGGGCTTCGGTCGTGTGAAGGACGATGAGTTCCGTCGATTTGCGAATCCGCCGTTCGGGGTTGCGCGGGCTTCGGTAGCGGTTGGAGGCCTCGATCGCCTGTAGGCTTGAAGGCAGAAGAAGAAGAACGAGAACCGCCGCGATTCCCGTTGCCGCTTTCAAAATCTGTCTACCCAGCATTACTGGGTATTATATCAAATTGGCGGCGCGGTCGGGTTCGTCCGTCAGGACAAGGCGAATCGGGTGGGTTGCCACTTTCACACGGACATGCGGGCGCGTTTTGTGGTATAATTTGCGCATGGTCGAGAAACAGCACATCGCACTGCCGTTGAAGTATCGTCCGATGACATTCGACGATGTCGTCGGGCAGGCGCACGTCGTCACGACGCTTCGTCACGCAATCGCGGCGAAGCGCATAGCGAACGCCTATCTGTTCATCGGGCCGCGCGGCATTGGCAAGACGACGCTGTCGCGCATTTTCGCGAAGGCGCTGAACTGCACGTCGCCGAACGGGGTCGAGCCGTGCGGGAAGTGCACGAACTGCGAGGAGATTGCCGCCGGTCGTTCGCTGGACGTGACGGAGCTCGACGCGGCGAGCCACAACAAGGTCGACGACGTGAAGCCGATCATCGAGTCGGTTCAGTTCAAGCCGGCGACGTCGCGCTACAAGATCTACATCATCGACGAATGCCACATGCTGTCGAACGCGGCGTGGAACGCCCTTTTGAAGACGCTTGAGGAGCCGCCCGAATACGTGCGCTTCATCTTTGCGACGACGGAAGGCGACAAGGTGCTTCCGACGATTGTCTCGCGCTGCCAGCGGTTCGACCTGCGGCGCATCCAGACGAATGACATCGTCTCGCGCCTGAAGCACGTCTGTGCCAACGAGGGCGTCGAAGCCGAGGAGGATGCGCTCCTCGCCATCGCCCGTGGCGCGGAAGGGGGGATGCGCGATGCGCTTTCGTCCCTCGATCAGCTGATTTCCTTCCGCGGCAACAAGGTGACGGAAGAGGATGCTCTCGGCGTTTTCGGGCTGGTGAGCCGTGCGGCGCTCGAATCTCTCGCGGGGGCGATTCTCAAGGGTGACGTGAAGACGATCCTTCAGTCCATCGAGATGTTCGATTCCGCCGGGAAGAACATGCGGCGGCTGGCGGGCGAACTCCTCAAGCACTTCCGCAATCTCGTCGTCCTTCAGGCGCTCGGTCCCGAGGCGAAGTCGCTGGAGGCAACGGCCGAGCAGATCAGGGTTCTTTCGGAGCAGTGCAGGGGACTGGATGCGGGGCGGGTCTTCCGCGTGTGCGACCAGATTGCCGAAATGGAGGATAAGCTCCGTCACACGCTCAGTGTGCGCACCTTGATTGAGATGTCGCTCATTCGGGCGAGCCGCATCGCGACGACGGCGACGATCGAGGAACTGATGCGAGCCGTGCGCGCATTGAAGGAAGGCGTCGGGGCGAAGGCTGTCGAACCGCCCGCACCCCGCGCACCCCGCGAACTGCCGGAGCCGCCGAAGGAGGCGACTCCACCGCCGCCGCCCGCGCCGGCGCGGACGCTTCCGCGTGAGGAGATCCTTGAAGATCCGCGCCTGAACGAAGTTCTTGAAATCTTTCCGGGTTCGGAAGTCGTCGAAGTAAAGGAGGGTAGCAAATGATGAGCTGTGGCTGGCTGTGGTTGTATCTTGGCGCGTTCCTCATGCTGATGGAACTGTTTGCGCCCGGATTCGTCGTCTTTTTCTTCGGGCTTTCCGCCGCGACGGTCGGCGTGTGTCGCTTCGTCTTCGATGCGGCGTTTACGCTGACGTGGCAGCTTGCGGCGTTCTCGGTCTTTTCGGTTCTCTACCTCGTCTTCCTGCGGCGGTGGATGACGCGGCTCTTCTGCGGCGACAGCGTGACGGCGAAAGCCGATTTCAACAACGAGACGGTCGGGCGCATCGGCAGGGTGACGGAGGCGATTCGTCCGCCGCTCACGGGACGCGTGCTGATTGGCGATGCGGAGTGGACGGCGGTCGCCGAGTCCGCCATCGAAGTCGGGGCGGACGTGAAGGTAATAGCCCAGTCGAACATCACAATGAAGGTTGAGTCAATATGAAGCGGATACTCCTTTTCCTCGTCACGAACCTCGCGGTGCTGATCACCCTCTGCATCGTCACGAACATCCTTTGCGTCTTTCTCGGCCCGAGCGTCGCCGAAGTGATTGGCGAACGGTGGGCGGATCTCGCGATACTGGCCTTCGTCTACGGCTTTGTGGGCGCATTCATCTCGCTTCTCCTCTCGAAGCCGATTGCGAAGTTCGCCTGCCGCGCACGGACGATTGACGGCTCGGAGGGCGAGGCGGAACGCTGGCTCGTCTCGACGGTGGAAGAACTGGCTCGCCGGGCGAACGTGAAGACGCCCGAAGTCGCCGTCTATCCCGGCGCGGCGAATGCGTTCGCGACGGGGGCGTTTCGCAACCATGCGCTCGTCGCCGTCTCGACGGACATCATGGGGCAGATGTCACGGGAGGAGCTCCGCGCCGTGCTTGGTCACGAGATGAGCCACGTGGCGAACGGCGACATGGTGACGCTGACGCTCGTGCAGGGCGTCCTGAACGCCTTCGTCATCTTCTTCTCGCGTGCGATTGCCTCGATTCTCGCCAACGCGGGGAATGGCGAGGGGAATCGCCGCCGCTCCAACGGCGGAATCTACTTCCTGACGGTTCTCGTGCTGGACATCGTGCTCGGCATTCTCGCCTCGCTCGTCGTCTTCGCCTTTTCGCGGCGGCGCGAATACGCGGCGGATGCGGGTTCGGCGCGGTTGCTCGGCTCGCCGTCGCCGATGATCGCCGCGCTTCGCCGACTGGGCAATCTCCAGCCCGGTGTTCTGCCGGATTCGTTGAAGGCGATGGGCATTGCCGAGGGCGATCGCAAAACGTCAATCTGGGCGACGCACCCCTCGCTTTCCGACCGCATCGCGGCGTTGCAGAACCTCGGGACTTCGGCCTTCGCCTGATGAGATGAACGCGAAAATCCTGCTGGTTGACGATGAGGCCGCGCTTCGCCGAGGGTTGAAGACGCTCCTTGAGGGCGAGGGCTATGAGGTTTGCACCGCACGGAACGGCGATGAGGCGTTGGCGGTTTTCGAGACGGAACGCCCCGACGTCATCCTCCTTGATGTCATGATGCCGCGCAAGAACGGCTACGCCGTCTGCACCGAGATCCGCGCCAGGAACCGCCACACGCCCGTTCTCTTCCTGACGGCAATGTCGTCGGACGTCGATCAGCTTCGCGGCTTCGGCGTGGGGGCGGACGACTACATGCCGAAGTCGGCGGCTCCGTCGATTCTGCTTGCCCGCGTTCGCCGCGCACTCGACTGGGTGAAGGCGCGGCACGACGCGGCGGTTGCCCCGCGAACGCTCGAAGCGGACGGCGTCGTCATCGACTTTGACGGACTCACCGTGCGCGGCGAAGGACTGGACGAGCGGCTGACGAAGACCGAGGCGGACTTCCTCTGGCTCTTGCAGACGGAACGCGGCAAAGTCTTCGGTTATGACGAGATCTTCGACGTTCTTCGCGGGCGGGGCTATGCGGGAAGCGAGGAGACGCTTTACGTGCATATGAGTCGGCTGAAACGCAAGTTGGGGCGGTTCGGCCATCGGCTTCAGAACGAGCGCGGTGTCGGCTATTCGCTTTTGGCGTGATGGGCGCGGGACGATGACTGGCGGCGGATGGCGGCGGCTTTTGGCGGGGGTGGCATTTCTCCTTTCTGCGGGATGTGTCTCGATTGAGGAGCGCATAGGCGCGGCGGATTCGCTTGCGGAACTCGCGCAGGCGACGGCTGACTATTACGTGACCGATGGAGACGACGAGAGTTGCAGCGTGGCGATTGTCTCTCCGTCGGGGACGGTCTTCGGAAACGCGGGTTCGGCAACCGAGCACTCTCTCTTTCGCATTGCGTCGCTTTCAAAGCTCTTTCTTCTTCCGGCGGCAGCGCGTTTGCACGAACGGGGGCTTGTCGACCTGGATTCTCCGATTACGGTCTACATGAAGGACGAATTGCCGCCGGAGTTCGCGCACGTCACAAGCCGTGACTTGCTTGAGAACAGGTCGGGCTTGCCGCGCGAGTTCCTGATGACATCTGACCCGATGGATATGGCGACGGCATTCCATTGCGGATTTGTCGGCTCGCACATCTATGCGCGGTTTGAATCCCGCGCCGATTTCATCCGCGAATGTTGGCGACCACGGTGGCGTCGGGCGGTGCGGAATTCGCATCCCGAATACTCGAACATGGGGTTCGGACTGTTTGGAATGGTACTGGAAGACGCCCTCGGGCGTTCGCTTGAACAGATTCTCCGCGAAACGGCTGTTGAGCCGCTTCACTTGCGGGATACGACCTACGAACCCGAATCTGGCCCGTGGACGAATCGGCTGACGCGAGCCTGCGCCGGCCACCTTCCCTGGCTTGCGCGGCGACGGCACGATGTCCCCGACCATCGGTTGGGCAACGCCCTGCGGGCGACCGGAGGACTTTTCTCCTCCGCGTCGGATTGCGCGGTTGCGTTTGCGGAGTGCTGGCCGCTGATCGGCGGGTGGATGCGGGAGCGGCCGCTCTCCGTCTGTAGGGATGGCGAACTCTACGGGGCGTTGCGTGTCCGCGTTCTTTCGTCGGGTCGGCGCGTCCTCTACCGTGCGGGCATGATCTACGGCGGCGCATCGTTCGTGGGGTTCGACCCGGCGAGCCGAACGATTGTCATCATCCTTCGCAATGTGACCAGTTGGCCCGATTCGCGCGGCTTCGCCGTCATGGAACGGTGCGCGGCACTTTGCCGAGATGAACTGAAGGAAGGAGTATCCCAAGAATGAAACGGAATCGGGGAATGGATGAAGAGGATGGCGTCGCCTACCTCTCGTTTGCCCAGCAGCAGGAGGCGGCTTCAAGCGGCGAAGGCTGGCTGCAGTGCCGCTACTATTCGGAGGACGGCACGAGCGTCCGCGAACATCTTTCCTTCAAGGAGGTGTTCGACATTTGTCCTTTTGAAGTCGGGGTGAGTCGCACGACGGAGCGCAAAGCCTACAAGACCCGCTTCGGGAAGGTCGTGCGCCTTCTGGAACTCGAGGATCTTCTTCCGCGTCCGTTCGTTTCGCTCTCGAATGGCGAAATGCGCCGCGTCCTCTTCGCCCGAGCCCTCCTGAAAGGCCCGAGGAAACTTGTCCTCGACGACCCCATGGCGGGGCTTGACCCGGAACGCCGCGAGCGGTTCAAGAAGATTGTGAGCGCACTCGCACGGGAAGGTGTCGATGTGGTTCTGCGCGTCCGCAACCGCGACGAATTGCCCGTCTCGTTCGGCGGGAAGGGGAAGTCCGATTCGGGCGCGAAGGAGACTGCGCCACGCCGTGCCGACAAGATAGTGCTTCGCTCGTCCAAGGCGGTTCCGCCCGTCGTGGAACTCAGGAACATCCGCATCCGTTTCGGCAAGCGGTGGCTGTTCAAAGATTTCAACTGGACTGTCCGCCGCGGCGAACACTGGGTGCTCAAGGGGCGGAACGGAAGCGGCAAGACGACGCTCTTCGCGCTCATCACGGGGGATAGCCCGCTCGGCTACGCGAACGATGTCACCGTGCTCGGTCAGCGTCGTCAGCCCGGCGAGGAGCTGTGCAAGATCCGTCGTCGGATTGGCATGGTCAGCCCCGAAATGCAGACGTATCTCGGCAAGTCGCCGGAAACACTTCTGGAGGAGGCTCTGGCAGCCGAGCCGGACTTGCTCTTGCTGGATGAGCCGTGCCTGAATCTGAACGCGGCGGATGCGAAATGGCTTCTGCGGCGTGTTTCGACATGGCTTCGCGGTCATCCGAAGACGGCGGCGATTTGCATTGCCCATCGCGCCGATCACGTTCCACCGGGCTTTGAGCACCTGCTGGAACTCAAGTGAGTTCCTGGCAGGGCTATCGCAGCAGGCGGTAGCCCCAGTAGCCGAGGAGTTCCTTGAAGAGAGCCGTGTTGCGGGCGAATGCGTCCGCATTCGGTGTGAAGTCTTGTTCCGAAAGGCGACGTTCTGCCGCGAGCGTGTGTTCGTAGTCGGCGGCGACCGGGATTGCCTCGACCTCCGGCGCATACTTCGCGAAGAAGAGCATCGCCCGCCTCATGTGCCACGCGCTCGTGACGAGCAGAATGCGTGGACGCTCTGCCTTTAATTTCGTGCGCAGGAGTTGGGCGGTGAACTTGACATTCTCCTCCGTGTTTCGCGAGTTGTTCTCCACCCAAAGTGCCGCGCCTGGAACGCCGTAGTCCGACAGGAACACGGCATCGCCTTCGGCGACGCCCGTTCCCGTCGGGATGACGGCGGGAGCCTTGCCCGCTTTCCAGAGTCGTGCGGCGCACCACGCGCGGTCTGCGCTCTGTGCCATTTCCGCCCCGTAGTTCGGCAGGACGTGTCCGGTCATGCCGCCGCCCAGCACGACGATGGCGTTCGCCGTCGGGATTTCGCTCATCGGTCGCGGCGGATAGTGCGATTCGAGCGAATAACCGATCCAGCGGCTCGGAAAACACGAGAACCAGAACCACAGCCAGACGACCGCCGCGATCTTCGCGGCGATTGCGCACTTTTTCCAACCGATTCGACCGAGAACAATGCCGGCGAGCAGAGCGAGCAGTCCGAGCATCAGCGGGTTGAGAAAGAAGAAGACGATTTTGTTGACGAAATACATCATGCGTTCAGTTCGCTTGTGTTGGGTGGGTTTCGAGTAAGTCGGGACGGACTTCCTCCGTCAGTTTTCGCGCTTCGCTCCGCTTCCAGGCGTCCGCGCGGCGGTGATCGCCGTCGATGAGCACCTGTGGCACGGCCATGCCGCGAAAGACTGGCGGGCGCGTATACTGGGGGGCTTCGAGCAGCCCCTCGCGACCGAAGCTCTCGCTCGCCGTCGCGGCGGGTCCGCCGCCGAGTACGCCGGGAATCAGCCGCACGGCGGCATCGACCATGGCGGCGGCGGCGAGTTCGCCGCCCGTCATCACGAAGTCGCCGAGCGACACCTCGTCCGTCGCGAGCGTGCGAATCCGCGCGTCGAAGCCCTCGTAGTGGCCGCACATGAAGACGAGTTTGCGCAGGGTGGCGAACTCCTCCGCAAGCCGCTGATTGAAGCGGCGGCCCGAGGGGGCTGTCATTACGACGCGCACGTCGGGCGGCAGGGGGCGCACCGCGCCGACGCTCGCCTCGACGGCCTCGAACCACGGTTCGCATTTCATGAGCATGCCGGGTCCGCCGCCGTAGGGGCGGTCATCCACCGTGCGCCGCCTGTCGTGCGCGTAGTCACGCAAGTCGATTACATTGATCCGGCACACGCCTTTCTTTACGGCGCGCGCCACCATCGACTGCTCGAGGAAGCCTCGGAACATTCCCGGCTGGACGCTGATGATGTCGATCTCAAGCATTGTCGAACGTCCTCCTTTCGATGAAGAACACCTTGTCACCCACGCGGCAACGCGGCGCTTTGAAGGTAATCCACGTGCCTTTTTCGGTGACGGCGGGCGATTCCTCGTCGCGGCGGAGTTCCCCGACCGTCATCTCGACGACGCCCGTGGTCGGTCCGTGAATCTGTATCTCGTCCCCGACGGCGAGCGGGTGGTCTTGAATCTTCACTTGCGCAATGCCCGCTTTGAGGAAATAGTCGATGACGATGCCGACGTGACGCTTGACCGTCGTGGCGAGCGAGTCTTCGCTATCCGTGAACTGGTTCGCTCCGGGGCGGCCGAAGTAGAGCCCCGGTGCGAATTCGCGATGGAAGACGCGCTTCACCGACTCCGTGAGTTCGGCGACGAGTTCGGGGGTGTAGGTTCCCTCCGCAACGGCATCCACGGCGCGGCGGTAGGCGGCCGTCACGGTCTTCACGTATTCGGCGTTCCGCGCGCGCCCCTCGATCTTGAAACTTGCAACGCCCGCTCGCATGAGTTGATCGACGAAGCCGAGCGAACAGAGGTCGCGGGCGGAGAGGACGGTGTGCGGCTCGACCTCGAAGGCGGTGTCCGACTCGTGCACGGGGTTGCCGTCTTCGTCTTCGTAGAGATCGACAGCCTTCACGAGAAAGCGGCGACGGCACGGCTGGACGCATTCGCCGCGACAAGCGCTTTTGCCGAACGCATCGTGGCTCATGAAACAGCGTCCCGATTCGGCGACGCACTGCGCCCCGTGCACGAAGCACTCGATCTCAACGCCTGACTTGCGGATGATCTGCGCGACTTCGAGAAGGGTGCATTCCCGCGCCAGGACGACGCGCTCCGCTCCCTGTGCGGCGAGAAACCCGACGGCGGCGGAGTTGGAAATCGACATCTGCGTCGAAGCGTGGAAGGGAACGGCGTGCCTTTTGCAGAGCGCGGCGACTCCCCAGTCCGAGACAATGAACGCATCTACGTATGGTTTCGCGGCGAGAATCGTTCGTTCGACGGACTCCGTCTCGCCCTCGAACATGATGGCATTCAGGGCGAGATAGGCGCGAACGCCGCGTTCGCGGCATCGATGGGCGATTTCAGGCAAGTCGGCGACGGTGAAGTTCACGCCGCTTCGGGCGCGCATGTTGAATGTGCCAAGCCCGAAGTAAACGGCATCCGCACCCGCATCGAGTGCCGCCTGCAGACAGGTGAAGTCCCCCGCCGGGGAAAGAATCTCTGGTTTCTCGCGCATTTGCGGCATATTATACCAAATTCGGGTGTTTGGCAGATTCCACAGCAGATTCCCATGTTCATTTTCGCCATTGCATATTCTGGCGCAATGCGGTATAATTCAGCCGTTTTCGTCACAACAGGAACAACCCAACTGGATAACAGGAAAAGTGGAAAAAACAACTCGTTCCGTCATTGAGGAATACGGGCAGGACGTCTTCTCCGAGAAGGCGATTCGGCGGCATTTGCCGAAGTCCGTCGCGGAGAAACTCCTGGCGACGATGCGCGAGGGCAAGCCCCTCGACCCGTCGATTGCCGATTCGGTGGCGGGCGGCATGAAGGACTGGGCGGTCGCGAACGGTGCGACGCATTTCACGCATTGGTTTCAGCCGATGACGGGCGGGACGGCGGAAAAGCATGATGCCTTCCTCGAGCCGGTCGGTTCGGCGCGGGCGGTGCGGCGATTCTCGGGCAAGAACCTGATTGGCGGCGAGACGGACGCGAGTTCGTTTCCGTCCGGCGGATTGCGCTCGACGTTTGAGGCGCGCGGCTACACGGCGTGGGACCCGACGTCGCCCGCGTTCATCAAACGCCACGAGAACGGCGCGACGCTGTGCATTCCGACGGCGTTCTGCTCCTACACCGGCGCGGCGCTTGATGCGAAGACCCCGCTTTTGCGCTCCATCCAGTGTCTGACCCGTGCGACGGAGCGGCTGATGAAGAAGTTCCGCCAGCCGAAGGCTCACGTGGAAATCACCCTCGGCGCGGAGCAGGAATACTTTCTCGTCGACCGGGCGTTCTACCTGAGGCGCCCAGACCTTCTGCAGACGGGGCGCACGGTGTTCGGCGCGGCCCCCGCGAAGCACCAGCAGTTGGACGACCACTACTTCGGGTCGATTCGTCCACGCATCCTGAAGTTCATGACGGAAGTCGAGAACCGCCTGTGGCGGCTCGGCATTCCGGCGAAGACGCGGCACAACGAGGTCGCGCCCGCCCAGTTCGAACTCGCTCCGATGTTCGAGGACTTGAATCTCGCCGTCGATCACAACATGATGATTATGGAGGTTCTGCGGCAGACGGCGGAGAAGATGGACTTCGTCTGCCTTCTGCACGAAAAGCCGTTTGACGGCGTGAACGGTTCGGGCAAGCACTGCAACTGGTCTGTCGCCTATGGCGGGAAGAACCTGCTCTCGCCCGGTGACAATCCGAGGGACAACGCGATTTTCCTCACCTTCCTCGCCGCCATCATTCGTGCGGTCGATCTTCACGCCGACCTGCTCCGGATGTCCACGGCGAGCGCGGGCAACGACCATCGGCTTGGTGCGAACGAGGCCCCGCCCGCGATTCTCTCGATTTTCCTCGGCGACGAACTGTCGGCGGTGATGCGTGAAATCGAGACGGGCAAGAGCGCCCCCCATTCGGGACGCACGACGATGCAGATCGGTGTGGATACGCTGCCGCCGCTTACGCGCGACACGACCGACCGCAACCGTACTTCGCCCTTTGCCTTCACGAGCAACAAGTTCGAGTTCCGCGCCCCCGGTGCCTCCCAGAACTGCGCGGCGAGCATGATGGTCTTGAACGTCATCGTGGCGGAATCGCTCGACTACATCTGCGACCAGCTGGACGGTCAGAAGGGCGATGCGAACGCGAATCTCCAGAAACTCCTCCAGCGGCTGATTCGCAAGCACAAGAGAATCCTTTTTTCGGGCGACGGCTATTCCGCCGCGTGGCCGAAGGAGGCCGCGAAGCGCGGTCTCCCCAACCTGCGCGACACGCCGGCCGCTATCGCCCCGCTCAAAAGCGCGGCGAACCGCGCCCTTTTCGCGAAATACGGCGTCCTTTCCGAGGCGGAGATGGAGAGCCGCTGCGAGATTGCGCTCGAGGACTACGACCGCCGCGTCCGCATCGAGGGGAAGGTCGCGCTCGAAATCGCGCGGAGCATGATCCGTCCCGTGGTGGCGGACGAGTTCAGCCGCCTGGCGACGGCAATCGGGCAGGCGCGGAAGGACGGACTGAAGGTCGGCGTGACGGGTCTGAAGGCGCTCTCGCTCAAGTTGGGCGCGGGGCTTGATGACCTGCACGTGAAGTGCGAGAGGCTGGAGAAGTCCCTCGCGGGCAACTCCCATGCGAATGTGCTGGAGAAGATGGCCGACTTGCGTCGCACGGTCGACCGTCTCGAAGGACTTGTCGATGACGGCAAGTGGCCGCTCCCGAAATACCGCGAGATGCTTTTCGTCTACTGACCCCTCTCTACATATAAGGAAGAAAGGAAAATCATTGGGAACCATGGCTGGTGACTTTCTCGTATTCGACCACGTGACGAAACGCTTCGGCGCACTGACCGCCGTGAACGACGTCTCGCTGTCCGTGAAGAAGGGGGAGTTCTTCTCCCTGCTGGGGCCTTCGGGCTGCGGCAAGACGACGCTCCTGCGGATGCTCGGCGGGTTCGAGCGTCCCGACTCGGGGCGCATCTACCTCGAGGGCAAGGACATCACCGACCTGCCGCCGAACCAACGGCGCATTCACACGGTCTTCCAGAACTACGCGCTCTTCCCGACGATGACGATCTGGGACAACATCGCGTTCTCATTGAAACTGGCGAAGACCCCGAAGGAGGAACTCGAGGAGCGCGTGGACGCAATCCTCGAGATGATTCAGCTGACGGATCAGGCGTGGAAGTATCCGTCGCAGCTTTCGGGCGGGCAGAAGCAGCGCGTGGCCATCGCGCGCGCTCTCGTCGACCGCCCGCAGGTTCTGCTTCTCGACGAGCCGCTCGCCGCGCTCGACCTGAAGCTGCGCCAGCACATGCTGCTCGAACTCGACACGATTCACGACCAGGTGGGCATCACCTTCCTTTACGTCACCCACGACCAGGGCGAGGCGATGAGCCTTTCCGACCGCATCGCCGTGATCAACCGCGGCAAGGTCGAGCAGCTGGACGGTCCCGCGAAGATCTACGAGGCTCCCGCGACGCGGTTCGTGGCGAGCTTCATCGGCGACACGAACTTCTTCTCCGGCGAAATCGTGCAGGTCGACGGCGACTACTGCTACATCGCGGTGAAGGGCTTTCCGCAGATCAAGGCGTTCAACGACCGCGCCCTGAAAGTCGGGCAGAAGGTCGACCTTTCCGTCCGTCCCGAGAAAATCCGCGTCACGCTGAATCCGCCGCTCCCGGAGAAGGGCGCGGCAATCAACGTGTTCCCATCGACGGTGCAGGACATCGTCTACCAGGGCGTCTACACGAAATACTGGCTGCAGTCCTCCGACCTGCGCATTTCCGCACTGAAGCCGCACTCGCGCTTCCTGCTCGACCAGGAGCCGATCACGTGGAACGACAAGGTGTTCGTCTGGTGGCATCCCGACGACGGCTACATGGTGGAGGTCGTGGACGAATGAAGAACCCCCTGCGCTCGAAGCGGGCCGAGTGGCTCGTCACGCTTCCTTCGTTCGCGTGGCTCGCGCTCTTCTTCGCGGTGCCCGCGCTCATCGTGCTCGCGTTCACCTTCCACGGACACGACGCGAACGGCGGCGTGGGCGAGTGGAGCTTCTCGACGTGGCGCGAACTCGTGAACCCCGACTACCCGGCGATTGTCTGGAACACGCTGCGGATTTCCTTCGAGGTGACGGTGTGGTGCATTGTTCTCGCCCTGCCGTGCGCCTACGCGATTGCGCGGATGAATCCGCGCTGGCGGGCGATTGTCGCGGGTGCGATCATGCTGCCGTTCTGGACGAGTTTCGTCGTGCGGGTCTTCGCGTGGAAGACGATGCTCCACCCGGACGGTTGGCTGCAGGCGTGCTATCTCGTCTGGCTTCGCGTGAGGGAATGGATGTTCGACTGGCTGCCGGGCTTCCTGCAGAAGTTCTTCGTGTGGGTCGGCATGGCGTCGTCCGCACCGGTCGATCCCGCGTCTTCGACGATACTTGACTCCGAGGCGGCGGTCGTGCTCGTCTCGGTGTATTCGCTTCTGCCGTTCGCCATCATGCCGATCTACACGGCGGCGGAGAAGTTCGACTTTTCGCTTCTTGAGGCGGCGCGGGACTTGGGAGCGCGGAGTTTCTACGCTTTCCGCAAGATCTTCATCCCCGGCATCCGTCAGGGCGTCGTCTCGGCAATCCTGATGGTGTTCATCCCCGCCATCGGCTCCTACGTGATTCCGCAGATGCTCGGCGGCACGGACTGCGTGCTGATCGGCAACAAGATCTTCATGCGGGCGATTCAGAACCGCAACATCCCCCACGCATCCGCGCTCGCGACGCTGATGGCGGTGTCGGTGCTCGTGCCGATTGCGCTCGCCACGTGGTGGAAGCGGCGGCAGGATGCCCGCGACCGCAAGCGGCTCGAAAGCCAGACCGCCCGCCTCGTGCTGGCCGGCGGCGGAGGAGGTCTGAGATGAAGCGTTCGTTCTTTTCCGTCGCGGTGCTCGGCTTCGTGCTGGCGTTCCTCTACGTGCCGATCGTGCTGGTCGTTGTCTACGGGTTCATCCCGAACGGCATCTCGATGAGCTTCTTCGACGCGCGCGGCGACTTCATCGGCTTCACGGGCAAGTGGTATGCCCAGCTCTTCTCGGGCGACTATTCGGTTCGCGCCCTGCTGCAGAGCTTCTGGCTCTCGCTGACGATTGCGGGACTCGCGACCGTCATCTCGTGCGTCGTCGGCACGACCGCCGCGCTCGCGCTCCACCGCTGGAAGGATCGCCTGCAGACGATTCACCACGCCCTCGTCTACACGCCGCTCATCATGCCCGACATCCTCATCGGCATCTCCCTCCTGATGCTCTTCGTCGCCTGTCGCGTCGATTGCGGGTTCTGGACGATTCTCATCGCCCACGTCACGTTCTGCGTCTCCTATGTCGTGATGACCGTCCTTGCGCGGCTGCAGGACTTCGACGACCGACTCGTGGAGGCGGCGTATGACCTCGGCGCGGGGCCGTGGACGACCTTCTTCAAGGTCGAGTTGCCGATTCTGATGCCGGGCATCGTGGCGGGCGGGCTTCTCGCCTTCACGCTTTCGATTGACGACGTTGTGATTACCTCGTTCGTGAACGGCGCGGGCACGAACACCTTCCCGACCTACGTGAGTTCGATGACGAAGCACTCGAAGAACCTGCCCGCCGTCTTCGCGCTTTCGACGCTGATGCTGCTCTTCACCTGTGCGCTCGTCGCCGTCTCGAAGTTTCTCTCGGGACGGCAGCAGCCCACGCGCAAGAAGTAAGCCCCATGCACGTTCTGCACATCGTTCCCGGCGCGGCGGATGAGACGAACGGCATCGCCGTCGCCGCCCGCCTGATTGCGCGGCGGCAGGGCGGCGCTGAAATCGCGGATGCGGCGGACGTCGCGTCGCGGCAGATTGCGGCGGCGGACGAGGTGTGGGTTCATTCGATGTGGTTGCCGCGAGTCCGCCGCGTCTGCCGCGCCGTTCTGAAGGCGGGCAAGCCGCTCGTGCGGATGCCGCACGGCTCGCTCGATCCCGTGCGTCTCCGCTACCACTTCTGGAAGAAGATGTGGTTCGTCCCCGCCGAACGCGCCCTCTTTCGCCGCGCCGCGCGCGTCGTCGCCACCTGCGCGGCGGAAGCGCAGTGGATTCGCGCCTTCGAGTCGCGCGTCCGTGCGGTCGAGGAGTTCGACCTGCGGCAATGCTTCGCCTTTGCAACGGCGAACGGCGAAACCGCGAAGTGCCGCGAACAGCGCGGTAAACTGCACCTCCTCTATCTCGGTCGCCGTCATCCGCTGAAGGGCGTGGATTTCCTCGAAGCCGCCGTCCGAGGGTTGGAGGAATGCGAACTGCGGGTCGTTTCGGACGCGACGGGAGCGGAGAAGGAGGCGGCGTGGACGTGGTGTGACGTGCTCGTCCTGCCGACGCTGAGCGAAAATTTCGGACTGGTCGTCGCCGAGGCGCTTGCACGCGGCAAGCGCGTGATTACGACGGACGGCGCACCCGTGTGGCAAGATCAGCCGGGCGTCGTCTGCTTGGAAGGCTATGTCGCGGCAACGCCGTCAGGGCGCATCGATCTTCTCCGCGATGCGATTCGCGCAGAAGTGCGCCGCCTGTCGCCTGTGAGCGATTGAGAAAAGACCCGTCGCCGACAATTCTCGGTTGTCATCACCACGGATTTCACGGATTTTCACGAATTTTGGGGAAATAGCCGTGTAGATCGGGAGAGCGGGAGATGGGGTGGTCGTTCCGCTCTCCACGGCCATTTCTTCTCTCGATTCGCCCGATCACCACGGCTACCCCCTAACCCCATCTTCCCCTCTCTCCCGATCTACACGGCTATTTCCCCAAAAACCGTGAAATCCGTGGTGAATTGATCAGTCGAAGTCGAACAGTGGAAGGATAACTTTCTGACTGTTTCAGACAGGTTGACAGGATTTTTTGGAAGTTATCGCCACGGATTTGCACGGATTTCTCATGGATTTAAGGAGGCAATTGACCTGCCGTGCGCATCGTCCGAAGGTTTGATGCGCATCAACCACCCCCTTTGATGCGCATCAACTACCCCTCTTGATGCGCATCAACACCCTCCTTTGATGCGCATCAACCACCCCTCTTGATGCGCATCAACCACCCCCTTTGATG